>MFOC01000005.1 GCA_001782235.1 Candidatus Levybacteria bacterium RIFCSPHIGHO2_02_FULL_40_18
ATTTGGGTCAGAGCCACCACGCGCTCCGCGCGTGCTTCATTCGGGGTTCTGCTGGAAATGAGTCCGAACTTTTTGGTATAATGTCCACACTTTCGACTCCCCCGCCAAGGCGGGCTCGCTCAGTGCAAGCTACTATAATTCTGGGAGAGAGGAGGTTGCAAACCAGATGAGAACCACTCCGAATAATAATAGAAGCGTTTCGTAGATTATGTAGTTCTTTCTTCTTTCGTGGTGTATTTCGGGGATTAAATCAGAGGCTGCGATATAAATAAAGAAACCTGCTGTTAATGCGATCAAAACAGGGATTTGTTTTTCGATACTCTCTCCAAGTACATAGGTTAAAAGCGCACCCAGAATAGCTACCGCGGCGCTGACTATATTTACTAAAATAATCCTGCTCCTTTTAAGACCCTTATGAATCATTAGACCAAAATCTCCAATTTCCTGAGGTATTTCATGGGCAAAAACTGCTATTGAGGTTGTGATTCCAAGGGGGATACTTACCATAAAAGTTGCGGCTATTATTATTCCATCTAGGAAGTTATGCATTGTGTCTCCAAAGATTATTAATGGGAGCGTAGTTTTAGTTTCTTTTTCATCGTGGTATTCCTCGTGATGATGGAACCAATGAATAAACCGCTCGACAAGAAAGAAAAATACGATACCGATTAGAGCCCAAAGAAAAACATCAATACCCCTCTCTTCCCCCTCGTGAAGAGCTTCAGGTAAAAGATCAAAGAATGCACTTCCCAGCAGAATGCCCGCGGCAAATGATGCAAGGAGGTGAGAAATTTTTATTGCAAATTTCTCTCGGGAAAGAAGAATAAAACCCCCGATAAGCGCTCCAATGCTTCCAATAAACGTAAATAACAATATATATCCTAGTGTTGACATTTTGGTGTCGGAGACCGGGGAATTGAACCCCGTGCTTCTCGCTCCCAAAGCGAGCGTTCTACCGGTGAACTAGTCTCCGATTAAGTATATTTTACTTTCGATGCAAACAAAACACAAGAATTTTAGAAGTGGATGTGCCTGAGAGCCTGAGGATATCGCGCTGCATCCCGCATCAAGATTGAAAGAAGCGCGCCTTCCCTACCCGATTGCATCCTGTGTCTAACTCCGTGTCTGAAACTGAAATATTCTGGGGCCGGTACTCCCTTATCGCTCTCTTTATGGTGAATTGTCGCTGATCCATAAGCAAGTTCATAATATTCAATAATTGGCGGTTTTCCTTCTTCTTGAAGATGCCAATGTAAAGGGGATGTCCATTTGAAGGGAGGAAGAAACGATATTAGTATAATGTTATTACCCTTTTGCATCTCGCTATAATATAAGGCATTTGAGCCCGGATGCGTAGTAGGTTCCTCATTTATTAAGACATATGGAGGGCAAAATATTACTTTATCTGGTAATTCTGGAATTGCAAACTGTATTTTTCCTTGCAAATGAACAGAGCTTAGGCGACGGTCGTCAGATCTATCTACAACATCTAGATGGGGGTTATTAGTATTCCAATTCTCTTTTATTAAAGGGTGTTCAAAGCTGCATGTTGGAACGCTCAGCCCTGTGATTATACTTTCAACTTTTTCTCTCTCACTATGCAGCATAAGAAACTTTATCTTACATAAATTAAGAATTACTGTCAATTAAACCTGTGAGTGTGTTGTTTAATTATAGCTATTTTAGTATAATTTTTGAGCGGGCTTGTACTGAGCACTTCGACTCCGCTCAGTGTGAAGATGCCGAAGGGCTTGCACTGAGCGACCCTGAGCTTGTCAAAGTGGAGTCGAAGTGCGGGTGTGGTTCAATGGTAGAATAACTCCCTTCCAAGGAGTAGACGGCAGTTCGATTCTGCTCACCCGCTCAATCGCACAACTTTACTTCTTGAAACTTTTCAATAATAACCCTACAATTAATGATTGTGATTACACAACAAAACGTATTCAATGTTCCCTTTTCGTTTATAATATTTGGAGGAAGCGGAGACAACTCCTACCAGAAAATTTACCCGGCCCTATATGATATTGCCGAAAAAAAGATGTTCCCTGAAAATTTTGCAATAATTGCAACGGGGAGGCGATATTCCGAGGAAGAATTTTCTGCCTTCTTTCAGCACTCTTTAACATCTGACAATAGACACCATAAACATTCAATCGATAGTGATTCTTTTAAATTTCTGAAGAGCCACATGTACTTTTTCCCAGGGGATAACACGAAGCTCTCCTTCTATAAGGATTTAGACAGGTATCTTGATAAGTTGGGAAGTGAGGGATTTCACTCAAATAATAGGCTGTTTTATCTTGGGCTTCCACAGTCTATTTATCCAACTGTTTTTAAGAATGTCAAAAAAAGCGGACTCAACAAGAGTCGACTTGGCGGCTGGACACGAATAATGATTGAGAAACCAATAGGGTACGATGTTGCTTCTGCAAGGCGGTATGACAAAATGTTTTTAGATACTTTTTCAGAAGAACAGATTTTTCGCCTTGATCATTACCTCGGTAAGGAAACTCTGGAAAACATTTTATCTTTCCGTTTTGACAATAATATTTTCGAAAATCTTCTTCATGCCGGATATCTTGACCACATTCAGATATCCGCGCCTGAAAATTTTGGCATAGGAAAACGCGGGAAATTTTACGAAGAAACGGGAGCGCTTAAGGATGTTGGGCAAAACCATATACTCCAGATGATTGCCCTTGCAACAATGGAGCGGCCGCGGGGCGACACGGATAAAGAATTAGTTAGGTCCCGGATCGATCTCATAAAAAATCTATCTGCAAAGCCCGCCGATGTTGTTTTTGGGCAATACACAGATGGAGAAGTTGACGGAAAAAAAGTCGTAGGTTATAGAGATGAAGAGAGTGTTGATCCCGATTCAGAAGTCGAGACGTTTTTTGCCTTTAAAGCTCATTTTAAACATGACAGATTTAAAAATGTGCCCATATACGTTAGGGCGGGAAAACAAATGACGACGTGGGTTACTGAAATAAATTACGTATTTAAATCACATAATATAGGAGACAACGTTTTAACGATTCGTATTCAGCCTAATGAGGGCGTAGGGCTTAAGATACTTACAAAAAAACCGGGATACGCAAAAGTTCTAGAACCTACTCTTATGCAGTTTTGCTACAAGCATTATTTTCCGGAAGAAACGTTTGATGCATATGAAAAACTACTACAAGATGCTTTTGCCGGAAAAAGAACATCTTTTAACACCTCGGAGGAAGTTGAAGCAGAGTGGCAATTTATAGACCCTTTAGTCAAAAATCGAACTCCGATCACGTTTCA
Source organism: Candidatus Levybacteria bacterium RIFCSPHIGHO2_02_FULL_40_18 (assembly GCA_001782235.1). GTDB lineage: Bacteria > Patescibacteriota > Microgenomatia > Levybacterales > GWA1-39-11 > GWA1-39-11. Next base: position 3,295 of record MFOC01000005.1, read on the forward strand.
TAAAGCAGGGTCCTGGGGACCAAAAGAGGCTTTTGATTTAATAGAGTACGACGGGAGAAATTGGATTGAACCGTATGCCGCTTTTTGCCAAATATGAAAAAAGAAATCGGGATTGTTGGCTTAGGTAAAATAGGGGGAAATATTGCGAGACGGCTTTCACGTTCTGGTTGGCGGGTGGTTGGATATAATCGGACGCGAGATGTTACTCAAGCTTTTGAACAAGAAGGGATTGATGCCGCATACTCAATTGATGAACTGATAGCAAAGCTTACGAAACCTCGAGTAATTTTAACTATTTTAACTTCCGGAAAGCCGACAGATGAGATACTCGAATCGCTATTGAAATATTTAGAGCCCGGCGACATCATTATCGAAGGAGCGAATTCGTATTATAAGGATACTATTCGCCGATCGAAATTCGCAGAAAAAAAAGGAATTAAATTTATTGATGTCGGGATTTCGGGCGGCCCCGGTGGTGCTCTCTCCGGCGCGTGTTTAATGGTTGGAGGGAATCGCGAACTATTCGATCAATTAAAGCCGCTATTCGAAACAATGGCAAAACCGGAAGCGGTCGCACACTTTGAAGGTATAGGCGCAGGCCATTTTGTTAAAATGGTCCATAACGGAATAGAATACGGAATGATGCAGTCAATTGGTGAAGGCTTCAACATATTAAAGAACTCGCCCTACAACCCTGATCTATCAGAAGTAGCCCGAATTTACAATAACGGGAGCGTTGTCGAGTCGCGTTTAATAGGCTGGCTCAAATCGGCGTTTGCCAAATTCGGCCAGGATCTGAAAGACGTATCGGGAGCCGTAGGTTTTACAGGTGAGGCAGAATATACAGTCGAAACAGCCAGAGAACTTAAATTGCCTATGGAAATAATTGTGGGTTCGGTAGAGTTTCGCAAAGATTCACAAAGACATCCAAGCTTCATTGGCAAAATTCTAACCGCTATGCGTAATCAATTCGGCGGCCACTCCATAGAACCGGGCAAAATGACCTAGAGAGCTTCAAAATGGGCTTCGAATATAGTAAAATAGTCAGGATGCGGGTGTAGCTCAACGGACAGAGCAATTCCCTTCTAAGGAATAGGTTGAAGGTTCGATTCCTTTCACCCGCGCATCTATGTTTCCGATATCAGATTCTCATAAATCAAACAAGGTTCCGTTTATAACTCTTTCTATAATCGCTGCCAACATATTCGTTTTCTACCAGCTATTAACTACGCCAAATCAAGAGGCGTTTATTTTTGAATATGCTCTAATCCCGACCTCGGTTAATTTTTTGAGTCCGCAAACGCTAATTTCGTTTGTCACATCAATTTTTTTGCACGGAGGATTTTTTCATATATTATCGAACATGTGGTTTTTGTGGATTTTTGGAGACAACGTTGAGGCAAGACTCGGAATTATAAAATTTGCACTACTCTACCTTTTAGCGGGGATAACAGGCAATTTTGCTCAGTATCTGTTGACGCCAGCCTCAAACATACCTATGCTAGGCGCATCAGGTGCAGTCTCGGGTATCTTGGGTTCGTACTTTATCCTCTTTCCATCCTCAAATATTAGAACTTTCATCTTTATGTTCTTTTTCGTCACGGTTACCGAGATACCTGCAGTTATTTACATATTCTATTGGTTTATAATCCAGCTTTTTTCAGGAATTGCCTCTTTACCTTTCGCGTTTGCGACCGGGGGAATCGCATTTTGGGCACACGTTGGGGGATTTCTTACGGGATTAGTGCTTGCGAGAAATTGGAAACCAAAAAACAGACAAGACATAATTGAAGGCGAGATAGTGGGTTAAATTGGGTTAGCCTACCGAATGATGTCAGGAACTATTATAGCACCCTTCAACCGCAGGAGTTAGTATTTTTCAGAACCTCATTTGCTAGTTTGTAGTTTTGGATTGCTTGAGTGAATTGAACCACTTCAGAGATTAAGAAACATCAGGGGCGTTGTTTTCCGGCCGCAAGCAGCTCGCAGGCTTGCCCGGCCCGGCTTTTACTTAATTCCGGTTGTTTGGCTGAGTCTATCCAGCTAACGAAGTCCCTGCGCGCGACTGGCCCAAGATCTCTCCATTGAGCATTCGCTTTCGGATTAGCCTCGAGGGCTTTATAAAGATCCGTTGGCACTATTGTAAAACAACAAGGGCGTCGCTTTCCGGCTGTAAGCATCGAGCAAGCTTTCTCGATTCGGCGTTTACGTGTCTCAAGTTGCTTGGCTGCGTCTATCCAAATAATAAAGTCCCAGCGCGCGAGTGGCGTGAGACTCTTCCACACTACCTCTACCAAGGGGGGAACAGCAGCGAGAGCCTTCTGAAGGTCTGCTGGCACTCTAGGCTCTGATTCTTCTTCAACCGGCTTAGAATTCATTTTATTCTTTACCATAGTATGTTGTTTCAATTTGTTGGGTGATGTACCGGACTTGAACCGGCAACCTTCAGGTCCACAACCTGATGCTCTAACCAGTTGAGCTAACATCACCATATAATTTCAAGATTTCCTTTGCCCATTTTACAACATCTTCCACCCTTCCACCAGTAGGTTGAAATCTCGTCCATAATTCAAGATTTTCAATTCTATTGTCATTTCTTCTACCGTTTTTGTGATGAACATTCTCAAATGGCAAAAGGAATCTTCCAATTTTATTTTCCATCACAAGTCTATGTTCGTAAACTCTCCCTGATTTATCGGCAAGGGGATGTAACCGGTAATAAACATAATAATATCCGTCCTTGCTTAAATGTCTAGCTTTAGAATTTGGATATTGTTTACTCATGTTAAAGCAATTCACACATAATTTAGATTTTCGTTGTTTTAGCTGCCCGCAAAGAGGACAAAGATTTTTATATGACTTTTTTCTACAACTAGGACAGTTAAGGTGCCTACTTGAAGCTTTAAACAGATTATTACATCTAATGCAAGTCTTCACAAGGATAGGATAAGGCTTTGTGGACTTATTGTCAATGGGTACTTAGTAAAAAAACCTATGAGGTAGGTCCACAACCTGGCGCTCTACTGTTGAGCTACAACCACCATAAACTTAAAATACATTATACTAAAATCGAGGCTATTTTTCCAAGAGCAAGGATTATTGGCCGAAGTTTTCGAACCTGAATTTTATAAAAGAGCAGGTTTTCTGGTACACTTCTACAGGATATATAGTCCCAATTTGTAAAGAGCGCTTGCCGGTAGGACTGGGAGCAAGATCAGAAGAATCTATCTCAGCTGTTTCCTGTGGTTTTTGGGTTTCCACACCAAACAGTCTATTTAAGAAGTCAATCATTCTATCGATAAAGGATTTGGGAGCTTCGGCTACTGCCTGTAATACTCCTTTTTTTGGCTGTTGTGGAGGGGCAAAGGCCTGGAGTTTTGGTTGACAATTAATTTGACTCCAAATTCTATAGGTTGCGCTTTGTTTAAGCTGTGGCATCGTAAATGTCCATTTGGAAACGTACCTTACTTTAGATCCTGTATTTTCAACAATCGATGAGGGAATTAGATCTGACCGCCCAATAATTGTAGCCGTCGTTTCTGCACCCTCTGCTAAGAAGAACCTCTGGTCAACTATCTGCGCCTTCCCAATATCATCCCCCTCGACTTTTCCAAATGATGTAATTGTTGTTTGTTGTCCTGAGAAAAGGTCAGAATACTCTATCCCATCACACTTACATGCTGCTGGATTAAACGGTATTGGCGTAGGGGTAGGCGTTGATGTAGGCGTTGGTGTAGGCGGGGGTTTACATGTATTTGTAGTTAGATCGCATACAGCGCATTGGTTTGAACTACTGTATTGGCTACCTGTAC
>MFOC01000006.1:0-1853 GCA_001782235.1 Candidatus Levybacteria bacterium RIFCSPHIGHO2_02_FULL_40_18
CCAATGGCATACTTGATGCCAATGGGGTTGTTACTCTTGGTGACGGAGGAGATGCAGTTACTATTGATAGTAATGCTCTAATCTTGCAGACCACCGGCGCCGATACCGACATTACCATTAATGCCGTTGACCAAATAATCTTAACCGACTTTACTACCTGTACAGCCCTAGAAACTGTCGCTAATGTCTTAACCTGTGGGACTGACGATACAGGAGGAGGAACAAATTTCTGGGCAACTACTAATGGACTGCTTCACGCGGGGAATGAAACAGTTGATTTCGCAATCGGCGCAACAGCCACCTCATCAGCAGAATTCGCAGTAACAGGTATTAATGACGGTACTCCCACGGCAACAATATCTGCAACCGCAGGAGGAAGCGCAGGTAATGGTATATCTCTAACCGGATCAACCGCAACAATCCAATCCCTTCAAATGGGAACCTTAACTCTTGGTGGCTTAACCACAGGAAACATAGTGATTGATTCGGGATCGTCCTCAATCACTCTTTCCGATGCAACAACTGCCTCAAGTTCCCTTACTGTTTCAGGAACCTTGACAGCCAATGGATTATTTGATGCCAATGGACAAGTAGATTTGGGAGATGGGGGAGATACATTCTCTCTTGCTTCAACAACCATTGATATTACAGCAGGTGCAGTTTCAGGAGTTACAACATTATCCCTTTCAGGCGCAATTACAGACTCAGATTCGGCAGTAACAATTAATGATGATCTGACAATAACAACAGGCACTACAATTTCTGCCACATCTATCACCACCCTCAACTGTACAGACTGTATTGACTTTGACGATATTGCCAACACTGCCACAGTCGATGAAACCACGGACATTAATTTGGGCACAGGCATCGACCTTTTCATAGATATGACAGACACAGGAACCTTTGCCATACGTGATGTCGCAACAGCCTACTGGACCTTTGACGATGACTCAACAGTAGATGTTCTTTTCCCGGCGGCAGGTCAAATAACTATTGATTCGGCAGCAACAGACTCAACCATCACAACAGGAGTAATAAACCTTGACGTTGACGCAGGAAATGCCGCGGTCATTGGCCTTGACCTCAACATCGAAAGCATAACGGGCATAACAGCCGCAACTGACATCACAGGCCAGAAGATAACCATTTTGCAAAACGACGATGACGCCGACCACTTCGGCCTGACAATTACCAATGCCGCAACCAGCCTGGCAGGAACATTAACAGATGATATTGAGTGTCTGCTTTGTCTTGATAATGCCGAGAACACTGCAGGAGTGGTCACCGACGCTATCAGGATCACCTCCTCCGGTATTGCCGCCGGTATTACCAATGACATAAACTTGCAAAATGGCGAAACCATCAGAAACAGCACAGACGGCACTATTGCCCTAACCGACGGCACAAACACTCTCCTTTCCGTTGTTGACCAGGGCGCATACGGCACGGTCCGCCTTTCCAACAAAGGCTCAATCGGCGATCCGGCCAGCTGTACTGCCGGCGACATTTACTTCAATGGCACAGACGCCACAGTCAAAGCCTGCACCGCGACCGACACCTGGGAAGCCCTGGACGGCGGCGTCGGGTCAACAAGCGTGCAGGTTTACCCCTCCTCAACTAGCTGGTCAAAACCCGCCGGCCTTCTTTTTGCCCGCGTTATGGTAGTCGGAGCCGGAGGAGGAGGCGGTGGCGCCGACACCGCCAGTTTATACGCCGCCGGAGGAGGAGGCGGAGGCGGTGGTTACTCAGAAGAGTGGTTTACCGCAAGCGCACTTGGCTCCAGCGAAACCGTCACTGTGGGTACGGGAGGAACTGCGGGATCAACAGCAGGCGGCAACGGCGGAACCGGC
>MFOC01000006.1:1880-23485 GCA_001782235.1 Candidatus Levybacteria bacterium RIFCSPHIGHO2_02_FULL_40_18
GAGGAGGCCTTGGCGGCGCCGGCGATGCGGCCGGGGCAACAGGCGGTGTCTACGGAGGAGGCGCGGGAGGCGCCGCAGAAGACGACGCCACGGGACAAGCCGGCGGAGTGGGCGGCGCCGGTATCGTGATTGTCTATGAATACATCAAAACAACCGGTGCCGACTACGCCGAATGGTATGAAACAAAAGAAGATGTTGAAGCGGGTGATTTGGTTACCCCAAGCCATGAATCTTTCAGCTACAACACAACCGAAGGACTCGAGACAATCGCGGTCCTTGAGAAAGCCAGAATTGGCAGCGCTCTTTTGGGTATTGTTTCCGCAGCGCCTTCGGAAGTAATCGGGGGCGAGCTGGCGCAGGCGGGGAGAAACCCAAGGCCTATTGCCCTTGCCGGCAGGGTGCCTCTCAAGGTCTCGATTGAAAATGGTCCGATTAAAGTTGGGGATTCGATTACCTCCTCATCAACACCAGGTGTTGGAATGAAAGCTACAAAAGCGGGGAGAGTTATAGGAGTAGCCCTTGAACCATATGATTCGGATGGAATTGGCAAAATCATAGTTTTTGTCAATCCATCTTGGTATGACCCGGATATTTACATTGCAGATAATGGCTCGCTAATTATCGTGAATCAAGGGACAGATAAGGATCCTCTTTTTGCGGTTCAGAAACAGGAGAGCGACGAACCTGCCTCAATAGTTGATAGGATCGCCGCTTTTTCAGAGGTCATTGCCGCCAATGTTTCCGCGGGACTCCTTAATGCGAAAAAAGTCGAAACAGACTCTTTGTCTGCCACAAATTCCGCCTTTCTAGTATCTAATATCCAAGATCTAACATCTAATAACGCGACATTGTCAGGCACTTTGTCGGCTGAGAAAATACGGGCTAGCAGTATCGAACTTATTAATTCCGATCTTGACTTTAGCAAATTAGATGAGGAACTGTCAGAAATTGAGAGAAAACTTTCTGTCCTTGAAAGTTTAGGATTGTTCAATACTACACCTCTTTCAACAGATTCGGCATTTCTCACAAGGGCCGATAATTTAATGGTTTCAGGTTCAACAACCCTTGCGGACGTTGCAGTTCTTAATTCGCTGTCAGTAGGCAACAACCTGACGATCGGTTCAAATGCCATTAACACACTTGCCGGGGATCTTGAGATCCAACCGTTGTCGCAGGGGGCTGTTCGCTTCTTGGGAGGCGCGGTAATAATTGAAGAGGATGGAAAACTCAAGGTGGAGGAGAACGCGGAGTTTGCAAAAAATGTTTCTGTAAGTGGAGTGCTATCGGCTAAAGACATAGCAATCAAGCGCGCAGAAGAAGTTCAGATAATATCACAAACAGAAGTTGTTGCTACAGGTTCGTCGGCACTAGTTACTTTACCTTCGGGCCAAACAGAGCTTAAGGTTAACAACGAAATAGCAAAGACTGAATCGGCAATATTCATAACGCCCAAAACAGAACTCTCACAGCCCCTATATATAAAGACTCAGTCAGACGGTCAGTTTACGGTAGGGATTAAAGAAGGGCAAGTTAACGACATTGACTTTAACTTCCTTATAGTTAATTAAAAGCTTCCTTACTCATAGTTTATTTTGAAGGCGAAATTTTGTAAAATAGAGTACGCGCTGGGGTGGCAGAGTAGCAATTGCACTTGTCTGTAGAACAAGCGTCCGTATGGACTCCGGGGGTGCAAGTCCCTCCCTCAGCACAAAAAATGAGATGCCTAATATTAGAACCTGCCTTGATAGTTCAGTGGGTCGGACCGAGCCCCGGCTCCGGCGAGGGCGAGGGGGCGGACCGAGCAAAGCGAGGGAGCCCACTTGCGAGCGAAGCGAAGACAAGTGTGGATGCTGTCCGAGCGGCAGCGAGACAGCGGTGGAAGCGAAATGAAATCATGCCGGAATGGCTCAGTGGTAGAGCAAGTCATTGGTAATGACTAGATCGTGGGTCCGATTCCCACTTCCGGCTCTAATAATTTTCCGGCGAGAACTACTGGGGTAAGATACAAAAGAGAGTTCGACTCTCTCACGAGGCTCCAGTCCTTATAAGCTGGCGAGCCAGCCCTCTGGGCCAGAGCGCCCACCGGGCCGGCGGCCTCAAAATTGGTACTTGCAAAGTCTTTCCTTTTAAGCTACGCTAAATACATGTCTTAATACTATGCCTGCCAAAGCCCGATGCAGAATAGATGAGGCAGGACTCTATTACCACATATATAATAGGGGAGTTGAAGGAAGAGTCATCTTCAATGGTGAAGATGACTACAATGTATTTATTGGCTTTTTAGAAGATTATTTAAGCCCTCCCAAAGACCCCGATAGTGTCAAAAAAGTCTTTAAAATAAATGGCCGTTCTTTTCGAGGCACGCCCCACCAGCCTAAAAACTATTTTAATGACTTAGAACTAATAGCATACAGTTTAAATCCAAATCACTTCCATTTAATACTACATCAAAAAACTCTCGGCTCGCAAGAAAAATTTCTTAGGTCGCTTTGCACCAGGTATTCAATGTATTTTAATAAAAGATACCAACGCTCTGGCTCCCTATTCGAAGGTCCATATAGGTCTATTCCGATAAAAGGTAATAAAAACTTCCTGCCGTACCTGACGCGTTTTCTCCATCATACCGAGGGTTATTCGTCATATCCTGAGTATTTAGGCAAAAGATCGACCCCTTGGGTTAAGTCGCAAGTTATTTTGTCGCTTTTTAAGATGAATGCGGGTGGCTATAAATATTTCATGGAAGAACACAAGTACGATCAAAAAGAAAAAGAGTTTATTGGCGGAATCATTTTCAACAACGATACCGAGTGTCTTGAAAGGAGGAGCCTTTCAAGCAGTGAAGAAACTCGTTCGGATACGGCCTCAAAGACTCGTACAAGACTGCCCGAATTCCTGGCAGGATCATTTCTTGTCTTCTCGTTGCTCACCGGTCTTGGAATAAGAAATATTATAAATGTGGCAATTAGCAAAACTTCTCAATCTGCGCCAGTTCCGCAAGTTTTACCCGCGCAAACAGAAGAGGCAACTTCCGGGGCAATACTCGAAGAAATACCCGAGACAACATCTGGGTCAGCAGTCGCAACAGTCAAACTCGACGACCCATCCCTAACCGTTAATATCCGTGAAAGACCGGCTACCGATTCGGCAAAGCTCGGAAAGGCCCAAGATGGCGAAACCTTTGAATTTGTCTCAAAAGATGCGGGATGGTATGAGGTCAAATTGGCCAATGGCTCAACTGGTTTTATATCAGGAGAATTTATAGTGGAGGAGGCAAACAACTAATGAGTAAGAGTTTAATTACATATCCCACTTTTATAATTGCGTGTTTTGCTGTGGTCGCTGTATTTGTTACGGCCACAACCTTTGTTCAATTAGCCGCTGGCATTCTTATTTATCCCTTACTCGTTCTCTTTGCATATAAACTTTTTTCACACAAAATCCGAAGCTATTCCCCAAAACGACTATTAATTGATATAAAACCGCCTGTAAAGTCGGCGGAAAAAGTAGAAAGCGAAACATCGACTGTGGGTATTGCCGATATTGACAAGCGCGTATTTTTAAAGCTGATCGGGGGCACAGGGATTACTCTATTTCTCTTCTCCCTATTCAGTAAAAAAGCCGAAGATCTATTACCGTCTAAACTTCCTGGATCAGGGGTTATTACCATTACAGATCCTGTAGGCAAGAAAATTACTCCGGCTCAAAAACAGCCTTTGGACGGATATACAATTTCTGAGATTGACGACAATATAATCTCTTTTTATGGGTATACTCACCACAGTGGCAGATGGTATGTCTTAAGGATAGATACGGTTGCCGGGTCATTCCGCTACGTAAGAGGAGATACAGACTTTCCGGGCAACTGGGAAAACAGGCAGAATCTAAACTATGATTACTTTAACAACGTCTTCAATCCCTGATTATTAGGCTGCACTTTCTATTAACTCCTTGATATAGTTCAACATACTTGTAACGGGGTTGAAAATCTTTGCCGCGTAGTATATATTTTGTGATATGCTTTCCGTCGTAGTCCCATCAAAAACATCAATCCAAAGCAAAATATTTGATGAATTGTGATACATATTATGTCCTTGATATATGGTTTGATATAGATATATGCTAGATATAAAACTAAGCGTAATAATTCCTTGCTGGGGAGACCCTTACTTTCAAAAAACAATCGACTCCATTCTTAACAGTTCAGAACTAGGGGAGAAGCTCGAGGTGATTGCAGTCCTAGACGGTTATTGGCCTGACCCACCTCTTCACGATGATGACAGGGTTCGCGTGCTTCATCTTGGAAAAAATGTAGGGCCAAGGTCATGCGTTAATGCCGGTGTCCGTGTAGCCCGTGGTGAATTTATTATGCGTTCAGATTCACATTGCGATTTTGGGAAAGGGTTTGACAGGATACTAACTGACACTTGCAAGCCCAACTGGATAATTGCCGGAGTGCGTTTCTTCCTGGATCCGACAACTTGGACGCTGATGGATCGCGATAAGGTTATTTACGAAAAGCTCGTAACGCAGAGCATTGAAGACAAAAGAAAGTTTACTGGTTATCCTTGGCATGAACGGGATGAAGCGCGAAAAGATATTATGATTGATGAAACAATGGCAATACAAGGCTCTGTTTGGGTGATGCCGCGTGCCTGGTGGGATAAGGTAATCGGGGAGCTTGATAATAGATATGGGCCGCATTATCAAGACCAACATGAAATAATATTTAAGACCTGGAAAAAAGGTGGTAAAATGATGATTAATAAAAACACATGGTATGCGCACCGCCATAATAAATTTACTTCGGGAACACAGAGAATAACCCACAGTGGTCAGAAAGATAATTTGCAAAGATTTTACGACGACTGGAAAGACTATTATTATAAGGAAATAAAACCCAAGTGGAAAATATGATTATTGGGAGCGGTGACATAGCAAGCGCGATCACAGATAATAATAGCTTTTTGTTTTTTGCTTCCGGCGTGAGCAATAGCCGTGAAAAACGGAAATCAGAATACAAAAGAGAAAAAGACCTTCTGATGAGTCAAAACCGCTCCAAACACATAGTGTATTTTAGTTCTCTCTGTATTTTTTACAGTAACAGCCGGTACGCTAAACATAAAAGAGAAATGGAGAATCTGGTGAAAAAGCTCTTCTCAACCTGGACTATTTTAAGGCTAGGCAATATCACTTGGGGTGTTAATCCCCACACGTTGATAAATAACTTCAAAGAAAAGAAAAAACAAGGGAAGAAGCTAATTATTAAGAATACCTATAGATATATTTGTGATAAAGCAGAATTTAACCATTGGCTTAATATGATTCCAAAAGATTGGAGCTGTGAAATGAATATTCCGGGACACCGAATGAAAGTGGCGGATATTGTTAAAGAGTTTATATGAAGCTATCAATAATAATCCCAAGCGTAAATGACCCCTATCTGCAATCCACTGTGGATGATATTCGTGCTAATGCAAAGACTGATCCTGAGATTATTGTTGTCTTTGATGGGGTAAAAGGCAAAGTAGCGGGCGCTAAAGCTATCTATATATCTGAACGCATGGGGATGCGAAATGCAATTAATGTAGGGGTTGCTAACTCAAAAAGCGATTATATCATCAAAACTGATGAGCACTGTATGTTTGGCGAAAATTTTGATGTAAAATTGATTAGAGACTATAGTGATGATCATTGGGTAATGATTCCCAGGCGTTATAAGTTAGATGTTGAAAAATGGGAAGTTATTAACGAACCGCCCATCGACTACGAAAAGTTGGTTGTCAGGCCGGAAAAAATCAGCGGCGTTTATTGGTCCGGCAGAAGAGAACAAAGGAAAAATATTATGCTAGATGAAACAATGGTTTTCCAAGGCTCTTTTTATTTAATGTCCCGAAAGCATTGGGATTGGCTAGGCGGTTTGCAGGAGGAAGGCTATGGTCCCTTTGCGCAGGAAGCTATTGAGATTGCTCTCAAGACGTGGTTGGGGGGTAAAGGCAAGGTAATAACTAATAAAAATACGTGGTATGCGCACAGGCATAGAGATTTTAGACGTGCAGCTAAACCTTGGGGAATATCAGAGGGAAACGCTTATTCGAAAGATTTCTGGATGAATAACCGCTGGAACAATGCTGTGCATGATTGGGATTGGCTAATGGAAAGATTTGGCCTAAAGTCTTAAATATATGAAAAAAGTGCCGGAATACTAAAAAACCCTCAATGATTTCCATAAAATGAATTGATACACTTCTTCACAGAATGAGGGGATTGACAAATATTTGGTGAAGTATTACAAATAATTGAGAGAAGAGACATGAAGATTCGCACTCCATTAGCAGCAGCTTCTATATTTTTCTTAGTCACTCTCGTTACCCCAACTGAAGTGCTTGCAGTAGTGCAGAGTTTAAATAGTCAAACAGGACAAACACAAACTTTTCAAAATGATTCAAATCTAACAATTTCTTCTTTGAATAATATCCATTCATTGATTTGGCAAGGATTATTGCCTATCTCCCGAGGCGGAACCGGCAATGATGCTTTTACAGAAGGGTCGATAATCTTTATGGGTCAAAACAAGTTCCGCCAGGATAACAATCATTTCTTTTGGGATAGAATAAATAACCGCCTAGGTATCGGCACAAGTTCCCCCACAGCCACGCTTGATGTATCAGGAAATGCAAAAGTATCAAGTTTGACCACATCTAGCGACGCAACAATAAATACTTTGACTGTTGGTTTAGGAGGGGGATCTGTTACCACAAATGCCACGGTTGGGAAAAATGCTCTCTTAAATAACACTACTGGAGCTCGGAATACTGCCGTAGGATACGAAGCTCTGCTGCTCAGTAATGGCTTTGATAATACAGCTGTCGGTTATCAAGCTCTAGGGGAAAGTATTACTAGTACCGGTAGCGATGAAAATACTGCAGTGGGGGCGTTTGCTTTAGGATCAAATACGACGGGAAGATTTAATAGTGCATTAGGCGGTCATGCACTTCTTTTTAATGAAACGGGAGACAGCAATACTGCCGTTGGTCTATCTTCACTTGGAGGGAATACTAGTGGGAGCAGCAATATCGGAATTGGCCTTTATGCGCTAACCGCGAATACAACAGGAAGTAATAACATCGCAATAGGAGAGCGCGCTGGCTTATGGTCAGTCGGCAGTGCAGACCTAACCGCTCCATCATCTAGTATCTACATAGGATATAGAACACGAGGTTATGATTATAATGACAATAATAGTATTGTTATAGGAAGCGAAGCAGAAGGAGCAGGGAGCAACAAGGCAGTTATTGGTAATACTAGTGTCACTGATGTATATTTCGGCTCCTCGGCTGGGCTTGCAAGTATACACTCTAAAAAATTATTTTTAGGCTCCTCCTCAGTGCCCGGATGTATCATCATGGGTGACAGTGATGGCAGCGGAGTTTCTTATATAACTGTAAATGACGGTGTATTAAGCCTATCCACCACAACTCCAACTGCTTGTCAATAAATCCACCACCTTTTTCTCACGGAGTATTGATTTACATCAAAAAATGACGACTTTACCTACGCACTAAACTGCGGGATTTTAAAATGGTGCTGGATAAACCTCTAGACAATACTGAATCTTTATATTAAGATATTACAACTTTTAATGAAATCTTAATTAGTTCAACAACAATTAATAGATGCAAGAAAGACAAGAAGTAAACAATTGGTCTTCGCAGAGGTAAAAATTCCAAAACTTAAATGATAATAATAAATAAGGTAAATAATAAGAATCGAAATGACATGGCCTCCATGTTTAACGAATTGGGGTTTGAAGCTTTAAGTATTGTTTAGAATTTAGGAATTAGAATTTAGAGATTTACCAGGATGACTATTAAAGACGGACTAAAACTGGAGCCTGTATTTGACATACCCCTGCATGGAAGACGCGGCGTTGAAATACCGGATGTAGGGCGCGACGATTTTGCTAAATTTCTCTATGATTATGGATATAGGGTTGGGGTAGAAGTGGGCGTGGACCTCGGAGATTTCGGTAAAACATTGTGCCAGGCAGGGCTAAAGGTTTATGGAGTCGACCCTTATGTAGTTTACGGCGAATATAAGCCACCTAGCACTGATTCTGCAGTACTTTATGAGCAAGCCTTAGAGAATGTCAGGGGTTACGACTACACCATTATAAAAAAATTCTCTAGAGAAGCCTTAAAAGATTTTGAAGACAATTCGCTGGATTTTGTTTATATAGACGGCAACCACACTCTCCCTTATATTTCCCAGGATATTTTTGGATGGGAGAGAAAAGTAAGACGCGGAGGAATTATCTCAGGACACGATTATGCAGTTGTTAAAGGAATAAGAGAAAGACAGGAGCCAAAAGTTTATGATGGCGTTCACGTTAAATTTGCTGTTGATGCCTTTGTATATATAGCTAGAATCCCAAGGCTTTATATTCTAGGGAAGAGAAGAAAAAAAGAAGGAGTAAAAAGAGATAAATGGAGGTCGTGGTTTTTCTTTAAACAATGAAACCCGTTAGAGATCAAAGCTTAATTTTGAATTTTAAAATTCGAATCAATTTTAAATGAATGAGTTTCAAAATTCAAAAATAAAAAATTAAAATTTTATAACGAGATGATAATCAATAAGATAAAAAATAAGAATCGAACTGATTTAGCCATTATGTTTGGGCAGTTAGGATTTGAGAAAGGAGCCGAAATTGGGGTAAGAAGAGGGGAATATTCTGAAGTATTATGTTTACGTATTAAGAGTCTTAAAAAATTGTATTCCGTCGATCCTTGGGATTTGGTATATAAAGATCCCCGCTCTCATTCTGAAGGAATAACAAGGCAAGAATCATACTATCAACAAGCAATAGCACGACTTAGTAAATATCCTGTTTGTGAGATAATAAAAAAGACAAGTTTAGAGGCTGTAAGAGATATACCATATGAATCGCTTGATTTTGTTTATATAGACGGCTCTCACACTTTTGACTATGTTATGACTGATATTATCGAGTGGAGCAAAAGAGTAAAACGAGGTGGAATTGTATCTGGTGACGACTATAAACATCATAGATATGGAGACGTAATTACGCCTGTTAATGCTTACGTTCAAGCACATCGCATAGAAACTTTAAATATTTTTGAACCATTGGAGACAGATTCTTATCCTACTCCACAGTGGTGGTTTGTAAAACAATGAATTCAATAAAGAGGAGTTATTAAATGATTTCAATTATTATCCCAGCATTCAAAGAACCCTTCATGCAAAAAACTATAGATTCCATACTTAAAAGCGCCCGAGGTAATGTGGAAATCCTGCCTGTTTTTGATGGACGGAGCCCGGATAAACCCATTAAGCCGGACAGCCGAGTCAAAGTAATAATGCTAAAAAAACACATGGGTATGAGAGCCGCAATTAATGCCGGCATCTCCCAAGCTAAAGGAAAATTTATTATGAAATGTGATGCTCACTGTGCCTTTGGTGCTGGTTTTGATAAGATTTTAAGCGAAAATTGCGCTGAAGATTGGGTTGTTGTTCCCAGGCGCTATTCCTTGG
The DNA here is from genome assembly GCA_001782235.1 of Candidatus Levybacteria bacterium RIFCSPHIGHO2_02_FULL_40_18. Classification (GTDB taxonomy): domain Bacteria; phylum Patescibacteriota; class Microgenomatia; order Levybacterales; family GWA1-39-11; genus GWA1-39-11. The sequence continues at coordinate 11,430 of MFOC01000006.1, forward strand.
ACGATTCTAAGTGGCAAAGAAATAAAAATAGACCTTATCGTGACTATAATTTCATAGTCTACCCTACACCAAACCATAACAAAATTTATGGTATCTCCATGAGTAATTCTGATTGGACGGAGAGGACTGAACAAAGGCAGGATCCTAAATATGATATAGACGATAATATGACCTTTCAAGGCAGCTGCTGGATGGCTCAAAAAAATCACTTTTTAAAGCAGGTTGGGTTTTTAGATGACCGGTCAGAAACCTATGGGCCTTTTGCAGATGAATACCTCGAGATAGGCTTGAAATACTGGTTGAAAGGAAGCCAAGTAAAAATAATCAAAAAAACCTGGTACGCCCATCTTACCAAAATGAAAAGGCATTACCAAGCAGGACTTTTTACCAAAAAACATAAGAACAATCTGGCTAAAAACCGCACGTGGGCCTCAAAACATTGGATGAACAATGAAGAACAGGGATTGATCCACCCCATTTCGTGGTTAATTGAAAAATTCTGGCCTGTTCCGACCTGGCCAGAGGATAGGAGCAAATGGGTTTTTTCCTACTAGAATAAACTATGGCTACAAACATGGATGTTTCAATAAGATATAGCACCTTTATTCCCATGTTGTTGGAGGCAATGGCAAGAACCACTGGTGACGTTTTGGAATTAGGTCCTGGAGTTTTTAGCACACCTCTACTTCACTGGTTATGTGAGAGACAAAAGCGCAATCTAGTTACAATCGAAAATAATTGGAAATGGCATAGATTCGTAAAACCATACCTAAAAACAGACCGCCACCAATTTTTTTTTGTTAGGAACTGGGATGATGTAGAGCCGTATATTAACAAGGAGTGGGACGTAGCTTTGATTGACCATTCCCCTTATAGCAGACGGATAGTAGAAATAGAAAAGCTCTCCAATTTAGCAAAGTATTTGGTAGTCCATGACAGCGAACCTTGGAAAGATAAAGAATCCCACTACAGCCAGATTTATCCTCTGTTTAAATATAGATTTAACTTTGATAAAGCCGATCATCAGACAGCTGTTTTGAGCAATTTCTATCCTGTCAATGATTTTTGGCTATGAAAAATTTGTTAATTTATTTTAATCCCAAAAAAGAGTTTACGCCTGAATACGAGGACTTAACCAAAATTCAAATTGACAACAGCTTAAGTTTAGGCTGGGACTCTAAGGATATGATCTTAGTTACTAATTTTGAATATAACTATCGGGGTATTAAGGCCTTGGTAATAGGAGAAGGGGATTATGAAGTTTTTGACCGGAACAAGTCAAGCAAAATTCCAATTATAAACAGGATGTTTGCTGATAGATTGATAGAAGATGAGTTGTACTGGTTCCACGACCTCGATGCTTTCCAGCTTGTTCCATTCGATATGAATCTTGACAAAGACGCAGGTTTCACAAACCACGGCTGGTCAAAGAGGTGGAACGCCGGCTCGTTCTTTTTTAAAAAAGAGGCTAGGGATATTTTCCAGCGCATATGGGAGATTATGGGACAACTAAACAGCAACGAACAAAATGCACTTACCTATATGTGGAAAAACAACATTGACAACATAAATAACAGGTATCAGCTCATTAACATTACGTTTAACATTGGAATTTACTACATACCTACCAACCTTAAGAGAGCCCAACTTCCTGTTAAGGTTGCCCACTTTCACCCACACAAAAAAAGACATTTTGGTCTGTTTAAAGAGGTTCTGCCAGAAAGATTAGTTAAAATACTTAACAGCTACGGTTTGGGTGACTACAAAGAAGACACAGGAATTTTGTCAGATGGTTACTTTAATGAGGTTGCCCGGGATTTAAAGGGTTTAAAAGTTAGGAACTGGCATAGGGTTTGGGAACCTTTTATGAGGAAATACAACTGCAGTAGAGTTGCTGAGCTTGGAATTTATAAAGGTGATAATTTTGCGGAGATGATCGCCCACCAACCCACACTTGCTGTAGCTGTGGATGCATGGAAAGATTCTGGGGTGCATCCCAGAAAATATGATGACTACACTCAAAAAGAATTCGATGAACAGTATGAAATTTTTATTAAAAGGATTAAAAAATTCCCTTTTGTCCAAGTAGTGAGAGACTATACAGTCCAGTCTGCTAAACTTTTTCCTGATGAATATTTTGATTTTGTTTATATAGATGCAGACCATTCAACAGAGGCCTGTTATAAGGATATGATTAGTTGGTATCCAAAGGTCAAAACCGGAAAATTTCTGGTTGGCCATGACTTTAGGCGTGGGTTTGGGGTTATTGATGCCGTCAACCGCTTTATGAAAGAACATTATTTGGAAATGATTTTTATGCCACCCAGTACATGGGCATTAATAAAAAAATGATTATTACCCAAACTCCCCTACGGATTAGTCTTGTGGGCGGCGGAACAGACATAGCTGAATTTTACACCAAAGAAGGAGGCGCTGTTGTCTCTTCAGCCATTGATAAATATGTCTATGTGATTGTAAAAGAGAGGTTTGACGAAATGATTTATCTAAACTGGATGAAGAAGGAGATAACCGATCAAGTAGATAAAATTGAACACGAACTGATCAGGGAAGCGATGAAGAAAACAGGCGTGTTAAATGGCGTGGAAATTACCATTTTGTCTGATATTCCTGCCGAAGGCTCCGGGCTCGGTTCATCTTCAAGTATTACTGTTGGGTTGTTGCATGCTCTTTATTTATACCAAGGAATCCCGGTAAGTGCAGAAACGTTAGCTCAAGAGGCCTGTGAAATCGAGATTGACACTTTGGGAAAGCCGATTGGCAAACAAGATCAATACATTGCAGCTTATGGCGGACTGAAGCATTTCCGCTTCAATAAAGATCACACAGTCACTGTTAATATTCCCAAAATTTCCAGTGAAAATTTAAACGAATTAAGTCAAAGATTACTGCTTTTTTTTACCGGGAAAACAAGAAAAGCGGATGAAATTTTAAAAAAACAAGTAAAGAATATTAATAACAAGATTGTCATATATAAAAAAATGCGAGACCAGTCAGATAAGCTGTTAAAGTTCTTAGGGAGAGGTAATACTGACTATCTTGGCAAGGCTCTTAAGGTTGGGTGGGAATTTAAAAAAAAAGTATCCGATGATATTACAAACCCAGAAATTAATACAATGTATGAAAAAGCGAAAAAGGCAGGGGCAATAGGGGGGAAGATTGCCGGAGCGGGAGCCGGCGGTTTTTTACTGTTGTTTGTTCCTCTTCAAAAACAAAAGGCTGTCCGATCTGCGCTTAAAGATTACAGAGAAATGTCTTTTGCTCTCGAACGTGATGGCAGTAAGTCAATTTTTAATATTAGAAGATCATCTGTTTGATTTTACAGCAAGTATTAAAGTAGAATAGAGACATGAATAAATTCAAGGTAATAACCAAAGGCTACTTTACTGAGCTGAAAACAGCTCTGGATAAGGTTAAAATTTCTGATATTGAAAAGGTGGCGGAGATTCTGCTTGAAGCTTATAAAAACGATAAAACAATCTTTATATTTGGCAATGGTGGTGCTGCTGCAACTGCTTCTCACATAGCTTGTGATTTAGGCAAAGGGACATTAACAAACGTTTATGACCATACTGAAAAAAGGCTTAAAGTAGTTTCTTTGACAGATAATATACCTATCATGACTGCCTATGCAAACGATCTCTCTTATGACGATATGTTTGTCCAACAGCTCCATTCGTTACTTAACAGCGGAGATATTGTCATCGGTATTTCTGGCTCTGGTAATACTCCTAATGTTATAAAGGCATTTATGTATGCTAAGCAGTGTGGGGCTACCACAGTAGGGTTTTTGGGTTATCATAGTGGCGGAAAAGCTAGAGCTTTTGTAGATTATGATATTACTATCAAGAGCAGCAACTATGGGGTGATAGAAGATATCCATATGAGCTTGGGCCATGCTTTAACAAGCTGCCTATCTTACCTAAAAAAACATCTGCATGAACAAAAAAGCTTAAAGAATGGTAACATCCTTACCAAGAGTAGGCTTAAAAGCTCTATGAAAGATTACATCCCCGGTGAATGGACTGAGCGATCTGCCAGAAGATAGGGTATTGTGAAATATAAATTTGCTGTTTTTATTGATAGGGATGGAATTATTAATGAGGATGTAGGTAATCTCTCAAAAATCGAGGACTTAAAGATTTTCCCTCTAACAATTAAGGCAGTCAAACTTCTTAATAAACATAAAATTCCTGCAATTGTTGTTACCAACCAACCAGTTGTAGCTCGAGGTTGGGTTAACGAGCAGTGGTTAAATAATACCCATAAGGAAATTATTGCCAAATTTAAAAGGGGGGGTGCAAAAATAGATAGAATTTATTACTGTCCCCATCATCCTGATGCTAATTTAGAAAAATATCGAGTTGTTTGTAAATGCAGAAAGCCAGGGATTGGGTTGTTAAAACAGGCTGCAAAGGATTTCAAAATAGATTTAAAGGAATCTTATATAGTAGGAGATTCATTTAGAGATATTGAAGCTGGGATAAAAGTTGGTGCTACTACCATTGCCGTTAAAACTGGATCCTCAAATTTTAAAGATTCAAAACCCCATATAAAAGTTAAAGGTTTATTAGAAGCTGTGAAGCTAATTTTGGAAAAGGAGGGTTTATCTTGAAAGCGCTGATTCTGGCAGCAGGAGTAGGACATAGAATGCAAAGCACTTTTCCCGGTATGCCTAAGGTTATGTTGCCGCTTAGTAATAAACCCTTAATTGAAAGACATATTGAGCATCTAAAAAAATTTGGAATATTAGATTTTTATATAAATCTTCATTATTTACCTGAACTTATAAAAAACCATCTAGGCAAGGGAGAAAAATGGGGGGTTAGAATTCATTATTCATATGAACCTGTACTTTTGGGGACATCAGGTGCATTAGTTAATTTTGCTCGCGACTTAGATGAAACATTTATAGTTTTATATGGGGATGTATTTACAACTATTAATTTTGATTTTTTTTTAAAATTTCACAAAATTAAAAATAGTCATGCTACTCTTCTAGTTCACAAAACAGACCACCCTGAGGATTCAGATTTAATTGCTCTTGATAAAAAGAATTTGATTTATCAATTTTATGTATCTCCCCATAAAAAAAGAGTGATTAATACTGATCTATCTAGCGCCGCTATTTACATATTAGAACCGGATGTGCTAAAGTTTATCCCTGAAAAAATTCCATCCGATTTTGTGGAAGATATGTTCCCCAATCTTTTAGAAAAAGGATTTAAAATGTATGGATATTTATCAGCTGAATACACAAAGGATATGGGAACCTTAAAGCGTTATGAAAAAGTTCAAAAAGATTTTAAAAGGCTGAATTTAAAATGAACAGGGGTAAAGTATTAATTATTGGAGGGGCTGGGTTAATCGGATCCCATACAGCTGACGAGCTTGACAGGCGAGGCTACCAGATTAGGATACTGGATAATCTCTCTCCCAAAACACACGTTGGAAAATGGCCGGAGTATTTGAATTTAAAATTTGAAAAAATCAAAGGTGACGTTAGAGATAGAAAGATTTTAAGCAAAGCACTGACCGGGGTAGATTTTGTGATACATTTGGCAGCTTTAATGGATCTTTTACCAGACTATTCAAATTTTTTCGACATAAATGTTACTCCGACTGCTTTAATTTATGAAATTATTGCAAGTTATAAATTACCGATTAAAAAAGTAGTTGTTGCTTCATCGCAATTTGTGTATGGAGAAGGCAGATGGACATGTCAAAAACACGGACAAGTTTTCCCTGGACTTAGAACAATCCAAATGATGAGTCAGGGCCAGTTTGATCCTAAATGCCCTTATGGAAATGAAAAAATTACCCCTATGTTATCAGAAGAGTTTCACCAAGACCCGCCCAATCAATATGCTATCTCCAAGTATACCCAAGAGCTGATAGCTTTAAAGTTGGGGAGGCTGAACAATATCCCTTCAGTTGTAATGCGCTATTCAATAGTCCATGGCCCAAGGCAATCACTAAAAAATGCTTACTCTGGCGCGTTAAGAATCTTTACCTTAAAAATGCTGGCAAATCATAACCCACCAATTTTTGAGGATGGTTTATCACGAAGAGATTATATATCGGTTTATGACGTTGCCAGGGCAAATGCTTTAATGCTTGAGTCTGATAAGGCTAATTATGAAAATTTTAATGTTGGTTCTGGAAAGGCATACACTGTTTTAGATTTAGCCAAATTAATTAGAGCTACTTTAGGCAAAGATAAGATCAGCTTAAAACTTAGTGGTCAATTTAGGGTTGGAGATATCAGACATGCGGTCTCTGACATCTCAAAACTTAAAAAAATTGGCTGGAGACCGCAAGATTCTGAAGAAAAAATTGTCAAAAAATATATCAAATGGGTCAAAAAGCAAAAATTAGACCAAGATTATTTGACGTTGGCTGAGAGACAGATGAAAAAATTGGGCGTCATAAGAAAACTCAGTGCAATCAAATAAACTACCAGTTATAATACCAATAAATATAACAGATTGCCCGTTATATAGGAATAGAACTTATGGTAACTCCGCTTTGTAAACTAGCTTTAAAATACGGCACCGACAAATGCCCTCAGCTTAAACACTCATACACTCCCTTTTATTACCAACTACTTAAAGACAAGAGGCGGGAAATTAAAAAAGTCTTAGAGATGGGTATTGGTTTTTTTCCCGGAATGCCGGAAAAAAAAGTCTTTTTTGATCCTGGATTAAAGAGAACTTATCATATGGGAGCTTCTTTGTATATGTGGCGTGATTTTTTCCCTAATGCCCAAATTTTTGGGGCTGACGACCACCCTGAAACGCTTTTTGAGGACAATAGGATTCAAACCTTTCTCTGTGATGAGACAAAAAAAGAAGACATCGTAGAACTAGTTAAAAAAACAGGCACGGATATTGATCTTTTCATTGATGACGCCAACCATAACAGCAGAAAGCAGATTTTCCTAGCTAAAAATTTAATGCCTCTTTTGAAAAAAGATGTCATTTATATTATTGAGGACGTATATTACCCTGATAATATTCTAAATGCTCTTTCAGAGTATGACTGTCAAATATCTCAATTCCCCCCAAAATTGCAAGAGGATAGGCTAATAGTTGTTAGACACAAAAGATGAATCTCGATAGTGATAAAACCTAATTTTGAATTTCGCCATTTCAAAACAAAAACGATTTAAATTTGGTAAAATCGTTTCAAAGTTAAATAATTCGGATTTGATTCGAAATTAAGAATTAAAAATTTATATTTTGCCAATATGAACAACAAAACCTTAATATATTACACATGTAATGAACATTTGCCGGAGATAGATAATTTGGCACGTAAATACCTATCAAAGATTGATTTGCCTATTATATCGGTCTCCTTAAACAAAGAGATAGATTTTGGTGATGTACAAATTGTTATGGAGGGGGAAAGAAGCCCTTTAATGATGCTCAAACAAATTGTTAGAGGACTTGCGGTATGTCAAACAAAGTATGCTTTTTTTGTAGAAAGCGATGTTTTATATCACCCTTCTCATTTTGACTTTACACCAAAAAGGGATGACGTGTTTTATTTTAATGTTAATGTGTGGAAGCAAAGATGGCCTGAAAGATATTTTGTAAAAACAGATAATTCCCAGCAGGTATCAGGAATGAGTGCATATACTGACTTGGTACTAAACTTTTTCAAAAAACGTATCCCAGAAATTGAGCGTAAAGGATTTGACCGCCACTATGAACCTCGCGGCCCACGGGAAAATTACGAGTCAAAAACTCCAATTATATGCATTAGACACAATAGAAATTTGACCAATTCTAAATGGTCGCCAAGTGACTATCGCAACAAAGAATATGCTAAAGGATGGAAGGAGGCGGATAGTGTACCGGGATGGGTCGGACTGAGCTTCGGCTCCGGCGAAAAGCGAAGGAGACCGGCTGCGAGCGGAGCGAGACAGCGGTGGACAGAACTGAAATGAACTATGGCAAAAGATCTTAGTATTCTGATTCCTGCAAGAAATGAGATGTTTTTATATCGCACAATAGAGGATATATTAGCCAATATTGAGGCTGATACTGAAATTATTGCTGTTTTAGATGGAGAATGGGCTAAACCAGAAATTCCTCAACATGAAAGAGTGAATATTATTTATGTTCCTGAATCAGTAGGGCAGCGCGCGGCAACCAATATGGCCGCAAAACTTTCCCGCGCCAAATATGTGATGAAGATTGATGCACATTGTTCCTTTGATAAAGGGTTTGATATAAAAATGATTGAGGCCTTTAAGGAGACGGGAGAAAATACCACCATGGTTCCCACTATGAGGAATCTCTGGGCATTTTCGTGGAAATGCTATAAATGCGGATGGAAAAAGTATCAAGGTCCAACTCCACAAAAATGTGATAATTGTGGTGATACAGAACACATAAAAAGAAAAATGATGTGGGTGGGTAAAGAGGAACCTCAGAGTAATTCATATTGTTTTGATGCTGAACCACATTTTCAGTATTTTAATGAATATACTAAAAGACCAGAATACAGAAAAGATTTAGAAGAAACGGGCTTGACGGAAACAATGTCTCTTCAGGGATCATGCTGGATGTTGACCCGGGATAAATATTGGGACTTGAATATCTGCGATGAAAAATTCGGCAGTTGGGGATCACAAGGAATAGAAGTATCTGTTAAGACCTGGTTATCAGGAGGGCGGGTCCTTGTAAACCATAAAACCTGGTATGCCCATATGTTTAGAACTCAAGGTGGGGACTTTGGTTTTCCTTATCCAATCTCGGGGAGCGACCAGAAAAAAGCCAAGGAATTTGCCAAAGATCTATTCTTTAATAACAAGTGGTATAAACAAATCCGCCCTCTCTCATGGCTTGTCGAGAAATTCTGGCCGGTTAAAGGATGGACCAACGAGGATTTACAGAAGCTTAAGGAGAATAAATTTGTGTTTAAAGGTTCGACCGCAGATACTAAAACGTCTGAAATTGAACCCCGTAGCGAACCGGTACGGGGTGAACCTGCCCCGATTCAATCCGAGCCTTCGGGAACGCTTAATGGATCGGCCCGAGAAAATATGCAAACGCAGAATGAAGAGGCGATGAGCGGGTATTTATTAGAAAAAGACGTAATATATAATATTCGAAACTAATATAAAATCAATTTTAAATTAAAAATTATGAAAGTTACTATCATAGGTTATGGTTGGGTAGGGAAAGCTGTGCACAAGCTTTTTCCCGATGCTTATATTTACAAGAGGCGAGGCGGAAGCAAAAATCGAGCGAACAGGGGAGATGTCGCGTTTATTTGCGTTCCAACTCCGTCCAAAGGGGAAGGTAGGCTCGATACTTCAATAGTCGAGGAGTGTGTTTCCTGGTGTAAGTGTCCGCTTATCGTGATTCGATCAACCGTCAATCCCGGAACCTGTGATTATCTGTCAAAAAAATATAAAAAAAGAATTATCATGCAGCCTGAATATCTTGGGGAGACACCGGAGCATCCGCTTCTTGATGAAAAAAGGATTCCTTTTCTTGTCATAGGAGGCGAACCACGCGACAGGAGAACATTAATTGATCTTTACGCGACTGTTTACAACGCCAATATAAAAATCAGACAGGTGACAGTCCTTGAGGCCGAAATTATAAAACTATCAGAAAATCGCGCAATAGCATTCAAAGTAGCTCAGTGTCAGGAACTTTATGATGTCTGCGAAAAGGCAGGCATAGATTATTACACAATAAGAGACGCGGTTTATGGAGACGATCCAAGATTTAATCTTTGGTGGACTTTTGTTTATCCCGACAAAAGAGGATTCCTCTCAAAATGCCTCCCCAAAGATGTTTATGCATGGTGCGCATGGGCTGAAAGCCTTGGGGTAAAACCTGAGATTACCAGGTTCTTATTAGAAGCGAATAAAAAGTGGATTTCTCCCGCACCCAAGAGTAAAAAACCGTGAGGTCTTGAAAGGAGAGACTTTCGAGAGAATTAAATAAAGGATTTACCTACACCTTTAGAGGATATACTCTTCAAGCAATACCTTACAAGCAGCAAACTTCTTGTCCGGCGTACCGGCGAACCCCTAGTATATAGAAATATATAGTTGATTTAGCCAACAAATTCAATTAGAGTAAATCAATCGCATTTTCAATGCGATTTATTACTGTGGATTGAAAATAAATTAATATGGCAGTATCAAGATTAGGCACAAATACTTCAGGGACAGGCACTTCTAGTCCTTTATCTTTCAGCCACACGCTTGTCTCGGGATCAAACCGCAAGGTAATAATCTACATTGGCTTTGAGAACGGTGCGAATTACGACGTTAACACCGTCACATACGGTGGCGCTACCTGTACCCAAGCTATTGCTCAAAAAACCGGAACATCGAGTTTCATATACGGCTCTTATGTCTACTTTATTGATGAGGCAAATCTACCCGCAGACGGAGCACAAACAGTATCAATATCATTCACAGGAACGGCGAGTTCTCTCGAGTGTAATGCCATGGCCGCCGAATACGAAGGTGTTGCCCAGGGCGCGGCTAGTGATACAGACGGGACCACTGCAACTACTGGGACCACGGTAACCAACGAATCTCTGACAATCGCGAATACAGATCTGTGCTGCTCCTGCATAGGAACGGGTAATGTTGTCAGTTTTGCGCACGATAATAGCCAAGTTGAACAACTTGAGTTCGATGATGCAAGCTCATCTTTTGCTGTTGCTGATTTAATAGCAACAGGAGCTCTGACGTCCCTAGCCTCCACAATTACCGGTACAGCTAACAGGTCAGCCCGAGTTGCCGCAATATGGGCAGCAGCAGGGACCAGTTCGGTTTCACCATCAGTAAGCCCTTCTGTCTCTCCCTCAATATCACCTTCTGTCAGTCCTTCCCAATCTCCATCCGCTTCTGTATCACCTAGTGTTAGCCCATCAGTCAGTCCTAGCGTTTCACCTTCCCAGAGTCCATCAGCATCTATATCACCATCAGTCAGCCCTTCGGTATCTCCGTCAGTATCACCAAGTCAATCTCCTAGTGCTTCTGTTTCACCAAGCGTTAGTCCCTCAGTATCACCATCTGTAAGTCCATCTGTCTCTCCATCTGTCTCTCCTTCCCAGAGTCCTTCCGCATCTGTTTCACCTAGTGTCAGCCCAAGTGTAAGTCCATCAGTCAGTCCTTCCCAATCACCATCAGCATCCGTTTCACCATCTGTTAGTCCATCGGTATCTCCATCAATTTCACCTAGTCAATCTCCTTCGGCATCAGTATCGCCAAGTGTAAGTCCGTCAGTTTCGCCATCAGTAAGTCCATCGCAGAGTCCATCGGCATCTGTGTCTCCATCAGTCTCGCCTTCTATTAGTCCTTCTGTTTCTCCAAGCCAAAGCCCATCCGCTTCTGTATCACCATCAGTAAGTCCCAGTGTGTCTCCAAGTGTTTCTCCAAGCCAAAGCCCATCCGCATCTGTTTCTCCTAGTGTAAGCCCTAGCGTTTCTCCCAGTGTTAGTCCGTCAGTTTCGCCAAGCGTCTCTCCTTCAGTTAGTCCATCAGTCAGTCCATCTGTATCACCTTCCCAAAGTCCTTCGGCTTCTGTATCACCAAGCGTTAGCCCGTCTGTGTCACCATCCGTCTCTCCTTCCCAGAGTCCTTCCGCTTCTGTATCACCATCAGTCAGCCCATCAGTATCTCCGTCCGTTTCGCCATCTCAAAGTCCTTCTGCCTCAGTAAGCCCTAGCGTAAGCCCAAGCGTCTCACCTAGTGTATCGCCTTCACAGTCGCCTTCAGCATCCATTTCTCCAAGCGTTAGTCCTTCTGTTTCACCTTCAGTTAGTCCTTCCGTTTCACCGTCCGTTTCACCCTCTATTTCACCATCAGTAAGCCCTAGTATTTCTCCAAGCCAAAGTCCTTCGGCTTCTGTTTCACCTAGTGTCAGCCCAAGCGTCTCACCTAGTGTATCGCCTTCTGTAAGTCCTTCTGTGTCTCCATCGGTATCTCCATCAGTTTCACCTTCTGTATCACCATCTCAGTCTCCTTCCGCTTCTGTATCACCTTCAGTATCGCC
>MFOC01000007.1:0-237919 GCA_001782235.1 Candidatus Levybacteria bacterium RIFCSPHIGHO2_02_FULL_40_18
ATGCGTAATTATTAAGGCTATACCTAAATATATTTCAGGGAGAACCAGCTATCTCCGAGTTCGTTTGGTATATTACCCCTAACCACAAGTCATCTCAGACAATTGCTACTGTCACGAGTTCGGGCCTCCTGCCGACTCTCGTCGGCATTCACCCTGCTCATGGTTAGCTCACCCGGTTTCGGGTCTCCTGTTGGCTTCTAATTTCGCCCGATTAGGGCTCGCTTTCACTGCGCCTCCCCAAGCTGAGCTTGGTTAGACTAGAAGACAACAAAAACTCACTGGCTCATTCTTCAATAGGCACGTCATTAGGCTCTGCCTTCTGAACACTTAACAAATTAACAAAATTAACAAATTAACAACTTTTGATCGTTAATTGGTCAATTGGTCAACTGTCAACTGTTCAAAGGGCAAAGCCCTTTGACTGCTTGTTAGCCATTAGTTTCAGGTACTCTTTCATCCCCCTCCCGGGGTGCTTTTCACCTTTCCCTCGCGGTACTAGTTCACTATCGGTAAGTATTGATATTTAGCTTTGGAGCTTGGTCGCCCCAGCTTCCCACAGGGTTTAATCGTGCCCCATGGTACTCAGGAACAGGCGAAGGTAGAATTAGGTTTCGTTTACAGGGCTATCACCCTCTTTGGCGGCGCAATTCCGGCGCCTTCTACTACCTAACTCTTGTAACCTTTTGCATTTAAGCCAGCCGTCCTACAACACCGCTCGTGCACAGCACGAGCCAGTTTAAAGTTCGTAAAGTTATAAAGTTCATAAAGAATTACCTTACAAACCTTAAAAACTTTCTACTTTATAAACTAGCTTATGCTATGCATAAGCGGTTTGAGCTTTTCCCTTTTCGCTCGCCGCTACTAAGGGAATCTCTGTGATTTCTTTTCCACCGGTTACTTAGATGTTTCAGTTCACCGGGTACCCCACCTGCCACTAATACATCCCGCCTTACGGCGGAACATTTTCGTGACGAGGTTATTCCGATTTTGCATCGGAACGGGTCTCCCCATTCGGACACCGCCGGATCAAAGTGTCATTGGTCACTCCCCGACGAGTTTCGCGAACCATGAAGCGTCCTTCTTCGGTCAATACTTCCAAGGCATCCACTAATGGCATTGAAATAGCGTAGATTCTAAAAAATCAAAACCGTGTTCCCGGCAAGGGACACGGAACCCCACTTCTAGTGGAATTTTTGGCCTAGTTGTACTCATCTCGCCTCTTCGGCGGATGAGAATAACAATTTATCCCGTCACCAAATTTTGGTGCGGGATTTCATATAACCCCAATTGTTAAAGAGCGATAGCTCTTTAATCCCCCGAAGCTCTGTACTGCAGAGCGAAGGGGGATCAAGATCCTCATTGTATTCTTATGTCTCGCCGGGAAGTATAATTTCCCTTCCACCGACGAGGCACAAAAACACAAGTTTAGCAATTAGCCAATGGCTAATAGCTATTAGCTAAAAGCGAAGTGTGGACCTGGGGGGAGTCGAACCCCCTACCTCCTCGTTGCAAACGAGGCGTTCAGCCATGTAAACTTCAGGCCCAAAGAGTTTATTGCAAATCACCCCAAAGACCTGTCAGCTATGCTGGCGGTCTGATTTCAATTGTCAAACCTTATCGAGAAAACAAGTTTGGCCGCAAATTGGCCTAGAAGTTATGTTGACAATAGGGATCCACGCCTGTGGCGGGATTTATTGGATTCAGTTTGAGTTTATCATCATGAATATACTTATTTCCTCGAAAAGTGAATCTATTCTACACGAACACAGAGAGCCTTGTCAATAGCCAGTCGAAGAGTGCTTGTCCTGAATCAGTCAAATAGGTTATAATCACTACGTGCTTGAGCGGCGAGGATTTAATCATTATTTTGCTCGATCTAGTGACAAAGGTTCATATAGGCTTATAACCGTAAGGCAAAATCGATGGCGTAAACCCGAGATAAGTCTCGGTCAAGACAAATGGACTTCAAATCAAGCAAGAAGTTTCGCTCGCTACTGTCAGAGATCAGATGTTCCTACCGCAAAAGAAAGGCTTGAAAATCACCTCGAAGCATATTTCTTACGCTCGTAAATGATGACCTTTGAAGAGAAAATTAAGTACCTGCGAAATTTACCCCAATTTAAAGTTGTTCCGATTTCTGAAGTTCGGGCAATTGCGTTTGTCGCAAATGAGAAAAAGGGGAAGCTATTTTTAGATCCTGAAGATGTCGAAAAAATCGTGCGTGAATATCCTGATCTAGCTTCAAAATTGGGCCCCGACGGGTTGACTTGATCCCCTCTTTTTGGTATACTTGCGACTTCGTGTATTGATCCTGCTTTATAGCAGGATTTTTTTATGGTTCGACAAGCTCACCACGAGCCGTTCGGCAACCATTATTAAAGATATGGTTAAAGGCAGGCCCCGCTTTTTTCGGGGTAAAATTTTGATCCTTGTATTGACTTTTTTAGTCATTACAGGACTGACTCACAAGGTATCGGCCGAAACATCTACGAGCCCTTCGACAGAGCTCAGGGCAAGCTCATGCTCGTCTATAATGGTATCTACTCCGCTTTGCGACGAATTATTCACTCAATCATGTATTAAAACAAATAGAAAACCGGATACTCCGCAAATCCAATCATCCGTGATAGTTGCTTCTGCCAAAGAAACCGTAAGCCCGCAAATCATATCCATCCAACCAGAAACCCAATCCACCCCAATACCTACGCCCCATGTAACCGACCCGGGCCAGCAAATTGCGAATCTTGACTCAGACAAAATCTTTAATCTTATCAATCAGCATCGTGTATCTCTTGGTCTTGCGCCCTTTGAGCTCGAAAATAGCGTTTGCGAGCTGGCACAAGTACGATCAACGGAGCTTGCCGGAGAACTTGCAAACGGCACGGTCCACTCAGGCCTTTATAATCGTAACCTACCTTACTGGATATGGGAAAACGCAAAAGTTGGATCAGGCGAAGAAGAAACAGTTGCATGGTGGTTAGCTTCTTCTCTTCATCACCAATCAATTGTTGGCGACTATAAATACTCCTGTGTTAAATGTTCGGGATCAAACTGTTCCCAACTCTTCACGAGTTTCCTACCAAAGTAGGAAAGGAAATTAAGGGTTGCCCTCAACGGTGGGGCAGGATTATAATTAGTCTATTATGACGACCCAGAAAACGAGCGTAAAAAAGGACACCGAACTTGAGAAGTTTGCTGTCAAGATGACTCAATGGGTGGGCACACCTCAATCTCTGATTGTCCATACTATGTTATTTATTGTGGCTTTTTTTGTCTATTTTGCTGGCGTCCCCTTTGAAACCATACTTCTTGTCGTTACGACCATTGTCTCTCTTGAGGCAATTTATCTTGCCTTGTTTATTCAACTGACAGTCAATAGAACAAATGAAAGCCTTGAAGACGTTGAGGAGGATCTTGGAGAGATTCAGGAAGACGTTTCAGGACTTGAAGGGGGCTTTGGAGAGATTCAGGAAGACGTTTCAGGACTTGAAGGAAATGTCAGAAAGATGAGACGTAATGTTGAGGAACTTGAGGCAGATGTTGAGGACATCTCAGAAGATATTGACCGCTACTATCTTGAAGAGGATCGCGAACAGTCCCAAGAGCAAGTGGCACATGTTGAATCTAATAAATCCCTACAAAACATTGAAAAGGAAATCATTAACTTATCCCGGGGAATAATAGCGCTCCGCGATGACCTAGAAAACCTCAAAAAGAACCTCCCCTAAGCACTCAATGAATATTCTTTCCTTGCAGCAGCGCTCCATAATTGTATTTTATTTCCCCATGGCATGCCGTTTAAAATAGTTTCAGGATAAGACCCTGGATTTTTATCATAATAATTATTAGGCCGTCCCGTAACCTCAAATGCATGCTCTAATGCTCCAATTAAACCCTTAAGCTTTTCTTTAATAGCCCAGTCTAAATGAGCTTTAATTCCAGTGTGGGTTGCAGATTGCTCATGCGGCCAAACAGGATCAGTGTGATAGGGGTCGTTAGTTTTTTTCGCAAGCTCAGGTTCTAGCGGTCTATATCCCCAATCAGTTTCAAGTATTTCTGAAGCACTTACCAAACTTTCGACAATATCGGGGGGTAAATCACCCGGTTCAAGATAGGCTAGCATATGTAAATTATCAGAATTGACTCCCTCAATCGGTCCGTCCGCGTCTTTTGCTATAAAAAATGAGCGCGTCCGAGGGCTATAAAGGTCGGGCAATGCCTCAACCATTCTTTGAGCTAATTTTCTTGGCCATTCAGCACCAGTAAGCCTTGAGAAACTTCTTAATGCCGCAATGTTTTGAGCATGGGCCAAGGGATAAACGACCGGGTAGGTGGCCTCTCCAGTTCCCCTTCCGGGAAGAACTGAATCCCTCCAAGTTGTAACTTTTAAGGCAAAGTGTTTTGCACCGCTAAATTCTGGATCCTCAATAAAGAGCCCGTTTGAATTAACGTGATCTGAAATATATCGACTAGCAGCATCAAGTTCCGATCTATATCTTCTTACAAAACTATAGTCACCTGTTAATCGAGTGTAATCTTCGTGCCCGATGGTCCATTCTGCTGTGGTGTCACATGCGTTAAACATGGTATTTCCTCGACCATTGATATCTATACCGTCGCCACGCTCAGGATTATACTCATGAAATATTGCGCCCGGATACGCGCCTCTTATGGGATCTTTATTTTTTGCCTGTAAATCTCCTCCCAGCGCGATTATCCCGGCAAGCATCATGGGATTGCGGGCCGCGCGCCCTGATTTAACTATATCCCGCACAAAAATAGCTGAATAACCGGGGTGACCGGCCTTAAACAGTGGGTAACGGCTATATTGAATTTGCAGCAGTTTGAAGACATCCTCAGGGCTTTGAAGCTGGGGAGGTAATTGTTCGGGGGTATCTGAATAACTTCTTGCTTGTTCGGCAACCATAAAATGGCACCTTTAATTAATATTATAATGCTCTCTCGTGAAAAGTCAAGTTTTCATGCTTTTTGGTTCATGAGGTATTTTTCTACCTCGAGGGCAGCCATACACCCGAACCCGGCGGCGGCCTGCCGCGCAACATCGACATCGCGACGCGAGGACGTAGACCTCGGGAGCGACGAGATTGTTGCAGCCGGGAAACTAACCATTATTGATTCATCAGCCATTTCTCAACCTCCAAAGCGGCCATACACCCGAACCCGGCGGCGGTCACGGCCTGTTTGTAGTGAGCGTCGTGAACGTCTCCTGCGACATAAACGCCTTCTATATTTGTTTTTGTGTGATCATAAACCTTAATAAACCCATTTTCGTCGCGATCAACGCCCGGAAACAATGCCGAATTAGGAATATGCCCTATCGCAACAAAAACTCCGTCTATTAGTATTTCAGAAATTTCGTTAGTTTTATTATTTTTAACCTTCACTTTTTCAACTTTATTCTCCCCTAAAATTTCGACTATGTCCGAGTTAAAAAGTATTTTAATTTTTGGATTCTCCTTCACTCTCTTTTGCATAATTGCCGATGCCCGGAATTCATCACGTCTGTGAACAATAGTGACCGAACTTGCAAACTTTGTTAAAACAAGAGCCTCTTCCATCGCAGAATCTCCTCCGCCAACAACAATTGCATTTTTATTTCGAAAAAACGGAGCATCACATGGAGCACAAGATGAAACGCCTCGACCAATCTTCTCTTTTTCACCTGGGACCTCAAGCCACTTTGTATCAGCACCCGTTGCAATGATAACTGTCTTTGTTAAGTATTCTTTATCATCATCTGTCCTTATTTTTATTGGGGTCGAATTGCTTGTGGTGAGCTTAGTCGAACCACCTTGTGGTGAGCCTGTCGAACCACCTTGTGGTGAGCCTGTCGAACCACCTTGTGGTGAGCCTGTCGAACCACCTTGTGGTGAGCCTGTCGAACCATAATCGGCTGATTTGAAATCTACATCAATGATCTCTGCGCCATGGCGTTCTGCTTGCGCTCTTATAGCTTGCATCAGGTCCGGCCCTTGAATACCTTCCGGAAACCCGGGATAATTTTCGACAATAGTGGTTAGCATAAGTTGACCGCCCCATGCGCGACCTGCAATTACTAAAGTTTTGAGATTTGCCCGAGTTGAATAGAGTGCTGCAGTCAACCCTGCCGGTCCACTCCCAATGATAATGACATCAAAAGTATCCATAAAGTTAGAAGTCAAAGGTTAAAAGTCAAAAGTTAAAGTAAAAATCCAAAAGTTTAGAAAACTTTTTACTTTTGAATTGCAATTTTGAATTTTGCATTTTGAATTTTGACTTATGAAGCGAGTGCGGATTCGATGCTTTTCTTAAAATTCTCTTTTGGTTGTACTCCAATCATTGTCTCAACTGGCTTTCCACCTTTAAAAATTATGATTGTTGGGATTGACATTATGCCATAAGTTCCCGGAGTGTTTGGGTGTTCGTCAACGTTCATCTTACCTACCTTAATCTTTCCTTCATAGTCGTGTCCCAATTCTTCGATAAGAGGGCTTATTATCCTACATGGCTGACACCACTCTGCCCAAAAGTCCACCATAAAAGGCACTTCACTCTTTAAAACTTCTTTTTCAAAAGAATCATCAGTGAGAATAACCTCTGCCATAAGGTAAACAGTATATCTTTGTCAATTGTCAGTTGTCAATTGTCAGTTGTTACGCAGAAGCGCTTTGACTTCCTCATCCTCTACCTGCGGAAACTCTCTGTAGAATTCGCCGACAGCAGAAAAGTCATCGGGAGTCAATACAGATACAATTTTATCGAAATGTTCACCTAATTCCTTTTTTGTTCTCTTTGAAATAACCGGCGTTGCTAGAATTATTTTTTTTGAACCTAATTTTTTTAAAATCATTGATGTAACAATTGTTGTTGCGCCCGTTGCCACGCCATCATCAACAACTATAGTAGTCTTTCTTTTTACATCTGGGATTTTTATGCCTAATTGTTTTTCTCGTGCCTTTATTGTTTTTATGGTTAGGGAAAGCGCCTTGTCTTTTTCTTTGCCAGAGATATCAAGATAACCAATTAGATTTTCGTCCCAAAAAACTACTCCGTCAGATCCTGTTGCTCCAATTGCAAGTTCCGGATTGTGAGGAGCGGCTATTTTTTTGACAATTAGAATACTGAGTGGAATTTTGAGGATTTCTGAAGCTACTTTTCCTACTATAACACCCCCGCGGGGGATAGCAACAATAATTGAATCTTTAGGAATCTTTTCCTTTGATAATTTCAGAGCAAGCCGGATACCAGCTTCCTCGCGATTTAAAAACATATCTCACCTGCCTTATTTATAATGAGATTTAATCTGAAACAGAATATAAAATCCGACTAATGCCCCTACTACTCCTCCAGCTGAAAAAGCTACAACTGAAGAGATAATAGATACTACTTCGCTAAAGAAAAGTAATCTCCATCCTGACATTTTTCTATCACGTGTTCCAGGAAAAGCCATAACCAAAAGTACGCTTGCTACAAGCGCAAGCAACGCTCCTATTATCCCTCCGGATGCAACTCCCACTCCGCCTCCTAAAATCATGAATGGTGCCAGGAAAGTTAAAATACCCACCGCCGCAAGCGATCCTAATACCCCTATAATTCCAAAGATTAATGCCAGCCATGGAGTTATAGTGACAATAACATCCCGCCAATTATTAGGTAAAGCAGGAAGTTTTGAAAACCAATCCTCCATTTGTTTGATTAATTGATCTACCGAATTATTCTGTGCCATATTTTCTAATTCACCCCCGATCTTTTTTTAAAAGGATACTTCAACTATATCTACTCCAATATCAAATATCAAATAGTAAAAATAAAAAATACATATTAAAATAAGTATTTGATATTAGAATCCTAGTCCTAGTTGTGTTTTCTCTTGTGGTTTTCCGCGTTCCGACTCTCCTTCTTCATTCCAAATCGAAACTTTCCCATACTCCCCATCAAACCCCGGAACTATCTTTATATTTCGTGCCCGAACCTTTTCTACGCCTTGCGCAACACGATCACCTCCGACATTTCGGATCTCGGTAATTGGAACTCTAAATAAAACCTCGTGCTCTGAGCCAAAATGATTAACCACGCGATCGAACATTGTTAGAACTGTTCCTGAAGAAACCCCCGATTGCAAACATTCTGAAAGAATCTCAAGAAGCGGAACAAGCGAAACATAAGGCGGCCTCCGGCCCTTGAGGGCCTCTGGCCCGGAGGGGCGCGTGTCCTCCATCCAAATTACTCCGAACTCATCACTGCGCGGCTTAAAATTGTTTGAACCATTATTTGCAAGTTCCTCCACTCTATGTATCACGCCAACCGTTAATGGACGATGACAAGAGGGGCAAATTGTGCCTTTTGTGCGATCTTCTTCTGGGGAATATGAAACCTTACATAAACGATGACCTGTATAATGATATTTCCCCTCCTCCGGATAAAATTCGATTGTATATCCAATCTCAAATATCCTCTCGTGCCCCCTAACAAAAGAATTTAAAATATTATCATAAGTAATGTCACTGGCTCTTGGCTTTTGGCTGTTAGCTTTTGGCCTGAGTACTGTTGCTTCTCTGCCCATTTTCTCAGGCGAGTGCGCGTCAGAAAAGGAAACTATCGAACGAGTATCAAGCTCCTGAATCCTCCAGTTCATGGAGGGATCACTACTTAAACCTGTCTCAACAGCAAAGATATATTTCGAAAACTCTCCGAAACAATCGACGATTGAATCATATCCTGAGCGCGAACCATAGAGTGAAAACCAAGGGGTCCAGGCATGACATGGAATGATTGCGATTTTTTTATCAATTTCAAACAAAACTTTTGCTAAGTTTTTTGAGGATATGCCTAAAATCGGCCGGCCGTCGGATGATAAATTAAAGCCCATTCGAGTTAAAGTTCCGTTAATTTTCCCTGCAGTTTCAAAGTTCGGCGCAAAAATTAGATTATGAATTCTATGAGGAACTCCGTTTTCGGTATAGATCGAAGAAACCTCCGTTGACAGCATAAAATATGGCCCAATGAATTCTTTTTGAATCAAAGGTCCAAGTTCTTGTTCGGCATGTTTCCGATCCTTTAATCGATATATGCCCGAATTTATTTCCTCGACTTGCGAACGCGCTTCCCTGAACCAAATTGGATGAGTAAAGTCGGCAATTGACAAAATGTTTATCCCCTTTTTCCTCCCCCAAATATACATATTCGCAAGATTCATTCGTTGTGAGACCGCGCGAGAAAACCTTGAATGAAGATGAAGATCAAGTACAAGTTCCATGATGCAAACATTAAACAAGAATCGAATCCAACTTGCAAGGGGGCGGACTGAGCGAGACGGAAACTACCGTGAGCGAAGGAGCCCGGCTGCGAGCGGTAGCGAGACAGCGGTGGGCGCCGTTCTTCCTAGTGGGGCTTGTCTCCCAAGAATCACTACTTTATCGGGTAATAGATCATAATTTTTTGCTTCTTCTCGAAAAGTTATCATTCCCCTGTCTATTTGACTTGCAATTTCATGCGAAGTTCCCTTACCATAAAGGCGATCGACTCTTGCTGATCCTTCGCGCCAATCGGCAAGACGCTTTAATTCGGCAATTAACCATAATTCTCGTCCTGCTTCATCCATCATTCGAAAAATTTCTTCGGCTGTTGGAGGCGGCCCTTTTGGTCTTTTAACTGACTTCGTCGGTCCTTCTTCAATTCTCGCCATGCCTCTTTTATACACCCGCAAATAAACTTAAGTCAATGCTATAATATTCTGGTGCAAAGTGTTGGGAGTGTTTTAAAAAAATTTAATCCGGTTCAGGATAAGTACATAAGCCGGGAATTCCAGGCATACGGAATATATCTATCCGAGGAATTAAACGATTATAAGCATAAATCCCTTTATATAAAACTTGCAAAAACTACCCATCGCTCAAT
Source organism: Candidatus Levybacteria bacterium RIFCSPHIGHO2_02_FULL_40_18 (assembly GCA_001782235.1). Lineage (GTDB taxonomy): Bacteria > Patescibacteriota > Microgenomatia > Levybacterales > GWA1-39-11 > GWA1-39-11. The sequence goes on from MFOC01000007.1 coordinate 9,898, forward strand.
TCTTGAAAAAGCGTTATCATATTGTAAGGACGCAAAAACCTATTCTTCCAACAAAGGTGCTCTCTTTATGTGGAAACTAAAACAACTGAAAGAGGCAGGAAATAGGAAATAGTTAATAGTTAATAGAAATCAAGAGGCGTGAAGTGTACTTTTTCGAAGACAACTGAAAGTCGCTAACAGAAGAAAAGGCTTTTTCGATAGAGATGAATATGCGACTTTCATTTAGCGAAGGGGTAAGCCTCTACAATAAATTTAAAGAGTCTGAGCGGGTCTGAGAAAAATGTACACGAGCGACTAGAGAAAATTATGGCAAAAAGAAAACCTAAAATTTTAGAAAACAAGCTTTTCTATGCAATTCTTTTCCTTGTCTCGGCGCTACTTCTCTTCTCACCATTATATTTTAAGTTCGACTTTGAGACTTTGAAATCCTTAGGAATTTTAGGAGTTGCTATCTTTAATTTTGTCTCCTCTTCCACTCTTTTCTTTCCGGCACCTGGGATTGTCGCAACCGGAATTGGGGGTGCTTTGTATAATCCAGTCTTAGTGGCCCTTGCTTCATCAGTTGGATCAACACTTGGGGAATCTGTAGGTTTTCTCTTTGGCCATTCCACAAGAAAAATTACACACCCTCGCGATCATACCTTTATGGCCTCGCTTTACAGAATAGTTCATCATAAACATGGATCGCTTTTAATTGTCTTATTCGCATTTGTTCCAAACCCTTTTTTTGACGCAATAGGAATAGTTGCCGGGCTTGCACTTTACCCGTTAAGACGTTTTTTAATGCTCGTTTTTATTGGAAGACTTGCTCGCGACTTAATAGTTGCCTACGTCGGATCAACTTTCTAGATATAAGATAACAATCGAACAATGAAACAACCGAGCAATAAGACATTTGAAAAAGTTTACGATCTGGTTCAGGAGATTCCAAAAGGCAAAGTTACAACATATGGTTCAATTGCCAAAAAACTTAATATGTCTCCTCGCGTTGTCGGATATGCCTTACACATAAATCCCGATTCGGGGTTAACTCCGTGTCATCGTGTTGTTGATCGAAACGGCCGAATTGCCAAGAGATACGCTTTTGAAAGCCCGTGATACGCTTGATACTTTTGATACTCGTGGATACCCTTTTGAATTACATTCCCGGGGCTGGAGGAGGAGTTGAGCCGCCTGGTTCTTCTGTTGATCCTGTTCCACCCGTTGGTGGTTCGGGAGCAGAAGGTTCTGGTGTAGGCGGTGTTGGTTCAGTTGGCGGCATATATGGAGGAGCGGTTGGTGTCGATGGCTCACTGGGCATTTGGGGTGTCTGTGGTGTTGGTATTCCCCCCGGCATTGGTCCGCCGGCCGGCGGAGTGGGTTGGTTTTGATTGTCGTCAAACATGATTATAATTTTATACCATTATTTAAAATGGCTTGTCAACACCCAAAAATTTTAAACGCTCTTTTCTTTCCTCTGCCCTTTAAACATTTGCTTTATCTCACTAAGTGACGTTATATCCTCCGGTTTTTTATCATCACGAAAGCGCTCCAAGCGCGGGAACCTGAGAGCAAATCCCGGAACATCAATAACAAATGCTCCTCCTGATTTTGAAGGCTTAAGGATTCGTCCTGCGGTGTGAATTGGGGAGCGGGTTATCTCATCTGCTCTGATTTCAACAACAATCTCAGACTCAATCCAAACATCCGGTTCAAGCATTTTATCAACCTCATATAGAGGCGGTTTTTCACGGGCCCTCAGTTTCTCTGCCCGCTTGTAGAGTTCTCTCCATTCCTCATCTGTTAATCCCGTTCCAATTTTTGCGACAGTCACAAACTTATCTTCCTTTTTGTCGTAAACCCCTATTAGAAATGCTCCGAGTCCAAATGCCGCTCTTTTCCCACGTCCGGCATTGTGCCCCATAACAAGGCAATCGATTGTATCCTCAAGGTGAGCCGAGTATGATCTTTTAAACTTAACCCAATTCCAACCACGCGCTCCCGCCTGATATGTCCCGTCAAGTTTTTTGGCCAAAATCCCCTCGAGGCCCCGCGAAACCGCATCATCAAAGAAGTTTTCAAGATCGCGCGCATTGTCTATAATCTTTTCATCCGCAAGAAGCACCGTATCATCTATATGAATTATAGACGAAAGCTCTTTTCTGCGTTCAGTATACGGGCGGTCAATTAAGTTTTTACCATTGATAAACAACAGATCAAAACAAATAAGTTTAAGAGGAATTTTCTTTGCCATCTCCTCAATCCCGTATTTTCTTTTTCTCTGAACCGTTTCTTGAAACGGCAAATATTCGCCGGTCTCAGGATTATATGCAATTGCTTCTCCCTCAAAAATTGCCTCGCGCGCTTTTATCTGGCGCTTCACTCCCTCGACAATATCGGGGTACATAAAAGTTGCATCCTCAAGGTTTCTTGTAAATAATTTGACATCCGAACGGATAACATGTACCTGCAAGCGGAACCCGTCGAATTTTGGTTCAACCGCGCATTTGCCGATTTTTTTTATAATCTCATCACCTGATGACAACCGCTCTGCGCGGGCCATGAGTACCGGTGTAAATGGAACAGGCGTAGCCGCGTCCAAGCCCTTTACTCCTTTTCCGCGAACTGTTCTTGCAATGTAGCCAAGATCGGGGCGAATATTGAAAACCGGCTCAATATCTTTTCTATGCTCTTTTGTCCCATCAATCATGAAGGAGAGCGCGTCAAGGACTGTCATGTCGGAAAATCCAAGCCTCATTTTTCCAACGGGAATTCGGGTCACGAATCGTGCGGACAGGGGATCAAGCGATTTCAAAAGCTTTGCGATAATCGCCATTTTTTTCTCGACCGATCCTTCACCTTGGGTCTGCGCGACCTCCTTTAATTCGTCAAAAACTTCCGAAACGGAATCCTCTCCGCCTCTACTTTTTTTCGCAAGTTCTTCGGCAACTTCTCCCAAATCCCCTTTTCGCTTGTAAAGACTTAAAGCTTCCCTACCAGGAACCTGGTATGCAAACGCAATAGCCTTGAGCATCTGTTTTTCGGCCATTCCAAATTCCAAAGGCTCATAAAGCGGCGCAACTCGGCCCTGAAGAAGATAAACCATCTTGTCAATTTCGGCAACCGAAGCTTTTTTAAAAACTTGCGCCAAAATCTCAATCATCGCATTTCGCGAAGTAGTATGTTCAAGCTTTTCAAGATAGACTGACAAATCCTTAAATTTCATGTTGCAAACTATATTTCTTCTTAGGCTGAAATGTCAAAGTAAACACCCCTGTCCCATCATCGAATTTTGCCTCAAAATAATCCTTAAATAATCCGTGGCTTTTGAGTAAAGTTTTCAGCTTTTCATCGTCATCAACAATTTCGTCTGATTTTTCATTTCTTAAGACAACTCTCCATGAGGGGTTTATCTTGCCCGTTGATTCATCTACCTCAGGAAGGTCAATGCTTGGTACAAGTCCAAATCTCACAGCTAGAAGTACTCCCCCGTCTTCACCCAAACCGGGCATTATTCCCGATAGGTACCCTTTATCTCTTCTTCTTTTGTCTACTCTTGAGGCTTCATTTTTGAGTTTATGTCCCGACAAACCCGCTAATGCTTGGGGGATTAATATATCTTCATCTACGGAGCCGGCTGTCACAAGCATACGGAGAAAATCGCTTTCGCCAAAGAGTTTTCCACGCAGTTGAGCGCTCGCTCCTATCAAAGTGTACTCTATGGGAGCAAGGTCTTTATTATTTGTGAATTGAATTTCCGTTTCTCTTGATTCAACGGTCATAGCTAGTCCTTGGTCATGATGTATTTTACACCCTTTGTTACCCCCTGCTTTTTGAGCAATCCTTTCTTCACCAAATCTTGGACTTCTCGTAAAACCGTGTCTTCTGAAACCATAGGAAATAATGTATCATATGCCTTGTTCTCTATATAACCGTTAGCTTGAATATATTCGATTATTTTTAATTGCCTGTCAGAAAGCATTACGGGGCCGCCGAGTTTTTTCTTAAGCTTTGAATCAATAGAAATATTTTCAATGCGATCTTTTATTTTTGAGAGTTCTGCCGCGAGACACTCTGTAAAATAGGAAAGCCACTCTGTCTGGTCCCCGTTATTTTTCTCAATCGACTGCAAAGCCTCATAATAGCGCTCAGGATCCCTATCAAAATGCTCTTCAAGAGAAAAGAATTGGCGAATGTCATAACCAAGTTTATAGAGTACCAGCATTGAGAGAGCTCGGCCTACTCTACCATTTCCGTCTAAAAACGGGTGGATACGAACAAATTCGTAGTGGACAATCCCTCCCTTTAGAACTGGGTGGATTTCCATCTCGTCATTTATAAAAATGACAAGTTCCTTCATTTGCCACGGCACCTCAACTGCCCGCGGCGGCCGAAAAGCAACATCTCCGGTGATTGAGTTTCGAATTACTACCTCTTTATTCCTGTAATCACCGGCAGAGTCATTATCTAAAACATTTTTAACAACAATCCTATGAAGCTCGCGAATTGTATCTTCGTCTACTTTTATATCTGATATTCTGTCTATGTACTCCAAAACTTTTCTATAATTTATTACTTCTTGAACATCACGCTCACGCGCAACCACGCGCTCTCCATCCAATATCTTTTGTACCTGAATAAGACTTAGTTCATTCCCTTCAATGTGTGTTCCATAGTGAGTTGTTCTGACAAGCGCCTCATCCTGAAATTTTTTCTCCCAATAAGGAACAAGAGGCGCGTTTTCTATAATCTGCTTTGCCGCTTCAATATCCCCAATGTTTTTTAAAATCCTATTATTTATTGAGAAGTTAGGAGTATACATTAAGTCATATTCTACCACAGGCACTATATTTGTGTTATTATCTGGGCAATCCTATTTTTATACTTGCTCTGAGCGGAGTCGAAGGGTTCGGAGGTATTGATATGGTTTTAAAAAAACTTAAATTTATTAATTTCCGAAATCATCGTTTACGACAATTCGATTTTTCGCAAACCACAATAATCATTGGACCAAATACGGTTGGCAAAACAAACATTCTTGAGGCAATATATATTTTGTCACGTGGAAAATCCTTCCGCGCAGAACATGACAAAGACACGATTCGTGAGGGGACAGAGTTTGCACAAATCGAGGCAGATATATTTTCTCACCCCCGAGGTGAAAAGAACCTCCACCTCGGGGGTGGACAAACAGAGGATCGAATAAAGCTTAAGGTTATTTTTTCTCTTCAAAAAGGATACCTCTCGAAAAAATTCTTAGTTAATGGCGTAGCAAGAAGGCAATATGACTTTACCTCAAATTTTGTTTCGGTTCTCTTTACTCCCCATGATATCGAATTAATAACTTCCTCTCCTTCTTCCCGCCGCCGCTATATAGATTCGGTTTTGTACCAAGCGGATAAAAGATATCGGACCGCGCTTTCAACATATGAAAAAGCACTGAAGCGCCGAAACCGCATGCTATACGACATTAAAGAAGGAAGAAAGCAGTATAAAAGCTCTGATTTTGAGTACTTTAATAAAATATTGATCGAACAAGGATCGATGCTCGCATCAAAACGCGAAGAGCTCGTCAATTTTGTAAATGAATCGATCAAAAATATTTTTGACTTTACTCTTTTTTATGATAAGAGCGAGATGTCAGAAGCAAGACTTATGAAATATCATTTTGAAGAACAAAAAGCCGGAGTCACTCTAGTCGGCCCGCAGCGGGACGACTTCAAATTTTATTTTCCTCGAACCGAAAAGCCCATCCAGGAATTCGGTTCCCGCGGAGAAGAAAGACTCACAATTTTCCAGCTTAAAGTTCTTGAAGTGAACTACCTGCTACGCGCCACCAGCCACACGCCCGTCTTACTTCTTGATGATATATTTTCCGAATTAGATGATACCAACATCCACAAGGTGTTCGATTTGTTGCCAGATCAGCAAACAATCCTCACAACCACCCACCGCGAATTCCTCCCCAAAAAAATCCTCAACAAACAGGACGTTTCGACGATTGAGCTCTAATTTGATTTAGCCTTGAGTTTATTTTATAATCCCCCCATGCTCGAGCTAAGAAACCATCTCCCTGACTGGAGACTTCAGGTAGAATCATCATCTTTTATAACAGAGAGAAAAGGTGACGTTACAGAGGGGTCGCAAGCTACTGTATTTACGAGAACGGGTATAGACGTAGTAGTTAAGGTTCCTAAGCACCCTATATTTTTAGAGAACTATATTTCTGCAGGAAGAGTCGTCCCGGCTTCAATAGTACCTTTTGAAGTAGTAGAAAATCTCAGTTTACGTGTAGACCATAGAGCCGCTAATTTCTCGAAAGCTATAGTACAAAAGAAAGTTGATATTGTTCACCCTCTGATTGTAGCCGCAGCCAGGAGTCGTGATGCCGCATTGGTTGAAAGATTAATTGTTGCAGCTACAGGGGCTGATCGTAAAATGTTTGGGGAAGGTGTATTTGTTTCTGACCCCGGTTTTTCAAACCAAGGGTTAGATAAAGATGGCAGTGTCAAATTCACAGACGTAGGGAGTGCCCGAACCAAATTCCCCAACAATATGGATTACAGTAATGTAGCGTTGTGTCGGGCTTTAACTCACTACACGGCGTACTATATGATTCGGAGTATATGCTGGGGTATGAAAACTTCATCAGGCATAAGCTTTAACGATTTATATGCTAAAGTGGTAGGGTTTGAGCCAAGAACAATCCCCAGTGCATCGTCGACTCGAGAAATTCTGAGAAACAGGTTTGCACCCCAAGTCTCTTTAGCGCTAGCGAAAGCAGGAGATGAAGAATTTAAAAGATTTGCTTCAAACGGTGCGCCTTTTGATCTCTATACAGAGTTCTTACAAAATTTACCCAAATCACTTTTATGGAAACAGTAAAAGATCTTTCATTACATGAGGTATTTCATTGGCGAGGTCTGAGGCATTGAAGTAGATTCCCATTTTCTTCTCTAAAGACTCGCCGGCTTTTTTGTTGATATATGAACCCGCACACGCCGATAAAAAGGAGTCGTTTTTGCAATAAAGCGCGGCAACCAAACCTGCCAGCACATCCCCCGTTCCGCCTTTGGTCATTCCGGGATTTCCGCCTGAAATTCGGTTGCACCGAATTTCACCCTGAGCGATGGTGAGCGAAGTCGAACCAGAGTCGAAGGGTCCACATACAACATCGTACTCACCCTTAAGTAAAATCACGCAATTATATTCTTTCGAAAACAGTTCAACTTGTTCTTCAATTTTTGATTTTTGAGTTGTAGTTTTGAGTTTTGAGTTTTGAGTTTTGAGTTTTAAAATCTCGAATTCTTTTCTATGTGGTGTTAATATTGGCACTGTTTTCAAACTTCGAAGAACTTCCGGATCTATGGTTTGAAGCGATCCCCCATCAACCACCCACTTCTTCTCGGGATGCGAACGAAATAGCCTCTCGGTCATTTCTTTTGTGTCATCATCGCCTTCTTCTTGTCCCTCGGGGCGGGGTAAACCCGGTCCAATCAGAACACAATCCGCCTCTTTAATATAATTCTCGACTTTTGACCGGGGTACAACTATTCCATTTCTAAATTCTTTTTTTGCGCGTTTAACGATTTCATTATTGGTGGGAACAGATGAGTAAAAAACCATGTCGACAATTCTTGAAGCAACTGCCAGTGCCCAAAGTGATGCGGCATGAAAAAGCTGTGAACCGCCAACAATCAGAAGTTTTCCATTCTGCCCCTTATGCGAATCAGAAGCCGGCCTGTAGAGATTTTTAAGCAAACTCGAATCAAACTCCTGCATAATGGGATTATATCAAGTCAGTGGTTAGTTGTCAGTTGTTAGTGGTCTATCCTTCAATTACTGTTCCTACAAATTCTCGGCCCGCAAAATAGTGCTCAAGATTTTCAAAATTATCTCCCTTAAGAATTACAACCATCAGTCCCAGTTCCTGCGCTTTCTTTGAAGCAATGGGGTCAAATGGTAAATTCATGCCCGGTACCCATTTATCGCCTACAATTTTCCGAAACTTGTCCCATGTAATTTTTTTAATTGGGCGGGCATCAGGATTATGTCTAGGATCGCTGTCATAAACCATATCGATATTACTCAAATTAATAACCGTTTTTACATTGTAATCTTCACATATCATTGCAGAACAAAAATCTGTTGACCATCCGGGTTTCCATCCTGATGCAACAACAACAGACTCGGTAACCTTTCTTATAATTTCATAATGCTTAAGAATGTATGGATGAGCAAGATCACGAAAAATAGTTCTGACAAGATGAGCGTTGAGTCGTGTTGCATGGATCCCTAGCCAATCAAGATCTTCGGGAACTAACTCGTGACCTGTTACATTTTGCGCGGCGTCCTGATAATGTCTTGTGGTGGCACCTCCCCCTGTCACAATAAAAAACTGGCGCCCATGATTGTGCGCCAGTTGTTTTCTGATAAAGTCGTTAAACTTCTTAAGAAATGTAACATCAATTCCCCCATTTGGAACAATAAGTGACCCTCCAAGAGAAATAACAACCTTATCTTTCTTCATTAAAAAGGCCCCGCCTGGAGCCTACTTTACCCCACCATCGGCGGGGAAAGTGATTACACCATAAAATATCAAAAACTGTTGACAAATGCAAGGGCATTCGACTAATATATAGTCCATGCCAAAAGCCAAATCCCCCCTGCCGGGCCGGAGGCCCTCAGGGCCGGAGGCCTTAACGCTTGGGGATCTTCTGAAAAAGGTCACTCAAATAAAGGCAAATCAATTACTTTATATTGTTCTTCTAAATGCGGCGTTTCTTCTTGGGTATCTAACAGCTCGGGTTCAATTACTTGAGAAAAATCAAGCCACAACTACTCCAAGTTCTCAAACGGCCGGGACTGCTCCTCCTGACAAGGTAGAGGTAAAAGAAGGAAAACTTCCTGTCGTTGGGCAAACCAACGCTCGCGTAACCATGATCGAATTTTCAGACTTTGAATGTCCTTTCTGTAAAAGATATTTTGACGAAACACTCTCTCAAATTAAAAAGGACTACGTTGACACCGGAAAAGTGAAGCTTTACTATAGGCATTTCCCTCTTGACTTTCACCTTGCGGCGCTACCTTCTGCCCTCGCATCAGAATGTGCTAATGAGCAGGGAAAATTCTGGGAATATCATGATAAAATTTTCACCGAGCAGGATAAAATTTCAGGCAAAACCGCTGATGTAATCACTACACAGCTTAAAACTTGGGCAGAGGAGCAAGGACTGAACACCCAACAATTCAACAGCTGTCTTGATACGCAAAAGTATAAATCAAATGTAGATGCCGACTTAAATGATGGAAGAACTGCGGGAGTCTCAGGAACTCCAACCTTCTTTATAAACGGCAATAGATTAGTTGGCGCCCAACCCTACGCCTCCTTCAAAACCCTAATCGACGAAGAACTCAAATAGTAGGGCATCAAGGGTACCAAGTGTACCACGGGTACCACAAGCGATTTCCCCCGTGATACTTTTGATACATGTGATACTCGTGATACTCTTTATTGTTGACAATTTGGGCAAAAGTAGGTTCCGCGGCCCCCGATTCGTATAAATTTAATTGTCGAACCGCAGTTGGGGCATTTTTGACCGCGTTTTCCATAAACTAATGTGTGGTTTTGGTATTCTCCTTCCTGACCCAAAATATTAACGAACGAAAGTTCGGATGCGCCCCTACTCGCGAGGCCTTTTTTGAGTACGAACAAAATAGAATCATAAAGTTTCTTAAGCTCTTCTTCCGAAAGGCTTTTCCCCGTCTTTCGGGGATCAATTCCTGCGCGAAATAACGCATCGTTTGCGTAAATATTCCCGATCCCTCCCATATTTGTCTGGTCCATTAAAAGCGGCTTAATCTTTGTAACCTTTTTCCCAACTACGAATTTAAATCGTGCAAAAGTTAAATCTTTGAAGGGCTCGGGCCCCATATCCCGAAAAAAGGGAAGCTTCGAAACCTTATCCGATTTAATAACCTTAATCCAGCCGAATCGCCGTTGGTCGTTGTAGTACAAGTAGGCTGTTGGCTTTTGGCTGTTGGCAGTTAGCTTGGATAGTTTGAATATAACGTGTGTAAATTTATTCGGAAGATCACCCCCAACTTTTGCAGAGAGCGAAACATTTTTGGTCTTTTCGTCTCTGTAAATAAGCTGACCCGTTAATTTTATATGTATAGCCAAACAATAACCGTTCGATAATTCTAAAATTAATCCCTTCCCTACTCTTCGAGCATCTTTAACAGTCGAACCGATTACTTTTTCTTTTTCTCCCTGAAAAACCTTTGGGTGTAATATCTCGACATCTAAAATCTTATGCCCCAAAACATATTTAATTAAACCAAGTCGAAGCGTTTCAACTTCGGGCAATTCAGGCATTTTATTTAAATCTCCTTCCCAATTTTAATGTTCTTGCCCCGTACAATCGCCCCTTCGACGCGAGGATGTAAACCTCGGGAGAAGGCAAGCTCTGTATGGGGTCTACTTCTGGTAATTCCGGCATTTATTGAAAAGGTTGCGACTTTGCTTGTTCGATACTTCCGATGTTTGCCAGTTTTGCATCAGGATTAATCCTTTTAACCAAACCTGTTAAAACACTTCCATGGCCGAATTCACGGAATGCACTAATACCTCTTGCTTTCATATTGTTAACCACAGAAACCCAATCAACGGGTTTTGCAATTTCCCCTGGCAGAAAACGTGTTATATCCCTCCCCATAGCAAGGGGCTGACCTGTAGAATTAAGGTAGACTGGAACCTTAGGGTCATTAATTTTTACCCTGTCAACAGATTTTGCAAAAAGCTCGACAGCAGGCTTCATCAACTCCGAGTGATGAAAAGCATCAGATGTAGAAAGAGATGTAACCCTGTGGCCCGCAAATTTAATCCCTGCTCCCGCACTCACTACATCTTCTAACCTTCCACTTACAACAATTTGCATTGGCGAATTTAAGTTAACAAGCTCAACATTAAATTCAGAACAAATTTTTTCAAGACCACCAATGTCGATTGGTTCCCTGTTTGTAACTGCGGCCATTGCTCCAGGTTTACGCCCTTTTTTTGCGTCTCTTATCGCTTCACCGCGTTCACGCGCTAACCAGAGGGCCTCCATCCTACCAAGCGCCCCTGCTCTCCATAAAGCACCAACTATTCCTGCACTATGCCCTGAAACTGCAAAAGGGCTTTCAACTTCTTGTCCAAATTCTTCAAGTGCGGCAACAGATGCCATACTTACAGCAAGTACTGCAGGCTGTGCATTTTCCGTCTCTGATAGCTGTGCAACTTCTTCTTCCGAACCGTTTAGAATCAAGTCACTAAAGACCCTAATGCCGGGAAAAATTGGCCCAAGAATTGCATCTATATGAGTAAGCACTCGTTCGGCCTTTGGGGAATTAAATAGGCCCCTTGCCGTACCAACAAGCTCCCTTGGTACAAACCCTTGTCCTGGGAATACATCTGCAATTTTTAATGGGGCCGGCTCGCTCTCATGTCTTTCGATAACCTCACTCATTGCGGCCTATTTTACTTTAAGCCCTTAATAAAATCCAATATCTTTTTGTCAAACACATCACTTGAAAACTTTTGGGCCTGCTTGCGGCACGTCTCCGAGGAAATTTTTAATGACTCGAACTTTTTTATCGCATCGACCAGTGAATCTAAGGTGTATTCTCTAAAAAATAATCCGGTTTTTTCATCAATAACACTCTCTTTGTATCCCCCCCCATAATATGCAATGACTGGTGTTCCAGAGAGCATTGCTTCAACTGGCGTCATGCCAAAATCCTCATCCTCGGCAAGCGCTAAAAATGCTTTTGCACCAGAATATAACTTTGCAAGTTCCTCATCCCTTACATGCCCCAAAAACTCTACGTTTTTTTCGGCTTTTTTTGAAAGAGATTTATATCCTGTGTAATACCCGGCAGGAAGTCCAACGATTTTTAGCTTGATTCCGAGTTTTGCCGCTGCCTCAACAGCCAAATCCAAACCCTTCGAACCGACAATTCGCCCCACTACTAAATAGTAATCTCTTTTCACCCCCGAGGGGCGGACTGAAGCGCTAGCGAGGGAGCCCGCCTGCGAGCGGAGCGAGACAGGGGTGGAGAAAGCGGGGGTGGGCAACGTCACTGGAGGATAAATTACCGTTGCATCTCGTCTGTAAAACTTTTGAATTCTTGCTTTTGTTTCCTCCGAATTAGCAATAAAGTAGTCCACTTTTTGTGCCATTTTAAAATCATAAAGCCGCAAGAAATGGCCAACAATCATTCCGTAAAGTTTAATTGGCCAATATCTTTGCCACTCAATTGAAGTCCGATAACCATATAACCAGCGCGGCGGGGTGTGGCAGTAACATATCTCAATTGGCCCTTTCCCCCCCGAGGGGCGGACCGAAGCGTCAGCGAGGGAGCCCGCCTGCGAGCGGAGCGAGACAGGGGTGGAGAAAGCGGGGGTGGATTTGCGACTTCCGAAACCCTTAGTCACGTACCAAGATGCCGAACTTATGACCACGTCGTATTTTGAAAAATCGAAACTTGCCCAAATTAGTGGAGTTAGGAAACGCAAAGGGCTATGAAGCTTGTCGGCAAAAAAAGGAATGTAATGAACCCAAGAAGGAATAATTTTTGCACCTTTTAATCGCGCATAAGCGGTCGATCCTTCTTTGTAAAATGCCGTGTAAATAGGCGCATCGGGAAAAAGCTTGTGTAATTCCTCCACCACTCGCTCCGCCCCTCCGTATTCCTTTATATAATCATGGACTATAGCTACTTTGATGCTAGAACTCATATGTTATAACTCAGATCTACATGTTAGATCTTAAAACTTTTTTTTACCTTTTAATGTTAAGACGCTCGAGGTAAGCATTTTACAGATCTGATCCAACTCCAACAAAAGTTCCTCACATTGAGGTTTCAATTCTACATAAGAATCTCGAAGTAAAGATAACCAGTAGCGGGATTCGTTTCCTGATTTTAGAGATATTGTGTAGTAGTTAATAAAGTCTTTTCTTGAACTAGCTGACTTGGCTTCTATCAAATTTGCTCCTATCGAAGTTGATGATCTTAATAGTTGATCACCTATTGACCAAAAGGCCCGTTTGTTGGGTAGATTATTGACGAATTTTATTATTTCGATTGAAAAATCATAAGTTCTAACTCTTAAATCAGAAGATTTTGAGTTGTAGTTCTGAGTTTTGAGTTCTGAGTTTTGAGTTCTCATAGGAGTTTCATCTGATTCTGCTTTTTGGTCTCTTCTTTTTTTACAAATACCTCGTCCACTCTTTTTGGTAAAGTCTTAAATTCAAATTCTTCGAGTGCATTTTTAAAGGCGCCGATATCAATTTTTTGCGTCTTGCAGTCTTTTAAATTACAAACGAATGGAACATCTGTCACAATTGCGGCAAGTTTTTTTCCTAAAGTTGCCGCTTCTGCCCCATCAATTAATTTTTGAGCTAAAGCCTTATTTTTCACGGCAATATCATCGAGGTGTTTATAAATATTGTCGACAGTTCCGTAGTCGGCAATTAAATTCGAAGCAGTTTTTGGACCAACTCCCGGTACTCCCGGATAATTATCGGACGGATCACCGGTCAGCGCTTTTAAATCTACGAATTGTGAAGGATCAACGCTATATTTTTCTTTTACGTCGGCATTATCCAAAAGTTTTACTTCTGAAATACCTTTAACAGGCATTAGCACAAAAGTATCTTGATCAACCAATTGAAGCATATCTCGGTCCCCAGTTACTATATAGGTAAAAATCCCTTGTTTATTAGCGGCTTCGGACAGCGTACCGATTACATCATCCGCCTCATATCCGTCCACTCCTACTTCCTGAATTTTTGCCTTATGTAAAATGTCAATAATTGCCTCGTATTGGGAGGATAAATCCGATTCCATTTTTGGGCGCTGGGCTTGATAGCCTACATAAAGTTGTTTCCGAAAAGTAGGTTTTGCCCTGTCAAAGGCAACCACAATATATGCGGGTTTTAATTGCTGGATAAGTTTTAGAAACATTGCAAAAAATCCGTGAATTGCGCCTGTCGGAATACCCTTAGATGTTGTAAATGGGGGCATTGCGTGATAGGCGCGGTGGACAATTGCCGGCCCATCCACAAGCAAAAAAACATTGCGCTTTTTTTCCATGCGAACATTATAGCAAGAAAAATAAGAAAAGCGCATTGATAATTGATTATTTATTATTGATTATTGAGATTATATTGGATTATTGGAAATTGGTAGTATTGGTAATATTTGAAATTCCCAGGAGGGAGAACTGAGGGTGCGGGGTAGATGTGTGTTCGTCATGAAGACGAGAATGTTGCTTGCGCAACCACACAGCTACCGCCGCACCTTTCCCGATTGAATCGGGACTCAGTCTGCGAAGACCTTCAAGCTTACGCAATCAGGCCTTTTCGCCTTGTTCAGGACGAACCTGAAGCGTTAACGAGGGCGCAAAGAGCCGCCGTCACGTGTTCAGGAAATTCGTCCCAGACGAAACCCCTAAGGGTCACTTCGTCCGTTAGCGACGTGCGAACTTTAGGGTCGCGACGCCGGCGAGGGCGAGGGCGAAGGCGAAGGCTATGGCACCAGCGATGCCAAACAGGACCGAGCTGTTGCCAGCGTCGGCCAGGCCAGCGTCACCGGCGAAAGCCGTGGACGTGTTCAGCGACAGCACCGAGATTGCTATCACGCTGATAAACGCCACAATCGCCAAAACCGGCCTGCTGAACGTAATCACCGACCTTCCGATGAAGGCGCTCATGCCGATGCCATGGAGTACTCTTCTCATGGTGTTGAGTCGTAGCAGTCGCAGTCGTCGCGATGACGATGTCGGGTCGTGAGCTACGATGTAGAGTACGCCGATGGCGGCCAGTACGAGCAGGCTTGTTGCCAGGATGACGGCGGTGGTCGTTTCAGAGTCCATCAGGGCGACGACGGTGTTGCCGCCTGTTTTGACCACTGCCTGGTCGTACACGTCGCCTACTGCGATCGGGACCGCTTCTAGCGTGTCCGGGACCGAGTCAGTCGCCGCGTACATCGTTGTCGTGGCCGGTGGGTCGTGTCCGAGCTTCAGTCCGAAGAGACCGAAAGCTCCGAACGCTACGAGGAGAGCGGCGATAAGGCCGATCACCCCAAGCTTTCTGTCTTTCACGGCGGTTCCTCCTGTTGTCCTTCTTTGGAAGGATCTTGCCGGGTTTCTCTCTTGGCTTCGTCTCTGCCCCAGGGCACGTAGGTCCCCGATGGTTTCCCTAACGCGAGGTCTCTCCTTTTGTGCTCTGGCGGTCCCGTTACCCCCTCCTTTACCTTGAAAGGATGATTATTGGAAGGCCCAAGATGCGGACGGCGGGGATCCCGCGCGGGGGTGTCCGTATCATTCGGCCGTAACTTTTGATGGAGACGCAGATTTCGCCCAGCCCCAGACACTGCATTCCCGTGACAGAAGCAACGTACTCGAACTGCTCGTGCGTCTCCACCTCTCAAGACCAGCTTTTATTCGATAAACTTCTCCTTTCCAGACTATCGTGCTTACCGATAAAATATGGTAATCTCCTGTGCCTTGCCGTCCTCGGCCGAGAATCGCAGCTACGAACAAGGCTCCAAGAGAATTATTGGCCATGGGGGGGCATACTGCTTTGTCGCATTTCGCGGGCGAGGAGATTTGCAACTTCGGCAGAAGTGTCCCCATGGGGAGGCCCACTGAGTTCGCAGCCGGAGGTGGGGCCTCCAAAAGGCGGAGCGAAAACTCCTTAGCGTGATGTAGCGGGCGGAAAGACTACGATAGCACGCGAGGAGTGTAAAGGCTTTTATTTTCTTCTTTCGAATTGATATTCGACTGTGAACCCTATGTAGTAACCGACAATTGACATTTGACAACTGACAATTGACAATTGACAAATTGTTGCACAGGATTCACAGCCGAACTATATGCACCATGCTTTTAGGTGCATGCTACCAATTCCAAAAGAAGTTTACCCCGTTAGAAAATTTATTTTCTAATCGGGCTTCGCAGACTGAATTTTCAAAGAGCAAAGCATTTGTCTAAATAAATAACGCGCATGCAAAAAGCGCTTATTATTAGGACAATGCTAATATTTGAAGTATATACCCGAATAAAACGCGTTTCAAGTGGAATTTCGATGTATCTTCCTAATCCCTAGTATCTAGTCACTATTTGCTAACTTTGGGGTTTTCGGCCGTATCTCTCTTTAGAGTGGCGAATTATTGCTTCTCGGTTTTCGTTTTTTACGGCAGGTAATGGCAAAGTAGTTGCCGGAAAAGGCGCAGAAGTCATACCATCAATCGATAGTTTCATAACCGTTTCATACTTTCCAAGCGAAACCAAATCATTCTCCGTATAAATTTCGGCAAATTCTTTTGTTAAAAGCTCCGCATCGTGCGCTCCGACGACGAAAGAAACCAGTGTCCCAACGTTTCCATAAATCGCATATTGTACATCCTCTTCAAGCTGGTCAGAGTATTGATTTGCTAAAGTTAAAGACAGGCGGTATTTTCGGGCCTCAGACAGTATTTTTATAAAAGAGGTGGTGGCAAAATTTTGAAACTCATCAACGTAAAGGAAAAAGTCGCGCCGAGACTCTTCTTTTTGAAAAGATCGATTCATAGCGGCCAACTGAATCTGAGTAATTACCATGGCGCCTAAAAGCGCAGCATTGTCTTCACCTAATTTCCCTTGAGCTAAATTCAAAATCAAAATTTTCCCCTCATCCATTATTTGCTGCAAGTTAATGGAGGATGTGGGGTGCCCAATAATGTTTCGAATCATTCTTGATGATACAAACTGTCCAACTTTGTTCTGAATCGGGGAAACTGCCTCTGCTTTTAATTTATCTGGCATCTTGGCAAATTCTGCCTCCCAAAAGTTGCGAAGTACAGGATCAGAAAGTTTTGATACCACTTTTTGGCGAAAGGCTTGATCTGAAAGAATTCGAAGCGCATCAATTAAAGTACCCTCTTCTATATCAAGAAGAGTAAGGATTACGTTTCGCAAGATATACTCAAGTCTCGGACCCCATGACTCTCCATATATCTTATGGAAAATCGAAACAATCCCAGACGAAACTAAGTCTTTGTGCTGTGAATTATGAATCTCTAAAACATTTAAAGAAAACGGCCGCGTGACGTCAAACGGCTCAAGATAGACAACATCATTAAGTCTTCTTTTGGGGATAAAATCTAAAATGATCTCGGATAAATCTCCGTGCGGATCAATTATCCCAATCCCGCGATCCTTTCTTATGTCATCGATTGCCATGTTGGCAATGAGAGTTGACTTCCCGGCTCCTGTTTTTCCGATAATATAGACGTGTTTTCGCCTGTCAGGCGTTTTTATCCCAAAAATGGTATCCTGATTTTTAAATTCGGTTTTGGCAAAAAAATTAATATCCTTTTTTTCTTCCTCTGAAACATTTGTTATTGCGGGAAGATTCTCGGGCGGCTCACCCAAAAGCGTCTTACCCCATGCAACATTCTTAATCCCCGCAAGTAAAAACCCGGGAGGATGCCAGATTGTTGCAAGTTCGGCAGCATTTAAAACTTGGTTTTTCCGCTCCAAAAAATTTACGGACCGATTCTTTATCCGAGCAAGCAGTTTTTTTTTGTTAACCGAAAGGAGGGGTTTTCTAAAAACAAATTGATTCCCCTCACCTAGAGAAAAGCTTCCAAAAGTTCCAGCCAAATTCTGCATATAGGCACGTGCATTGGGATCGTCCGAGCCAACAACCAAACGAATCACTGCCTTTCCCCCCTGAAACCCGGCTTTTTGCATCATGCGAAGCTTCTGCGGGTTTTGCGCGTATCGAATTGTTGCACCCATGGAACTTTCACCTGTTGTTACATCTTTGACTGTCTGCTGATGAGTATCTTCAAGTAAATGCCCTGCCATTTCAACCGCCTTGTCCTGCCAGGCAAAACTTGCGGGTTTTATAACTATTTGGACAGCCATCCTGACAGTTGAATCTTGTTTGGCTAAAAAACCAAGGAGGGAGGAGAGCGGATCTACATCCTGAAGGTCCACGTATGTTTTTATAGGAAGATAAGAATAAGAATTTAAAACCATTTCGCCAACCGCAATGTGTTTTGATTCAAGAACTTTCTCCATTGGATCATCTGTCCGCATAATGTTAGATTTTGGAAAGGATGAGGCAATCAAACTTGTCACAAGGGTCTCATTCTCAGAAAGTGTCGTGACATAGAAATACACGGTTTGTCCAATCAGGTACACCTCAAAGGCGTGAGATTTTGGGTGAATATAAACTCTTTTCCACAAAGGTATATAAGGATAGGGCAGAAGAGATGAAAAGATTTGGGTCGCAGCCTCAATCGGCGTTTCATCATCTTTTGGGTTTCGTACTAATAAATGCGCGAAATCATTCATAGGTTCATTATATATTAAGTATCAGAAATTGGAAATTAGTTATAAGAAGTTAGAAATTGGTAATAGAAATTTGAAATTGGAGAATGGTAGCTATCTAATTTCTGTTTTCCAGTTTCCATTACTACTCTCCATTTTCCAATAACCATTTTCTTATTTGATACCTCTGGTTCCTTTCATTATTGCTTCAAATTCATCTCCTTCAAGAGTCTCTTTCAAAAGAAGTTTCCCTGCAACTTTATCAAGCTTTGATCTATTTTGTTTTAATATTCTCTGCGCATTTTTATAGGCTTCATCGATTATTCTTCTAACCTCCCCATCAATCTTTGCTTGCATCTCAGGAGAAATTTGGGTAGCTTCCCCAAACATTCTTGAGCGTTCAATCTCATAGCTTACTGGTCCAAGCTTACTCATTCCAAATTCTGATACCATAGTTCTTGCTACTTGAGTTGCCTTCTCAATATCATCCGCAGCGCCCGTTGTCATCTCGGAAAATATCAATTCTTCAGCGGCCCGCCCACCTAACATTGTCGCAATCTGCTCAAGCAGTCTTGTCTTTGTTTCATGAACCCTATCCTGCGCAGGAGGAATCAACGTGTGACCAAGGGACAGGCCGCGGCCGACTATCGAAATTCTGTGGACCGGGTCTGTGTGGGGCATAAAGTAAGAAACCAGCGCGTGGCCGGACTCGTGATACGCCGTAATTTTTTTATCCTCCTCTGACTGCATTCTCTTTTTCTCGGGCCCAAGCTTAACTTTGGTTGCCGCTTCCTCAATATCTTCCATGTCTATCTGCTTTTTTTCAAAACGCGCAGCCAAAATGGCCGCTTCATTAAGCATGTTCTCAAGGTCAGCGCCAGAATAGCCAACAGTGCGTCTTGCGACTTTTTCCCAAGAAACAGAGCTTGTAAATGGTTTTCCTTTAGCATGAATTGCAAGAATTTCCTTTCGACCCTCAATATCTGGCAATGTAAGTGCGATTCTTCTATCAAAGCGGCCGGGGCGAATAAGAGCCGGGTCTAAAATATCGGGCCTATTGGTTGCAGCGATAACAACTAGTTGTTCGTTTGGAGTAAATCCATCCATTTCAACAAGGATTTGATTCAAAGTTTGTTCGCGTTCATCATGACCTCCCATTATTCCAACGCCGCGCTGCCTGCCTATTGCATCAATCTCGTCAATAAAAATAATCGCAGGTTGTGATTTCTTAGCCGTCGCAAAGAGATCTCTGACCCTGCTTGCGCCGACACCTACCAACATCTCCATAAACTCAGATCCGGCAATTGATATAAAGGGAACTTGGGCCTCACCGGCCACACAGCGCGCCAATAATGTTTTCCCAGTTCCGCTTGGGCCTACGAGGAGAACGCCCTTTGGAGTTCTTGCTCCCATAGCGCGGTATTTCTCCGGGTGTTTCAAAAAATCAACAATCTCCGTCAATTCCTGCTTTGCCTCCTCAACCCCCGCAACGTCAGCGAATGTACTTTTGGGAAAGTCTTTATTAAATAATTTTCCGCGGCTTGAGCCAAAAGAAAAGATATTCTCCTGTGCTCCTCTTGCCTGGCGAAAAATAAAGTAGAAAAAGGCAATAATTAAAAGTACCGGCAGGAAGGATGATAGAACATTAATCCAGGCATTTACCGAAGCCTCATCTCGAACATTAATTTTGATAGTTTGGAGATCAACTTCCGCGTTTTTTAGAACTTCATATAAAGATGTACCTGTTTCTTTATAAGATACGGCCTTGCCTCCGTTTTTGTATAAAATTTCAATCTTTGAATCTGAAACTGTTACATCTTCTACCTTTTTATCTTTAATATCTTGAATCAGCTTTGAAATAGGAATATTTTGGCCGCCGCCGCCGCTTGTGAATTCTCCAATCCCCATCATTAAAAATAATAAAAAGAAGAATAAGAATCCGTAGAGAAGAAGATCTTTCCAGGTAAATCTCAAGCCAAATTTTGTCCTTTTGCCGTTTCTTTTCCTGCCGTTCATCTGAATAGAAAATTATACCACGCTTTGATTCAAAATCAAAGCTACAAGTCTCCAGTTTCCATTTTCCACTCGCCAATTAATTTATCAATTGTTGAATTAGATGATTAATTGGAAATTGGTAATTGGAAATTGGAAATTTAAGGGACGGGATCCCAGCCTCCTTTTGCGAAGGGGTGGCAGCGGATAATGCGTTTAAAACCTAAAATCGAACCCTTTGCCACTCCATATTTTTCTATTGCCTGGTAAGTATAGTCGGAGCAGGTAGGGGAATATCGGCAGGCCGAATCAACCAGAAACAATGTTTTTAAAATGCCTTTCCGAAAACCAATCGTCTTCTGATAAAACCGAATAGCATTAAGAGCAAATTGTTTCATTTTCTAGCAATTTTAGCACAAAAATACGATAATTAAATTCGTGAAATACAAATCGGTCATCGGAAAAACTATCGAATTAACAAATGAAAGGAAAAACTACTTTCTTGTAAGACACGCTGGGCTTAGATATCATTTCTCAAAAGTTAAGAGCGTGCTTACGGAACCTGATGAAATAAGATATAGTAAGCGAGATAATAAAGTGTTGTTATTTTATAAGTTCTTTGATAAGATACTAAGCGGAAAATATATCGCAGTCGTTGTAAGAGTGAACCGGAGAAGCTTTATAATTACAGCCTACATTACTGACAAGGTAAAAATTGGTAAAAAATATGAGCAAACAAAAAACTAAAAAAACATTAAATTTTTTCTACGATAAGGAGGCAGACGTTCTCTATGTTTCTCGTGGCAAACCCGCGGCTTCCGATGAATCTTCAGAAACAGAGGACGAAGTTGTAGTTAGAAAAAATCCCAAAACAGGCGAGATAACAGGCCTTACGATAATTAATTTCTCGAAAAGAAGCTCTAAATCGGATTTAAAACTCAATCTCCCTTTTGATCTTTCATTCCGCTAATAAAACCGACTAGACTTTGAAATATTTCGTTTGATCGCCAAATTTGTCAATTTGTTAATTCGTCAAATTGTTAATTATTAAACTGAGGGTTTTTGTTCGAATTCTGAAAAAGTCTCAGACGGCTCCTGCCATTCTATTGCGGTATCTCGAACCTCTGCCAAGAACGGCCCTTTCTCACAAATCTTGACGAACTTTTCAAGCGTTTTCTTATCAGACGATTGAACCACAACTTCTACCCTATTATCCGAAAGGTTACGAACCCATCCAGTAAGTCCTAGTTTTTCTGCTTCACGCCGAACAAACGCGCGATATCCAACCCCCTGAACAAACCCGGAGACCAATAGGTAAACTTGCTTCATCTAAGACCCATCTTCTCACGCACTTCTGCGACTGTTTCTTGCGCAACTTTTCTTGCTTTTTCCGCGCCTTCACGAATCACTCGATCAACATACTCCGGATCTTTCTCAAGCTCTGCTCTTCTTTTCTGAATTGGTTCAAGCTCACGATAAATCGCTCCCGCCAGCTTTTCTTTAATTTCCGAATACCGCACACCTGTTGTTTTATATAATCTTTCTAATCCTTCTCTTTCTTCTAACCCCTCGAACAACTCAACAAATTCCATAAGCGTCTTAACTCCACCAACAATCTCCGAACCCTTTCCTGCGTCTGTTGGGATTTTGGCGATCTTTGATTTTATAATCGGAAGATCGTCAGTTAAATTAATATACGAGCCCTCAACCGTTTTACTCATCTTCCCTTCTCCTGTAAGCGAAGGGATATACTCGCCTTTTGTTGCAAACCTTTTTGGTTCGGGGAAATCAGTTCCGTATTCTTGGTTCATCCGCCGCGCAATCTCCCGCGTAACTTCGAGATGAGGCTCCTGATCTATTCCAACCGGCACAAGCGAAGCTTTATAAATAAGAATATCCGAAGCCATCAAAACAGGGTAGTTCAAAAGCGCCATGGTCACGTTTTCCGGATACTGCTTAACTTTTTCTTTGAATGTAGGCAAATGCTGCATTTTTGCAACTGTTGTGACTGTAGAAAATAGATATGCTAGTTCAAGATGTTCGGGGACATGCGATTGAACAAAAAGGACGCTCTTTTTAGGATCGAGCCCTGCCGCCAAATAGTCAATAATTACATCTCGAACGGATTGCGAAAGCGTGTTTTTATCATACGGCGTAGTCAAAGTGTGTAAATCCGCCACCATATAGAAGGTTTCGTATTCGGGGTTCTTCTGAAGTTCAAGCATACCCTTAACCGCACCAAGATAATTCCCAAGATGCAATCTCCCCGTAGCCCTGATTCCTGACAATACTCTTTTTTTCATACCCGCTAATTTTATTTCATTTATTGACCTTCTGCAACAATGCTCTTGCTAAAATCTCTAGAGAATTAAAAACTGGCATATTAAAATCGGAAGAGAAAACCAAAGGTAATTCAGTGCACCCCAAAATAATCCCCTCCGCTCCTCGCTTCTTAAGGGCAAGGACAATTTTTGTCAAAGTTTTACTATCTTTTTCGTCTACTTTCCCCGCCAAAACCTTCCTAATTACACCCTCTATTAAGTTTAATCGCTGACTGAAGGAGAAATAAGACGAATATTAGACTTGCTTAGCGGCTTACTGTAAAGGCCGGAGCGCAAAGTAACCGGGGTTCCCATTATCCCTATCTTTTTTAATTTCGAATTTTTCACGTTCACTCCAACTTCTTCAATCATTGAAACAAAAGGAATGGAAATAGTCTCTTGCAATTTTAGGAGAAAAAGATGAGCTGCATTACAAGCGATAGATATTTTTTTTATTTTTGCAGCTTCAAATATCGCTATTTTATCTTTTAGAACCCTAAAAGCCTTTTTTGTTTTCTTCTTGTCTGAACTCAAATCATCTATGGGTTCGGATATGAGAACGATTTCCGGAAAATCATCTCCATTTTTCGCACCAAATTCTTTAGCGGACAAATCCACAATTAGCTTCACCAAATGGGCTGAGGCTTGAGGTCCCATTCCACCTATAATCCCAACTGACGTTTTTAAATTTATATTTTTCATAATTTAGACACAAAAAAACTCGCCGGTTGGCGAGCTGTTTTTAGAAATTTGAAATCGATGCACAAACACTCTCCAACCGAAAGGTTAGTTAGCTTTGTACCAATAAGATTTCATGAATTTCATGTTCTGAAAGAATTATAGCTTCGGGAGACTTATTTGTCAAACTAATTTTTCTACCTCTATTTGACTGTTCACCACCAAACAGCCTAACAAGTATGCCTATATTGTTTTTAAAGCTCTCTAGGATTATAATGCCCAAAATGCTTCTACATGATGTAGTAGTTGGTAAAAGGGACTTCCAGAAATTTCGAGGTGTGATAGAGAACGGCCTCTTCGACGACATTATTCGTCTTTCTAAAAAGCTTCGTAATAAACGCGTGTTATATATAAACTCTAATCAAAACAGAGGTGGTGTTTATGAACACCTCACGAGCCTGGTTCCACTACTTAGGGATTTACACATCAAGATAGATTGGAAAGCAATTACGGAAGTGCCTGCTGATTTTTATGAAGTTACGAAATTGCTTTATAATGGCATACAAGGTATTGAGCACAATTTTACATTAAAAGAATGGAAGATTTATGAAGATTTTAACAAAAGAATTGCCAAGGAAATAGAAGATGATCCCTGGGATTTCGTTTTAGTCCAGGATCACCAAATGCTCGGCTCCTCAATGCAGATGAATAAAAAAAGCAGGATCAAATGGATTTGGCAATCACATTCGGAGACCCACAACCCAACCAAAAGTCTAATTAAACAGCTCCAAAAATATTTGGAACCTTATGAAGGCATAATTTTTTATTTTCCGGAATACGTAATTCCCGGGCTTAATTCTCGTAGACTAACCACTTCATCAATCGCAATAGATCCTCTAAGTGCTAAAAATAAAACTATTAGTATAGACGAGGCAAAACAAGTTGTTAAACGGTTTGGAATAGATTTAGGTCGACCTTTTATAACTCAGGTTTCCAGGATAGATTCTTGGAAAGATTTTCCAGGAGTTGTTGACGCCTGGCTACTTGCAAAGAAACAGATTCCTCAACTTCAGTTAGTGTTAATTGGTGCAGTAAGTTTGAATAATATTCATGCTAAGGCAATTATCGAACTAATTGAAAAGAAAGCTATGGGAGAGAAGGATTTGCATTTGCTTGTAAATCAAGTAGAGAGGAAAGATATTAAAGCGTTTCAAACAGCAAGCAATATTGTGATACAAAAATCCCTCAGAGAGGGCTTCGGTCTAACTGTGTCTGAAGCTTTATGGTCGGGCACACCCGTCATTGGGGGTAATGTAGGCGGTATTAAACACCAAATTGTTAATGGCAAGTGTGGTTATCTTGTTGGAAGCATTGAGGAATGCTACAGACGCATTGTTGAATTAATACAAAACCCTAATAAAGCCCAAGAAATGGGCCAATTTGGCAGGGAATATATAAGGAAAAACTTTCTTTTACCAAGGCTCATGCGCGACGAACTTAAGCTAATGGTTGAGCTAATGAATTAGCATTATTGAAGTTTTGTTACTTTAGCAAGTAACTTGTGTGGGTCAACCACTCTGGGACTGGCCTCGAATTCTTTAATGCGTGACATATCACAACTGACAGTGAGGCGTCTCTGCCAACGGTCAGTACCATCGTATTTCGGATAATCTTCTTCACTGTAAGGTGCGCGGCCATGTAGTACTCGACGATTATCAAAGACGACAACTTCGCCGGCTTTTGCCCCCACAAGTACTCTCTGCCCGTTAACATGGTCCGTAAACTCATTCAGCGCATGTACTTGATCAGGTTCGTACGCTTCTAGATTGAGTCTACTCGTGTTCAGTCTAACCCATGGGTCGCTGTTTGGACCGTAAATTACCGAAACAGGCTTACCTAGATTATTTCTTGCTCCTCCTTGCATTGTGTTTGTTTGATTAAAAAACCATTTTTCTGATAAAAGGTTGCGTGTGGATGGAGAAATTTGGTCCCAATCCGGTATCGCAAGGATTGTTGGAACACGTTTGTCATTTCTGAAGAAATGTAATGTAAGAAAGTCTGGACTAATATCAAAACCTTCTCCTAGATTGAAAGAAGCATCTTCTACGTGTAGTCCGAGTTCATATCTTGCATTACCGCTATGACCGATTGCATCCGCGTATTCCTCAACAGGGATAATATTGTTGTGAATTACACCTTCTTGTTGAGTTGTGTAACCGTATCCGTACCAATCAACTAAAGAAACAAGTAATCCTCTGTAAATATCGGGGTCA
Organism: Candidatus Levybacteria bacterium RIFCSPHIGHO2_02_FULL_40_18; assembly: GCA_001782235.1. GTDB lineage: Bacteria > Patescibacteriota > Microgenomatia > Levybacterales > GWA1-39-11 > GWA1-39-11. The sequence goes on from MFOC01000007.1 coordinate 35,508, forward strand.
TAAATATTTTGATTTCCTTCATTTATCTTATATTCTGTTGGTGTAGGGCCAATATTCTTAACTGAATCAGGCCCCAAGTCAAAAATAGCGACTTTTGCCCCGCCATGCGTAGACATTCCTTCTAGAAAATCTGTTACTTGACCTACTCTAGCTTTGAGAATTAATCCTCTTTGTCGGAGTTCGTCTAAAAACGTTGCTTCTGTGAATCGTGGAATACTTGCCCTTATGTCGTTGGCTTCGTTTTGTAAGGCGGATCGCTCGGGTTCATCAAGCTTTATCGAAACTACACCGGGACGAAGTTCTGCTGATTGCATGATTAGTAAATTTCCTTAGGCACATTCTAATTTTCGTGTCGCCATTTGTCAAGAGGAGCTTAGATTTTCCACCTCTTTTTTGAATTGTTCTCCCCGCTCTTTGTAATTTTTAAACATATTAAAGCTAGCTGCGCCGGGAGACATAAGGCAAATTTTCCCCGGGTTTGTATGTTCATAAGCTGTCAGAACAGCTTCCTTCATTGAAGCTACATCAAACTTCTTTGGCCTCAAGCTTTCATTAGGTACCTCCACACATAACGACTCCCAAATCTTTTCTCCGGTTGCAGGAAATAGAATTAGTGTACGAATTTTCGAATCCGACAGATACTTTCCAAGTTCTCTATAATCAAGGTCACGATCATATCCACCGGCAATTAATGTTTCAACATCCTCCCCGAGCGCCTCAATCCCTTCTATTACGGCCTCGGGGATTGTTGCAAGTGAGTCATTATAGAATTTAATTCCATGATGCTCTCCCACAAACTCCAGTCTATGCTCAAGACCTTTGAAGTTTTTAAGAACAGTAATTATAGTCTGCGCGTGCGCTCCAGCAATGGTCGCGGCAAGAATTGCGGCGCAAACGTTCTCAAGATTATGCTTCCCGGCAAGAAGTACCTCTGATGTAGGCATAATTTGCTCTTCCCGTGTGCCAATTTTAAGCCAAATATAGCCATCTCTTACAAAGCATCCTTGCTCAACTTGCTGTTCTCGGCTAACACAGTAAAGCTGCCCATGTGTATGGACATCACTCTCATTTGATGCAGGATAATCTTTATTGAGAATTGCAAAATCATCCGGTCCTTGATAGCGTAAGATGTTTCTTTTTGCTTCTATATACTCATTTATGTCACGGTGGTAATCCAAATGTTCGCTTGTAACCATCAAAAACACGGCAATTTGAGGGCTTTTATTCAAATCCTGTAATTGGAAGCTTGATAGTTCTAAAACTACCTTAGAATCGATTTTAAGGTCGTTTAGAAAATCTAAGGGCGGTTTTCCCACATTGCCACCTAAATACGCATCTATCCCCCCACTTTTAAGCATTTCGTAAATAAGAGTTGCAGTCGTACTTTTCCCCTTTGTGCCCGTAACACCAATAATTTTGCATGGGCACAAGTCAAAAAAGATTTTCGTGGAACTTGTTATCTCTTTTCCTTCAGATTTTGCCTTTTCTATCACGTTTGATGAGAGCCTAATTCCGGGAGAACGAACCACCAAATCAAAATTTTCAAATGTCCTAGGATATGAATCAAACATAAAAGAGACCCCCTTGTTCTCAAAATCGGAAATTTTCTCCTCCTCAAACTTGTCACGAGAACGAACATCTACAACAAACGCCTTTGCACCGTTCTCAAGCAGAAAATTCGTAGTGCTCTCCCCTTCCAAGCCAAACCCCAAAATAACTACGTTTTTATTCTTAAAGTCCTCTTTTTTCATTATGGAATAATTGATTTGAATTCATCCGGAATTTTATCTTCTGATGACGGCCCGAGCAATTGCTCCGAACTCTTTTCAATTACTTGAAATTCTTGATTAAACTTCTCATAAAACATTTTAAAGACCGGAGTTTCATTGTAAGAACCCTTTTTATAGGCAAGGAGTAAGGCAAGTTTTACCTCTTCAGGGGTTCCTACACAGTCAAACGGCTTAACATCTCTTACTCCAAGAAGTTCTTCGTAAGTTGGAATTAGGCTTTCGGACTCATAAAGATTCTTACCAAATATGCTTATTAGCTTATCCTTATCTATAAAGGCTGAAAGTAGACAAAAGACAAAAGCACACTTTGGGCACTCTCCGCACCAAAGAATATTCGAAGGGTCTTTGAACCTGAAGTTTTTATTACAACTTGTGAAGACGTGGAAGTATTTATTAAATCTTGCAAACACTTCAGCTATCTTAATCTCGTGGTACGGACGAAGTAGTGAAAAATAAATAATGTCCGGGGTAATAAATCCAGAGATGTAATGCCGGACAAAAGCTTCAAACTCCTCAGACTTACTCCACTGATGATTAATCTCTTCCCCCAAGTATTCAACATTACCGTAATTTGCGCTCTTCTCATTTGGCATAATAATATATTTATAGTCAAAAAGTGCTGCTGCGAGAAGCCCTGTGAAAGCATATATAGAAGAAATCGGTATATGCCCGTTATACACATCTTCCCGTTTATGCAGCGCAAAAATCTGTGGATCAAGTTCTCGCCTGATATTTATATTCTCAATTCCCATGATTTGTGCTATTTGTCTGTGAACCTGTGTGGGATTAAGAACAAAGCCGCTGAATTCGCGGCCGTTTGACTTGAGAAGTTCACCCGCAACAGCTGAATCTTTTCCTCCACCCACACCAAGTAAGGACCTATTTTCCCTTGGCAAGGAGATCGGAGCGTCAAGGTTATCTTGATACGGAAAATTTATAAGCCTTCTATAGTTGATTTTATTTTTATAAAAAAACTCGCCTAGACCCTTTGCATAAACGGTGTTCCAAAAATTGGCTTGATTTTGTGAAAGAGAAATTTTTGGCGTCAAAATTTCTTTCGGACAAAATAGCTTCCAATAACTTACCCCCAAGGCCAAGTGGAGACTGTCAAGGATTTTTTTGATAACGTCCGGATCGAAACCCGAAACGGGGTCGAAGGTTATTTTCTCGGTGAATTTAAATTCCTCCCAGCCGCGTTTTATTGTATAGAAAAAATTGACATACCCCTGCTCTATTTGAGCATCGTATCCCGCAAAGATAAACTCTCCACCCTGCATTGGTATATTATATACTTTTTTATTTCTTTCTAGCTTTATTTTATGGTAAAATTAGGCCCATTGGCTGGGTAGCTCAATGGTGGAGCGGTCGTTTCATAAGCGACAGGTTGTCGGTTCGATCCCGACCCCAGCTACAGACTTGACAATCACGATTCTTTTTATATAAACTATCAAAGAATTTATCTTCCATGGAAACTCTACTTACCGGCATTGCAAGCTTTACGCTTTTCCATATTATTTCTCACCCCAAATCACGCGTAAGTAAAAAGGTCCCATATGCTCGAATTAAAAGAGTGCAATTCCTGCCGAATTTAAGAATAGAAGTAAAAAATAGAGTTCTTCACATCCATCACTGGATGTTATTTGCTCCTGTTTACCTTTTCACTCAAACGAAAGGCGCAGGCATTTTTCAGTCGGATCTCCTGCAAGGCTTTTTAATAGGGGGGATTCTTCAGGGATTAATGTATAAAGACAGTTTAAAACTTATTCATTCGGCAGCAAAACCATTTGAAAAACAGGGTTATACCGCTTATCCCATCCGCCTCTTCAAAAAAATCTTCTAAAAAGCATGCACTGAGCGAGTTAAACGCGTTGAAGTGATTGCTTCAAGCCTTGAAATAAACTAAAATACACATACTGTCTTGTGCCCGTAGTTCAACGGATAGAACACCTGGTTGCGGTCCAGGCGGTTGGAGGTTCGATTCCTCTCGGGCACGCCAGGAGGGTTCGCATAGAGGCCAATTGCGCGAGTTTCGAAAACTCGAGGGAGCAATCCCTTCACAGGTTCGAATCCTGTACCCTCCGCAGGTCAGAACGATATTTAAGAAATAGCTAATCCTATTAGCTTTAACAAGCTAACTTTTCTTTTAATCAGAAGTTCCAACGGGTTTAGCTATTCCTAAGGACATTTTTTTAAAGTTTTACAATTTTGTGCCTAATTGGTGATTTTAAACAGGTTCCAACCGAGACTAACCTTGTTTAGGAGCTTGCTCAAATGCGGGTTTGTTTGGAGTAAAAGGCATCGTTCCTTCTTTGGAAATGTACGCATCATATCCGCCTTTAATTAGCAGGTCATGTTGTTGACCAACGCAAATGGCATCATATGCACCACAGACTATTATTGGTCTTCCTTCCGGGACATTGGCTCTTTCAAAAGGGCCCGCAGTAGTGTAATCGAAGTTATGTTCTATAAAGTCTAATTCTTTGAGTAATCTTTGACGGGTTTCCTCATCTCTTTCTTGATTGTTTTCTATTTCGCTTTTATGAACAACTACATAAAATGGTGATTTGTCTTTAACATGACCCTCTTCATCCAAAAACTCCTGATAAGACTTTACTAGTGGATTCTTTATTCGTTCTTTGGCTTTTTCTTCAAACTCTAATCTTTTTTTATGTTCAGCATCAGCTTCGTCAAAAAGTTTGTCAATGTCAATATCTTCGCTCATGTTTATATTATATAATACACATTGGGTCTTGTTGCTTGGGATTTGTAAAAGGTTCCAACATAGTCAACTAGGCACCGCACGGCCCTTGTAGTTCAACGGATAGAATAGGGGATTCCGGATCCTCTGATGTGGGTTCGATTCCCGCCAGGGGCACCTTAATTTTATGAAATTTGAGTTTTCAGCAGGAGGCGTTGTTTACAAAAAAGAGGATTCCAAAATTTATATTTTGGTTTCCCAGCATTCCCAGCATTTGGGCTGGGTTTTCCCAAAAGGATTGATAGGTGACCATGTTAAAGAAGAAAAAAAGGAAGAAACTGCTGTCCGGGAAGTAAAAGAAGAAACGGGAGCAGAAGCGGAAATTATGGGTGAAATCACACCAGTTACTTATTGGTATGCGTGGGAAGGGGAAAAGCGCAAGAAAACCGTCTATTATTTTGTTATGAAATTTACTGGCGGAGATATAACAGAACACGACCATGAAATGTCTGCTGTTGAATGGCTCCCAGAAAACAAAGTTATGGAACGTCTAAGCTACAAAAGTGATAAGGATGCTTTTCTTGAGGCACTTCCTCTCATCAAAAAGCTCGCAAAATCCTAACTCTTATTTTATAATTCACATACGAGCCTTATTGAAAAATGGGGAAAACCAGGTGGGATGTCCGAGTGGTTTAAGGAGCACGCTTGGAGAGCGTGTATGGCCGTAAGGTTATCCCGGGTTCGAATCCCGGTCCCACCGCCAATTAGGTCTTTTCAAGGGGAAAGTTGTGTGAAAGCCACTCTGCAGATTTTTCCATAAAAGTTGGGTGGACATATTCACGATATGGAAGATAGCGAACTAAAATCTTTCGAACGTGTTCACGGGGAATATCTCCTAACGAAATCTTAAGTTCCCCAGGTAAAAACGCTTGCGTTCTCACTATCAAGACGTCCGTTCTGTCTATAAATTTAAAGTAGAAATCATAAAGCTCTGACCATATATAAAAATAGTCTTCTACTTTAATTCCTTCGGTTGTAATTTTGTAATGGAAATTGTGCGGCGGCACACTCGATAGTACTAGTGAAAGAAAAGTCAGCGCAACAAGAACTAGCATGAGTTCATATTGACTGAATAAGAATAAAATTACTTCAAAAAGACCCAGAAGCAGAATAACGGACAGATAAAATTGCCTTCCCTTTTTTGTAAATGGACGGCCGGGCGCACTCCAGGAGAGAAGAGTCTTTACATCAAAATCGTGCTCCGTATGTTCTGAAGGTTTATGTTGCGGTTGATGTTGATCTTGATCAGGCGCGGCCTCCATACTCTAATAATGCACCAAAACGACCACAGAATCAAGTGGTTCGAAAACTCTGGCCCGCCGAGTGTTCTGGATTATAGTTCGAGGAGGTTAGTACTCTCGCCCTTTTTGGAGTCTTTGATATACTGCAGGTATCGCTCGGTTGAGGAAAGTCTTTTGTGTCCCAATACCTTTGACAGGAAAACCATAGAAATCCCATGTTTCAGATGGTGGGCGACAAAAGTATGCCTAAGATCATTTATCTTCGCACTCTCAATTCCTGCTCTCTTAAAATACCGCTCAATTGCGTCTCTAATATTTCTTACCAAGAAGGGCCTGCCGGTTTTTGTAACAAAAAAGTGGTCATTTGCGCTTTGAGGCCTTGCGGACAAATATCTTTTTAGCGCATCTTTTGCTCGTTTATTTAACGGTACTGTTCTTTGGGGGTGGCCTTCATAAGGCCGGACCGTAAGAACGCTATCTGAGACATCTTCCACCCTAATATTTGCTAGTTCTCCAATTCTAATGCCTGTTTGAAGCAGAACCTCGACAATCGCGTAAATTCTTGGATCTCCTGAGGCAGCATCTCTTAATGCCCTATATTCAAGGGGGGACAAAATCCTGGGAGGATTTAACTCATATTTTGGATGTTTGACCAGAAGCGAGGGATCGTCTGTAATGTATTCACTGACCTTCAGGAACCTATAGAAGGTTCTTGTAGAGTTAAGTTTTCTTGAAACAGACTTTGGTGTATATCCCCGGGACTCCATTGAGGCAAGAAAGGCCGCAATATCATCGCTTGTCACCTCATGAATGTGCTCACGTTTTAATTCCTCAAGAAATGATATAAGTTGGTCAATATCTTTACCGTATGCTAAGATAGTGGCAGAGGCCTTATTTTTGGACCTAAGAAAGCCCTCAAATTTTGCCTTTGCTTCTCTTATTTTTATGGGATTCATAAAATTCAATAAAGCCTATAATATCAACAGGAAGTATATTTGTCAATCCCGAGTATTAACCGGGGATTGACCCTTCCACTTTCACAATGAAAAAAATCCTGCCCGTAATTGCTATTATTATTTTGCTGATTGTTATTAAAAATAACATATCCGGAATTTTTAAAACGCTTGAAGATGAAAATACTGCCGGAAATCTTAAAGAGAAACTGAGCGAGGAACAAAGGGAAAACCTGTTTTTGAAAGAACGGCTGTTTTACGTTAAAACAAATCAATTTGTTGAGGAAGAAGCTCGGGAGAAGCTTTTGATGAATAGGCCTGGAGAATATGTGGTGATTGCACCTACTTCTGCCCCGCTCAACCGCGAAAAAATCGAAGTTGAAACCCGCCCCAACTGGCAAAAATGGTTCGAACTATTTTTCTAATTTATCTCTATATAGCCTTACGAATTCGGGCCACTGAGAATGCATCGGCGAAGGCAACATCTTAAACGTAAACCATCCTAGTCTTTCATGCCTCTTAGGGTCTCCATTCTTTACCTTTTTTGGATCAATTCGAACCTTGTAATCAAATGCTATCCAGTGTGTTTTTCTTCCTTTTTCATCCTTTCGATGAACATCACGAAATCCTAAAAATTCAGCTTCGATAATATCAGTACAATACTCTTCCCGAATCTCCCGTGCAAGTGTTTTGAGAATTGGCTCTCCAAAATTCACTCCCCCACCCCCAGGATCCCATTTTCCATGCTCATCCCGAGCCTTATTTGTTCGCTTTGCAAGAAGAAAATTACCATCCCCATCATGGCAAAAGAATACAACTCCAACCCCAACATGATCCACACCTTTTCTCACAAGTCCGATTATAGCAAATGTGTTGCCTGCCCTGAAGAATTTGAAGGGCGGAGATTGGAGGAAATTAGAAAGAATTTCCTGAAGAAAATTTGAGGCTAAATTTTGAGTTTTAAAATTTTTATTTTCTTTTCTCTACTCCAGCCTTTGATTCGACTTTCCCGTTTTAAAGCAGCGGATTTTGATTCGAGTCGTTCGGTATAGACTAGTTTAATTGGCTTATGCGAGCGTGTGTATCTACCACCTTTGCCATTCTTATGATCTTTGAACCGTGCTTGCGGATTATTCGACGACCCAGTATAAAGACTGTCATCAGAACATAAAAGAATGTATACAAACCACATCTCTTTCAATTGTAACTCGAAAGTGGTATAATTTTTGAACGTAAAACGTGCGGGGTAGTGTAAAGCTGCACAGGAGGCTCATAATCTCCTAGACAAGGTGCGATTCCTTGCTCCGCAACACAGTAGGAATTGAGGCATACTTTTCTTCAAATTGTGCCCGTAATTCAGCCTCTTTCTCAGGTGCGACCCTTTCCGCAATCACCGGAGATTCTTTTCTCATTCTTGCAATCGCTCCAATGTATTTTGGACTGTCAAATATAACCTTTTTATCCATAAGTGTTAGGTGCAACCCTAATCCCATAAAAATATCCCGTTTCACTTTAATATCCGGAAGGGCAAATCTCGCTCTAGCTCTTGCTACAAAATTGAAAGCGCTGGCAGTATCGTTATTGGATTGAATCATCTGCTCATCAAAGTTGCCGAGTTGCTTCTCAATAGCCTTTAATTCGCTCTCTAGTGCCTCTTTTTGCTCTTTGTATTGTTCGTCTGATAAAAGACTGCTATCAGCATTTGTTGGCGATATTTTAAGCTGTAAGAGGTTGTTCAGTTTTATCCTGCAGGAATCGTGTGCCTTTTTAATACCTTTAACTGCTTCTTCCTCAAAATCCTTATTTGCTTCGTTCATTTTGCGAATTTGTTTTATTGCCCAATTCATAAAAAGAGGGGAAATTTCAACCTGTGAAAGCCTGTTGTCTATTTGTTCCTCAAGGTTATCTACTCTGACTGCGCGCTGTAAGCACGCAGAATTTTTCTTTCTTCCACACCTGTAATAAACATAGTGAAGTATTTTAGGATTATTCATGTTCTCAATAATTGTTCCACAATCCGTGCATTTATCCTTGTTCTTTTGGGTAAGGGAAAACTTTGTCTTACAGCTTGAGCAGATACATTGCCATTTTTGTTCAGCTACTATTCCTGAATTACAGAACCCGCAGCGCATAAGGGCATTGAAAGCATAATCATTATGTTTGAGCTTGTATTGACTCCTACCACCCAACTTCATTTGAATTTCATTAAAAACTTCCTCACTCACGGCTTTTTCATGGCCGCCTTCATACCATTTCCCACTCCCCAAGGGATATTCAAACTTTCCGCAGTAGAAGGGGTTAGTCAAAATAAAATATATCATAGATAGAGAAAGTGGCTTGCCGCCTATTCTCTTGTGTTGCCTAGTTTTAAAATGCCATTCTTCATCCGCGATTCTGTGAATTTCAATCGCAGGCGTCCCGGAATGAAATAGCTCAAAAATCTTTTTTACGTATGGCATACGCTCCGGGTCTGTGGGTATTTTCCTTAATCCGCTTTCGGTTGCTTTGTCATTCAAATATCCTTGTGGGGCTACTCCCGGTCTCCATCCGTTGCGCGCTTTTCCTTCCAAACCCCTACTTACGACGATACTTTTATCATCACTGTCTTTCTTAGACATTCCAAATTCAAGGGCTAACATAAATTTATCTTCCGGCGTGTTGCGATATGCACGAGAAGGGGTGCGGATTTCAATAAGTTTTCCTTCGTCCATTAGGTATAATAGTTGTCCTGCGTCAAGAGAGTTGCGGCATAGTCGGTTAGGATGCCATGTTAATATTGCATTTGCTTCACCTTTCTCTATTCTTTGAAGCATAAGGTTAAAAAGGGGTCTACCTGTCTTAAAAGCTGATTGGGATTCTTGTAAAACATCAACTACTGAAAGATTTTGTTTCGTTCGGACTCCCTCAATAATGTAAAGTTGGTCAGGTAAAGAGGCGGCTTGTCTCTCGCGGTTGTCTTCGGAAGATTTACGGGCGTAGCCTATATATTTCAATCTCAATTGTTCATTCATCTTCATCTTTTTTTATTTTATACACTAAGTTTAACTTTTGGCAAGTTGTCGCCGTAAATAGCTTTTATAAACTTTATAAGCTTTGTTGCAAGCCCTACAGCTTCTTGATCGTTTAATTCTTCTCCATACTCTTTCAGGTATAACTCTTTAAATTCGGCAACAGCTTGAGGGTCTAATTGCACAGTTATTCCCTCTCCCTTTCTGTATCCTCTTGGAAACTACTATCAAAAGAACCTAAATCAACCCTAGAAGAACGATAAAGCCTTTGGGGGGTATTCCGATCTCGTTTCTCTTGCGAAATTGCATATTTCTCTTGCAATTCTGCATTAATCCTATACATATCTGCATAAAGGTCGTGCGGATTTGCATAATCTTTATCATACATTTTGTCAGCGACGTCGGTCAGAAAAAGAGGTAAATAGCCTAGAAGTATGTATCGTTTGTGTTTAATTGCATACTTTCTGTCTTTGGCTTCTAGCTTATCAAGTCCTCTTGAGAGTTTGCTTTGGCTAATATTGAGAAGGGCAGCTATTTCCGTCTGCGTCCCAACAACATGGCCAAATTGATTTGGATACTTCCTGTCCCACCTTGCGTCAATCACTAACGCTATGTAGAGACTAAACAGGTGATAGCCAATATCCTGTCTAAGCATTTTAGAATGTCTTGGTAGCGCTAGATAGCCATGATACCGTTTAGCTTCATCTTTATTCATATTCATCACTCCATTGCATATTTATCGCCTTGCAAATAGGCGGTCTTTTAGTGTTTTGATTGAGGTTGCGTATTCTTTGGCGTCAACTTGAAGTTCGCCTGCCCAATAAGCATTAGAGGAGTGTTCGCAGGAGTTCTTGTCAGCAAATACGAACCAATAGAAGTTTTGCTCTTGCTCTAGCCGGAGTAGTTTTGCCCCTTTGGCTGTCAAGGCGGCCGCTTCTGATAAATCCTTTGTTCTATAAATATCTTTTCCCCCTACATCCCCATTTTCCATATAAAAAGACTAAATGCTATGCTTGGGCTAATCATAAAGGATGAGGCGGATTGAATATAAGAGACGGTTAAGGACTTGCTAAATGTCCCCCTGAATTTAAGAAGGCTTTATATCTTTTAATCTGTTTCTTTACATTGTCTACAAATGCTCTCGGATCAATTGCTCCTCTGTATGGCGTTCCTGTCGCGATCTGCAGGAGTTTTGCCCCACTTTTCCTTAACCAATACCATTCTCGATCCCTTTTTATTTCCTGCTTGGTATCTCCCTTATAAGCACTTTCTAATGGAAGATAAATATTTGAAACTGTATATAACCAATCTCCGTATTTAAAATTTTTCTTTGAGATTTCAGACTCGTTTAGATCTTCATTCCTTACCTCTCCGCATACCAATGCTCGTAAAATAAGATCATATAGCGATGGTGAAATGCCGAGCCTTTTTAATAATTGCTCAGCCTCGAACTCAACAGGATCCAAATATGCAATCTCGCGTTCTTTGGATGGATCATCTCCTAAATTGTCTTTTGCTTCATAGAGAATCGAAGCGGCATGCGAACTTAATGGGAAGTCATGGTATGATTCGCGCCATGAATGATACTTATCATAGGGAATCAGACCCTTATTGAGCCTCCAACACTGTCTGATTTCAATGAAGCTGTTAAGAAGTTTATCCTGATCGAGGATAAATGCAACTCCTGCAAATGTCTTTAAATCGTCAATCTCAATATCAATCTCCATTTGAGGACATTCTACACAAAACCCCTACTCGGTTGCCACCTGTGGGCCGCGAGGATGCCCTGTGGCAAGAGATTATATGAGGTTTTAGGAAATACCCCGACTTGCAAACGGGTTTATAATATAAATATGGAAAATTCAGTGGTAGCCGTCCCTATTGGTAGGCCGGCATTGAGTAACGATGACATAAACCTCATTTTCCGCAAATTAGAGCCACACTTAAAGATGGGATTGTCTATCAATAGAGCTTGTTATAAAGCCTCGATTCCAAAATCTACAGTCTATGATTTATACAATGAAAATAGTCAATTTGCGGAAAGAATCGATACTGCTCGAAATTACTTTACAGACTTAATAAATAACATAATACATACTGAATTATTAGACATAGTTGAGTTTCAAAAGATTAGCTTGGGCCCTTTAAATACAGATGAGAAAAAGTTCATACTATGGATTGCCGCAAATAGCAACGCCATGAAAGAGTATTATTGCTCCAACATCCAAAAGATAGATGAGTAATTTATAAAATCAGCTTCAAAGTGGCTCAGAAAACTCGGGTCTTCACCTTTTAAATGGCTCCACAAACTCTACAAATCTCTTTTTAATGGCTCTAAAAACTCCAATTGACCAAGAATGCTATAATCAAGCTATAATTTGATTGCCTAAACTCACAGTAATGTGGGCATGGCACAAAAACCTTCGCAGAATTAAGCTCGTCGTCAGAGCATCTGCGAAGGTTGTCGCCCGAAAGGACGGCAGGTGGGGCAACCCATCGTTGGCGGCGAGCTTTGCTATTGTTCGCCTCCAACAAAACCTAAACTGTCGAGGGAGGTGAAAAATATGGGTAAATTAAAATTAGCAGGAATTATTTTTGTAGCATTTATTATCGGCGTATTCGTTGGTATTTCAGGAAACGGTAGGAGTTCTACTACAAATAGTCAGGAGATAAAACAATCTACAAGCACCAATAGTCCTGCCCCATCAGAAGAAGCAAAAGATACGGGTAAAGTTGAGGTCAAAAGCCAATCGAAAAAGATATCATCAATTGGATATATGGAAATAGTCGGTGAAGTAGTAAACAATACAGATAGACCTGTGTCATCTATCAAAATAACAGCAACCTACTATGATGAGGAAGGTAAAGTCATAGGGACGAGCTTCTCTTATGCAGGGGACACATCAGATACGCCGCTTGCGGTTGGAGCGACAGCTCCATTTGAGGTAAGCAGCTATCCGGATAAAATAGATACTGACAACTATAAACTTGATGTTAATTGGAATTGATTCCTTTTTTGTTTTTTGGTCAGTTGCTTTTATGAGTCAAGCTCTACATTAAGTAGGAAAATCTTATGTGGTATATTCTCGTCCTATAGGTATGATTAAAGCGTTAGTCGTCATTTTAGCTTTTCTTGCATTTCTTATATCCCTTACTCCTACTTCTCATGCGGCATATAAAGAAACTGAAATGGACAAGAAAAAGCTTTTCAAGATAGTGAGTATTACTGATGGCGATACAATTACTGCAAGTATTCGCAGAAAAAATGAGAGTTTAAGGTTGCTCGGAATTGATACTCCTGAAAGCGTTGATCCAAGAAAGCCGGTTCAGTGTTTTGCGAAAGAGGCCACAAACAAAATGAAAGCATTTGTTTTAGGCAAGTTTGTAAAGTTGGTTGACGATCCAACGCAGGGGAATAGAGATAAATATTCAAGACTTCTCCGTTATGTTTATTTGCCTGACAGCAAAGCGACTTTTGTAAATGGAGAGATGGTTAAACAAGGGTATGCTTTCTCCTACAGACAATACCCGACAAAAATGCTCGAGAAGTTCAATGCTTTTGAAAAATACGCACGAGAACATAATTTGGGCTTGTGGGGTTCATGTCCTATAAACGTGAACCCGTCAGCAACACTTAAACCTGTAAGAACTACAAACCTACCTGTTCAAAATCAACGACCATCACAGTCAGGACCAACTTATACCGGAGGAGACAAGGATTGTTCTGATTTTGCGACACACGCGGAAGCTCAAACCTTCTTTATTTCACAGGGCGGGCCGGCAAGCGACCCTCACAGACTTGATGCAGACCATGACGGTCTTGCTTGTGAAACTCTACCCTAAATCTATTTAGGTTAAAAGTTGAGGTAAAACAATCTCAATGTATGACGCCTCTATTAAAATAAGCGCCCTATGTAAAACTATTGTTTAAAAAGAATTCTCGTATATCAAACACTCTTTTTGAATAATCAACAAACATCTGTATATTGTGTAAAGCGACCTTTCTCACAGGCATATTCCCGGTAGGATGTCCTGCTTGATTTCTGTTAACACGGATGAAATTGAAAATTCCATCAAGATATGTATCAAGATCTTGTTTAAGGTCTGTAGGAATTTGGTTTAGAAAGTGAGATAGCTCTGCTTTGAAGATTGTATATTGAGAGGTAATCCATTTATCTCTTATTCGATTTTGGAAAGAAGATCGTCTAGTCGTATTTGGAAGCGCTTGAGCAAAAGATTCGATTAGAAGGAGGACTACATTTTCAGATGCAACACCAAGAGTAATAGCAGATGAAAGGAGCAGGTCTCGATTATATGCTGTAATTGCTTCGCCTAGATATTTTAAAGTAATATCATCTACGCTTGCTACTTGAGCTTTATACTCCGCTAAATATCCATCAGGATCGTAAGGAAGAATTATCTCATTTTGGAAACACTCCTCGCCGTAGCTCGTAACTGATATATACCCAAAACTTTGAGCATCCAAGTCATTTTTATTTCCAAAAGCAAGAAGTCCATTAGAAACCCATTCGTTGATTATTTCAAGAATTATTGGGTTAGTTTTTGCTTCTTCGAGGTGATTATATTCGGGCATCATATTCCTAAACAAATCCCTGACGGATTGAATAAGCGTCTGCCCTTTATAATTACATACCGATTGAAAATCGTCAGAGGAGCACTTTTTAAAGAAAGTGAACATGTGTGTTCTTATCTCGTCTCTCGTCATACTCAATGATAATATTATACCTTACAAGAAAAAAGGGTAGATTATGAAATAATAGTGGTGAAATTAAGCTAATTGTGGTATAAATACAGGTGTGGTTTGGGTGAGGAAGTAGGTGCGGATTTCTTCCAACCCCCGCAACAACGAACCATTCGCTATCGCTCAGGTTCATCGCTGCGCAGCCTAAGAAGCGAGTGTGAGGCAGGAATGTACCGGAGTCCTACGACTGGTACGTTCCAACGAAAAAAACCTCTTATCCTATGAAATTCTTCTACGTCTACGTTCTCAAGAGCATTGATAAAGATTTTATTTATGTAGGTATCACAGCAAGTCTCGAGAAACGCTTCTTCGAACACAACAACAAGGAAGAGCTTTCAACCAAACAGTACGCTCCATTTGAATTAATATTTTACGAAGCATATCTAAACGAAAAAGATGCCAAAAGGCGAGAAGAATATTTCAAAACCACAAAAGGCAAAGTCACACTCCGCCAAATACTAAGGGAATATTTGAAAGAGACTTAGGTTTTAGCTTCAAATATCACAACAGGGTCGAAATGGTTCGCGCCTTTTAAAGTAAGCTTAAGTGGTTGATTGCTTGTGGGCTGCAAACTGTTTGAAGGCCTTTTCAATTCTTCTTTCTATAGAATTATTCCATTTTGAATTCGGTCGTAAAACCCATGCAGGATGAAGAGAATGTGAATCCCCCTTTGAAAGTTCCTGTAATAATAATGGCATAATTTCAACGAAGACCATGGGAACTCTTCTCTTTTTCCATTCTAGTCTTTCCTCTCCATCTTCAAGAAAAGGGAATACGATTACCCCACTTTTCTCAACTCCTTTAATTGCGGCTTTTGCTGTCTTTTCGTTTACCCCTTCAAAAACCAAGCTATCTGCCACTTCCGCTCTGGCAACCTCATTAATTTCACTTTCCGAATTAATGTCGCCAGTTAAATAAGGGTCATCGTTATAAGAATTATGGTCCCTCCAGTAAAAGAGGTGGGGCTCTCTTCCTCTTATTGCCCACGTCACAATTACAATATGTTTTTGGACACGAGGTTCTACTTGAGGTGTTAGCTCTGGGGCAGAACTACGCTCTGATAGCTCTGGATTAGCCATGACGCATTCTATTATATTTTTATTTCTGCGTCAACAATCAAAAATTAAGAATCCTCAACTCTCTTCTTTTTGCTTTTTATTCCCCTTTTTAGTACAATAACAACTTAATGAAAAGAGAGAGTTTAAAAGTAGATAAGCGAACAATTGCCGGCAAAAAGGTTAGGAAACTCCGGCGGGAAGGGATTCTTCCTGCCAATATTTATGGCAAGGAGTTTAAATCTACCTCTGTTCAGCTCCCAATCAAAGATTTCTTAAATGTATTTAATATCGTACACGAAACAGGTCTTGTGGATATTGCATTCGATAGCCAGATAATCCCGGTTCTTATCCATAATGTTCAAATAGATCCCAGAAGCCAAAATCCGGTTCACGCAGATTTCTTTAAAGTAAATCTTAAAGAAAAAATCACTGCCCGCGTTCCAGTAGTTGCAGTTGGCGAGGCAAAGGCAGTACTTGATAAAGTAGGACTTCTTGAACAGCCGGTTTCAGAGCTTGAGGTTGAAGCTCTTCCAACAGATCTTCCTGAAAGAATTGAAGTTAATGTCGAGAACCTAGCAAAGGTGGACGATCAAATAATGGTCTCGGACATAAAAGTTCCGGATGGCATAGCTATCTTAAATGAAACATCACAACTAGTATTTAAGATTGGAGAGCTTGTGACAAAAGAAATGGAAGAAGAGATTGCGGCAGCGGAAGCTGAGGCGGCAGCTGCAGCGGAAGCACAAGCAGAGACCGCACCTGCCGAAGGTGAGGTTCCTGCTGAAGGAGAAGCGCCAGCAGAGGGCGAAACTCCCACCGAGGCTCCAGTCGCACAGACCGAGGGCAAACCTAAACCTGAAGGCGCCGTCCCAGAGGGCTCTGCCCGGAGGGAAAAACCGACCGAAGCAGAAGCTCCCAAAGAATAAACTAGCTTTTAGCTATTGGCCGTTAGCCATTAGCTTTTCAAGCTCTCTTGCTCTTTCGAAAGACGGATCAAGCCTCAAAGCTTCATCTAAAAAATTTAGGGCTGTTTCTTCATCCCCAAGCTTTGCCGCATAATATCCCGCCTCAAAAAAAGCATCGGGAGAATTAGGGTGTTTGCGAGAAACCTCTACCCAATAGGAGAAATTCTCAAGCGTCTCTTGCCTTGCTTGTTTGGCCTCTGCCAAATTAATGAACAAGACAGCCACGAGAAGTAAAGTGAAGATGAACAAAACGCAAAGGAAGAAAAAAAAATAGTTTATGAAGTAAATCCTTTGCGGTAAAGATTCGGTAATTCTGCGGTAATTAATAGTTAACATATAATCTATGGAAATTGGCTCATGGAAATTGGATATTGGTAATAGAAATTAAAAACCATTTTCTTATTTGGCTGGCCAGGACGAAACCATAATCGAGTCTTTCGCTCCCAACTTCCTACACAGCTCTTCTGTAATAAACGGCATGAAGGGGTGAAGCAACCTTAAAAGTATTAAGTATAAAGTAGTAAGTATTAAGTATGAATCTTTATCAATTCTGATTTTAACGTCTTCAATATACTTGTCCGCAAACTCATGCCAGATAAATTCATATAGTCTTTCCGCTGCCAAATTAAACTGATAATTATCGAGGTTATTAGTTAGTTGGTTAGTTAGTTCGTCGACTTTAGCTACCCACTCTTTATCGTTCTTACGTTTCGCAATTTTTTTCAATTCCTCGATACTGGATACTCGATACTGGATACTCGATACTCGGTTCATCTCTATGAAGCGGCCGATGTTCCACAGCTTATTCGTAAAATTCCTCATCCCCTGAAGCTTTGCATATGACAATGCCTGGTCATTTCCAAGTGCCGTTCCATAGACAAGAGCAAACCTGACAGCGTCTGCTCCATACTGCTCAACGACTTCTATTGGATTTACAACGTTTCCCTTTGACTTACTCATTTTTTTGCCATAAGGATCTTTAACTAACCCATGCAATACAACATTTTCAAATGGGACTTTTCCCGTTGCATATATTCCCACAATAACCATACGGGCAACCCACCAGCGTAAAATATCGTACCCCGTCTCCATCACCGTCGTCGGATAGAACCTTTCATAATCCAGACTGTTCTCAATTTTTGATTTTTGATTTTTGATTTTTGATTTTGAGCTACTTTGCGTCAGCAAAGTAGCGAACGGCCATTGCGCCGACGAAAACCAAGTATCAAAAGTGTCAGGATCCTGGGCGATTGTTTTAGACTCACATTTCAAGCATTTTTCGGGAGTGATACCGTCTGTTACAGTCCAGTTCAAACATTTTTCACAGAACCAAGCCGGAATTCTAATTCCCCAAACAATCTGGCGCGAAATGTTCCAATCGCGGATATTTTCTAAAAACTGAAAGTAGATTTTCTCAAATGATTTGGGGTGAACCTCTATCTTTCCTTTTCGAACAGCGTCAATCGCCGGTCTAGCCAAGGGCTCCATTTTCACAAACCACTGTTCTCGAGGCAATGGCTCAATTACATTTTTACACTTGTAACACAGACCAATTCTATGAATGTAATTGTCGTCTATCTTTTCGATCAATCCTTTTTTCTGCATTTCTTCAACCACTGCTTTACGGGCTTGCTTCACATAAAGACCAGCGAATTTGCCTGCATGTTCGTTCATTTTTCCATCAAAACCAATAACCTGGCGTATCTTGAGATTATGTCTTTGACCTACTTCAAAATCATTAAAATCGTGTGCCGGAGTTATTTTCACAACTCCTGTTCCAAATTCCGGATCAACCGAATCGTCAGCAATCACTTTAATCTTAGCCTTTCCTAAAACCGTTTTTATTTCAATCTCCTGTCCTATGTACTTTTTATACCTTTTATCATCGGGGTGAACGGCAACAGCCGTGTCTCCGAACTTTGTTTCCGGGCGAGTCGTGGCAAGAGTCAGAGGGCCGTATTTAATGTAGTAAAGAGGATTTTTTCTCTCTTCATAAACTACTTCAAGATCTGAGAAGCTTGTTCCATCATAGGTACAATAGTTAACCAGCCTTTTCGCGCGGTAGACTAGCCCGTCATCATAAAGTCTTCTGAAGGTTCTATAAACTATCGAAATTATATCCGGATCAAGAGTAAACTTCATGCGGGACCAATCAAGGGAGAAGCCGAGTTTTCGAAGTTGACTCTCCATTCCGCCGCGGTTTTCTTGAACAAAATCCCAAATCATTTGATAGAGAGTTTCGCGATCATAGTCGAATCGAGACTTACCCTCATTGGCCAAGTGTTTTTCAAACACAAATTGGGTTTCAAAACCTGCGTGATCTGCACCCGGCAGCCAAAGAGCGGCCGCCCCTTTCATCCGCTGATACCGTATTAGGATATCTTCAATCACATACATCGCGTGTCCAAAATGGAGGGGAGCATTAGCATTTGGTGGAGGAAGAATTATGGAGTAGGACCTCCCATCCGGATTTACTTCCGGCTTAAAATATCCGTTCTTCTCCCACTCCGCATAAATCCTTTCCTCAACCTTTTTATGATCGTAAACCTTATCCATCATTCAGATCTTAGATATTAGATCTTTGATCTTAGACAAAACATCTAACATCTATTATCCGTGATCTAACATCTAAGCTAGGATTCTAGCATAACACAATTCTTGCTTCAATCTAACTTCATGTAACTACTTGCTTGCTACCCCCTGGACTTCGGCATTTACCCTGTTAAATTGCGGAGCAATATTTAACAAGGTATAATACATTTATGGATCCCACCCTACCTAAACTCAGCAAAGACTCCGATTACTTAATAAAAGCCCACGAGGAGGCAAGCCGCAAAAAACATGATCAAGCTTTCGCAACCGGAATTGCGTCAGAGCTTGCCGCATGGTATGAGAGACTTCGGACCGCAATTGAAAATCGAGATGAAGAAGTAATTTTGCGAGCCGCGATTGAACGTATTTTAAGACGGCGCCTTCTTCTTGGTGGAAACGGAAAGACTGTTGGGGCAATTTTAGTACGCGAGCTTATCTGGGCAAGGTATTTCCCAGAAGAAAGTATATCTGATGATCAAATCGGAGAAGTTGAAGAAATTATTGACCTATATCTAGAACTTCGCCAGTTAATTCCAAAACACAATAGGGTCAAAGAGTCGGAGTTAAATGAATGGATTTACCACTTGATGGCTTCAGATATTGAGGACAGGCTTAATCCAACCCCCCAAAAAGAAGCCATGATTTCATACATTTTCAGAACTCTCAAAAGAATGATTACAATCAAAGACGATTCAGAAGAAACCCGCGATGTTCAAGTTTTTATAGCTATTCGAAAATCCTTTGCAAAAGAGGATTTACCCTTTCTTCGCTACGCACTTTTCAACCAATATTTCGGGAGGCTCTCATCTAAAAGTCTTGCGGACACTTCTAAAAAGTTCTCGGAAGGAAAAAAAGTAATTGAAGAGCAATTGAATTATCCGGGCAGATTCAAAATATTTGAATTTGCCAAACGCCAGATGCCCCCATTCCTGATTCTTGAGGACGTTTTGGAAAAGTATAATAGTCGTTTCCGGGGGTTAATATCAAATCCTGAAGAATTTATAAATGTGGTTACTGAAACTTGTAATGCCCGCTATGCCAATATTTCAGGAAAGGTAAGAAGAGCAATAATCCGCTCGATCATTTTTATTCTTCTTTCAAAATCATTCTTAGCATTTACTGTTGAGGGGACTTATGACAGACTCGCGTATGGCCATATTCTCTGGGGAGTTCTTGCAATAAATATTGCTATTCCTGTTGGGATGATGATTATTATATCGTTTTTTATAAGAGCTCCGGGGAAAGATAACACTCAAAGAATTATCGATAGAATTAACTCGCTTCTTTTTGATGAAACGCCGGATCTTGGAAGATCACTCTCGTTCAGTCATAAGCCAAAGGCACAAACTCTTCTTGATTCAATATTCACAATAATTTGGTTAGGAACATATCTTTTAAGTTTTGGTATCATCATTTATATCTTGAGTGCTCTTCGGTTCAGCTTTGTTAGCCAAGCTTTCTTTATTTTCTTCTTTGCAATAATCACATTTTTATCATATCGAATCAATCAAGCGGCAAATATTTACACTGTAAGAGAGAAAGCGGGACTCTTAACGCCGTTTGTAGACTTTTTCTTTATGCCTGTTGCGCGCGTTGGAAGATATTTAGCAGACGGAATCCGCCAAATCAACGTTTTTATTTTTGTTCTTGATATGATAATTGAAACGCCGCTCAAAGGCATAATCGCCTTTTTTGAACAATGGTTCTCCTTCCTCCATTCAAAACGCGAGGATTTAGCATAAGCTAGGAAATAATTTACCCGTGAAAATCAGCTATCGATCAGCGTGAATCGAGGCGGTGATATAATGGATTAAACTCTATTTAAAATTTGAGGTATGGAAAATTCAAAAACCTTTATGATTTATGCGGATGGAGGAGCGAGGGGAAATCCCGGGCCTGCGGCATATGGCTTTGTTATTTATGACGAACAAGGTTCAAAAGTTTATGAGGAGGGGAGTGCAATGGGTAATGCCACGAACAACGTCGCCGAGTACTCCGCAGTTGTCGCCGCACTGAAATATTTAGTATCCAGTATTCAGTACCCAGTATCGAGTATTAAGTTTATTTTGGATTCGAAATTAGTAACGGAACAATTATCTGGGAACTGGAAAATAAAAAATGAAAACCTTAGAAATCTCTACTTTACAATCAAAGAGCTCGAGCAAAAGATCGGGGCAAAATTTATTTATTCCGCTGTTCCTCGCGAACAAAACCAGGAAGCCGACCGGCTCGTCAATGCCGCACTCGACGCCAATCTAGTTGAAGGTTCGTAAAGTTCATAAAGTTTATAAGGGATTACTTTACAAACCTTAAAAACTTGAAACTTTATAAACTATTTAGTCCTTGATGCTCTTGATACTCTTGGTACCCTTAAAGTAAACTATCTCCATGTCATTAACTCTTGAAACCCGCGAAAAACAAAAACCAATAATTTTAATCTACGGCAATAACCCGTTGGTGCCGCTCTTGTTAGAAGAATATTCAAAAGAATTTAAAATCGCTTACGTTGGAGAGTTGGAGCAAACTGAAAAAAGAAAGGATTTTTACCGAATTCCGCGAGCAAACGTTCAATTTGTTAAAAATCTTGAAGAAAAAATAGATTACGCGGTGATTTTCCTGTCAAAAAAGGAAGATAAAAATCTAATCCCTTCTTTCATGGAAAAAATATCTAATGATGGAACCCGTACAGCGGTGATCATTAATGTCGAAAATTTAGAAGATTTTTATGATGTACTTCTTGAATATAAAAATATATCTCCCCTAAAGTTCCTGTTTTTAGGGGATGTTTATTCGGAAAACCCTTCTTTTAATATCGGGCATAAATTGTTTAAGATTATTCAGCAGGCAATTTCGGAAAAGTCTATAAGAATCTCTCAAGATTTTGAACCAATATTTGCAATCTATTATAGGGATGCGATATTGGGGATAAATCAAACACTTTTTGGGCCAAAAAAAACAGACAAATTTTACTATCTTTTCTATTCGGAGCCCCAAAGCATTAACTCTCTGGCGTATATATTGCATCGGGTTGAGCCTGATCTTGAAATTCACTATCAAGAATCCCTGCCTGCCGGCAGGCAGGAAAAAGATAATGATAAAGCAAAAACTCATAACGAATTGGCAAAAGAGATAAAGGGAAAAATTGTCATTGAGCCCATTTATCTTGACAAATATTTTATTGGGTTTGAAAAAAGCCTTGCCCCGCAGCATTT
Organism: Candidatus Levybacteria bacterium RIFCSPHIGHO2_02_FULL_40_18; assembly: GCA_001782235.1. Taxonomy (GTDB): domain Bacteria; phylum Patescibacteriota; class Microgenomatia; order Levybacterales; family GWA1-39-11; genus GWA1-39-11. Next base: position 57,847 of record MFOC01000007.1, read on the forward strand.
TGGTGCGGGGCAGGCCAATTTTTCGAAAGAGTCGATGCCGGGTAAGGCACACGAGGAGATAAGGGATAAAATTAGCAAACCACCTTTTAATTCTCTGGTTTTATCAGCGGCAATCGCCACTCTCCTCTTTATAGTCTTAAACATTGCCATGATTGGGCTGGGATTATTACAGTTAAATGCTTCCGCCCGATATTTTCGCGATGGAGACTACAAAAAGGCCTCCTCATATATCAAGACCGCATCTTCACTTCTTAGCATTTCTTTACCGGTTGCAAAAGTTGGCGCAAAAATAGCGGGAAATAATTTCCCCCAACTTGAGGAATCGGTTGCCCTACTGAATATAGCATCTGATAATTTTAACTCATTGGAAAAAGCATCACTTGGTCTTGATAGGGAAGTGCTGGACAAAACAATCTCAGACGGCACCTATTTTTATTTTAGATTTCTGGAGTTAAAAAATGAACTTAACAATGCAACTTTAAACACACTTGAGAGAGAGGGGCTGTCAAACACTATTGCTCTCTCACAAATGCTACCTGCTATTCTAGGCTACAACCAGGAGAAAAATTATCTCATTTTATTTCAGAATAACGGAGAGCTAAGACCAACCGGCGGATTTATCGGTTCTATTGGGGAACTGAAACTAGTGGGTGGAAAGATAGAGAGCCTAACCATTCAAGACGTTTACGAGTATGACGGGAAGCTTAAAGCTCATGTAGAACCTCACTACATAATACGGCGCTATCTTGCGCCGCACCTTTATCTTCGAGACTCAAATTTTGATCCTGACTTTCAAGCAAGCGCAAGCACATCAGCTCTGCTTTATAATCTCGAAACGGGAAAAGGGATTGACGGTGTAATCGCGATAGACTTTGAAGCAGTTAAAAGATTAATTGGAAAGCTCGGGCCAATAGAACTTGCTTCTTACAAAAAAACGCTTGATGAGAAAAATACTTTTGATTTCTTGCAAACAACAATTGATGACAACTTTTTCCCGGGTTCCACACAAAAAAGGGATGTCTTGACTGCCCTTTTTAATCAACTACTCTTGAAGCTTGAGGACCGAAACTCCGCTATTTTGGCAGCAAATCTTTTGCCGCAAATAATGGAAGAGAAGCATTTGCTTTTTTCTTTTAGCAATTCTTCGATCCAAAGCATTTTTAATACTCTTGGATATGGGGGGACATTTTCAGATAAAAGAGCTGTCGAAAAAAATAAAGTGAATGATTTCCTTTCGATTAATGAAGCAAATATTGGTGTTAACAAAGCAAATATAGGTGTGTCAAGGTCAACAAATTACGAAATAAGTTTTAACAAGAAGATAACATCAAGAGTTTCTCATGAGATTAAAAACAATAGCGATAAAGGATATAAAACATATATAAGAGTCTTTGCTCCGGTTGGCTCAAAACTTTCCTCCATTACAATAAATGGCGATCAACAAAAGATCATCCCGGCTGCCACGGACTTTAAAATATATGAGAAGGATAACTTTAAACCGCCGGCGGGGCTTGAAGTAGATCAAATTATTAACCATAATTTACAAGAATTTGGATTTATAGTAATAGTTGACCCAAAGAGCGCTAAAAAAATTGAAATATCTTATGACAATGGTCTTATTTTGCCAAATGAAGCTATAGTTACATATTCTCTTGCTCTAATAAAACAGCCCGGAACAGAAAACTATCCCTTCAGTTTAAAGATTTCCTATGGCGAAAATTTTGTACCTAAAGAAGTCAAGAATGCGGAACTTTTGGAGGATTCAATCGTTTTTAAACGAGATATTAAACAAGACGAATTAATTGATGTAGAACTCATTAAGCGATAGAATAAACATTAACTTATGGACAAAATCACTGAAAAAGAGTTTCAAAAACATCTCGAAAGTGAGCACCAAAGGTTTTCAATCTCGGGGTATCTTAAGGAAATTGTTTATGGCGGAAGCGATGGAATTGTTACCACGTTTGCCGTTGTTGCAGGCTTTACCGGAGCACAAAGCGGTCTGCTTTCTCAATATCCTGTCTTTATAGTTCTTATTTTTGGGTTTGCTAATCTTTTTGCCGATGCTGTATCTATGGGTCTTGGGAACGTTTTGTCGATTATGGCAGATAAAGACGTTTACAAAGCGGAACGTGACAAGGAGCTTTATGAAATAAGAAATAATCCCGAGTTTGAGAGGATGGAAACAATCTATATTCTCAAAAAGCGCGGATTTTCAGAAGATGCGGCTAAAAAAATAGCAGAGTTGTATTCAGAAAATGAAAATTATTGGGCAGACTTTATGATGAGATTTGAGCTTGAGATGCCAACACCTGAACTTGAAAATTCACTAGTCACGGGTCTTACAACATTTTCCTCTTTTGTCCTCTTTGGTTTTATTCCCTTAATCCCTTATGTTTTGGCAACAGAAGGTGATAAATTTTTAGTTTCCGTAATATTTACATTTATTGCCCTCGCTCTCTTAGGCGCGCTCCGCTGGAAGGTAACAACAGAAAAATTATGGCGAACAGTTTCTGAAACAGTCTTGCTTGGTGGAATTGCGGCGAGTATAGCCTACTTCGTCGGCACCCTCTTCAAGTAAAGTTAAAAGTCAAAATGCAAAATTCAAAATTACAATTCAAAAGTAAAAAGTGTTCGAAGACTTTTAAATTTTAACTTTAACTTTTGACCTTTGACTTTTGAGTTTTGAATTTGGTTAGTCTGTGAATTCTTGGACAAACATTTTACCAAAGATCCCAGCATCAATTACTCCAATTCCGCCTTTTTTAAAATTCGGCGATAAAATATTTTCCCTGTGCCCTGGGCTTTTCATAAATCCATCCATCGCAATCTCAACATCCGGTGCAAAAGCCAAATTCTCACCAGCAAAAGCGTAGCTTATTCTTGCCATTTCCAAACGATCAAACGGGGACAATCCCTCCGGGGTGTAATGAGAAAAATATCCTCTCTCAAGCATATCTTTTGCGTGGGCGCGTGCCACCTCCCTAATTGATCCATCCGAAATTAATAAAGGAATTCCCCTTTTTGATCTCTCTAAATTTACCAAACTTAACATCGCGTCTTCCGATTTTGGATCCGTCTTATATTCTTTTGTTGTGAAATTAAGGCGAACCGATTCTTGCGACGCTGGTTTTATTGTTAAGAAATTAATTGTCTCCTCAATTGCACCGCCAAAGACTTTCCGAACTTCTCTTTCTATTCCTTGCGTCCTTGTGAATAAAAATCTGCCTGTTACTGAACTTCTTATCGAATCTTTTATTACGGCGGACACGGGAAATGAAAGAAGAAGGGCCACGGCAAAAGAAGCAATGAAGAAAAAGGAAAGTGTGCCAAAGACAGCACCTCCTGCCATGTCAATTTTTCTCCCGAATTTTATGGAAAGATATTTTCTGCGAAGAATTGATAATATGCTTGATATTAAAACGAAACTAACTCCGGTGGCAAGTAAAAATCCAATAGCATCTGAAATGCCCTTAGTCAGCAAGAATTTATCAACCACAAGAGAGGAGATTTGAGGATAAATAGCCAAACCTACAAAAAAAGAAAGAAGAGTTGCCGTAAGCCCAATGGCCGCTGGAATTATTCCAAAAGAAACATCTTCGAAAATATATAAGATGAGAGTGACAAAGATAATGTAATCGAAAATATTAAACGGGATACTTAGAATTAAATTTCTTAGAAATTCAATGTAGGCTTTAAGCATGTTTATATTAAGTCCGCAATTGTCATTCTGAACCCGATTCTAACGGGGGAAAAATCTTTACTTAAAGTCTCCAGGAAAGATCCTTCGTTAACACTCAGGATGACATAAAGCTTGAGCATGTTTATATGATAGCATGTTTCTGAGTCGGACTGACCCCGATTTGATCGGGGGAAGGAGATAGCGCTGCGAAGCTAAGCGGAGACAGCGGTAGCTCCATTGAAAACATTTGCTTAATCGAATATACTAGCCTTTGTGTACCTACGGAAAATTCTCTCATTACTTAAATTTTGGAAAATAAATCCCGCACCAATTTGGTGCGGGATAAAAGGAAAGAGATACATTGTATTGATTCTTGTGATTTTGGGTTTAATTGCAGCCTACTTCTATATCCTCAAGGACATCCCATCCACAGCAACAATTGGCTCAACCAGTTATCCACAATCAACTAAGATTTATGATAGAAACGGAAAGCTTCTTTACACAATTTTTACCAGCCGAAACCAAACTTATGTACCGTTTAAACAAATCCCAAATTATGTCAAAAACGCAACAATTGCTTTAGAGGATAAAGATTTTTATAAACATGGGGCAATAGACATTCGGGGCATAACAAGAGCATTTATCTCAACAGTTTTTAAGCGAGAAATACAAGGCGGATCTACAATAACACAACAGCTAGTTAAAACATCTCTTTTAACTCCCGAGAGAACCATATCAAGAAAAATAAAGGAAATTTTTCTGGCGTTTATTGTTGAGTCTGTTTATTCAAAAGATAAAATTCTTGAAATGTATCTTAATCAGGTACCTTACGGCGGTACGGCTTACGGAGTTGAGGCTGCAAGCCATGTATATTTTGACAAACCCGTTGAAAAGCTAACCCTTGCCGAGTCCGCTTTCCTTGCAGCCCTCCCAGAAGCACCAAGCCTATATTCACCTTTTGGTTCAAGGCCCGAACTTGGAAAAACAAGACAACTTGAAGCCTTGCGAAAAATGCGGGAGCAGGGATATATAACGACTGAAGAAGGGAAGGTGGCGGCAAGCGAAGAACTTAAGTTCTCAAAAATTCAAAATAAAATCTTAGCGCCCCATTTTGTTTTTTATATCAAAGATCTCCTTGAGCAAAAATATGGTCCAAGGGCTGTTGAACAGGGAGGACTCCATGTAACAACTTCGCTTGATCTTGACTTACAAGCATATGCAGAGGCTACAGTTGCGGCGGAAATAGACGAGCTGAAAAGACTAAACGTTTCAAATGGTGCTGCACTGATTTCCGATCCTAGGACCGGAGAAATTTTAGCGATGGTAGGAAGCCGCAATTATTTTGACGATAGAATTGACGGGAATGTAAATGTAACATTAGCAAAAAGACAACCGGGGTCCTCAATAAAACCGATCAATTATGCTGTTGGGTTAATAAAAGGGTACACTGCCTCAACCCCTTTTGTTGATGACAGAATTTGCTTTCCTAATCCCGGCGGCCAGCCTCCATATTGTCCGGTGAATTATGACGGAAAATTTCACGGAGTACAACAAATGAGATTTGCGCTTGCTAATTCATATAACATTCCGGCTGTTAAAATGCTTAAAGCAAATACGGTTGAGGCAATGATCGCAACCGCATCCGCAATGGGAATCACAACGTTTCAGGATCCGGCACGGTATGGATTGTCCCTTACTTTAGGAGGAGGTGAAGTAACAATGCTTGAGATGACCGAGGCATTTGGCGTGTTTGCGAACAACGGATATAGAATCCCGTTGCGACCAATTCTTAAAGTTGTGGACAACAGAGGGCGCGTGCTTGAAGAGTACCAACCGCCAAAAAGCCCGATTTTTGGGAAAAAGGTTTTACCTGATGGGGTGGCATTTATAATATCTGACATATTATCAGATAATGGGGGGCGCTCTCAGGCGTTCGGAGCAAGCTCCACATTAAGAGTTGGAAAATATCCTGTTGCTGTCAAGACCGGTACAACCAATGATCTTCGAGACAACTGGACAATTGGGTATACACCATCATATGTTGTTGCCACGTGGGTTGGCAACAACAATAACATGCCAATGAGCGGATTGGTCTCAGGTGTAACAGGCGCTGCTCCTATCTGGCACGCCCTTATGGAAAAAGTACTTGAGAACACAGAGCCCCAGTCCTTTAAAAGGCCTGACAATGTTGTGGGGAAACATGTTTGTGCGGATACTGGTCAGGTCGCACCGCCCCAAGGCACAGAAGGCCGGTGTCCAACCAGATTTGAATACTTTATTCGTGGAATGGAAAATAGCCAAGGAAAGATTGTTCGCGAAAAAGTACTCATAAATAAAGACACGGGGGATCTTGCAAAAGCGGGCGCGACCAATGTTGAAGAGCAGGAAAAAACAGTTATTATAGACTTAAATGGAGACCGCTACTGCGTTGACTGCCCCCATCCCGAGGCACCCCCTCCGGGGCAGAGCCCCTCCGGGGCGGCGCCAACCCCCACACCAGCACCATGAGTCCATAAGGCTTAAGACTTAAGTTTTGCGAAAGACAATCCTAAAACTAAGGCCAGCATTATTTGGCCCTGCTCAAGGGTTAAGAAAAAGTGATCGAACATCCCGACAACTATTATCGATATTAATACGAACAGAGTACTCCTGTAAAAGGCTGTTGGCTGTTGGCTGTTGGCTGTTGGCTTATTAATAAGTGATCGAATTGCAAAGATAAACATTGCCGGAAAAATCCACCAACCAAATATTCCAAGTGAAAGAAACGCTAAAACAAAAATATTATGAGGCGGCTGAAAAAGAATTGGAGATATATTCTTTATTAAATCAACCTGATGGACAAAAAAATTGTTAAGGCCTATTCCAAAATAAGGATTCCCCAAAAAAATTTGAAAGGACTGAATTAACAGGTCTTGTCTAAAATCTATACCCCTCAATAAAAATTGAGCACTTAATACATCAGGAAAAAAAATACTTACCAACCCTAACAGCCCCAACAGCCCTAAAACTATGAGCATAACATTGCGTTTTCCTTTCGTGTAAATTGCATAGAAGAAAAAACAAATTGCTAAAAGAATTGTTATTCGAGAAAAAGTCAAAACTATACCCACAGTGGATAGCAAGATGCTTGATATTAAAACCCCTTTCACTGCCGAATTTTTTTCGTAAGGTAATCTAAAAACAGTGAACGCAGTGGTTGCAAGAAAGAAGAAAGCCAAAACATTTGGATGGGGGAAGGCAGCATACGGTCTTAAGACTAGATAGTCTAAATTAACTGTTGAAATTCCAATTGTTGAAATGTTAAAAGTTCGCTCTCCCAAAAAATACCAAAGACCGCCAATAGATGACTGTTTTATAAACTGCCAGATCGCAAGGACAGATGAAATAATTGCCGAAGTCGCAAGCATTATGACAAATGGTCGAATATAAATTCTGTCAAAAGTTTTTGCGATCAACAGCCCAAAAAGCCCGAATTCCACTAATTTTAGCATTCCAAACAGATGCACAGCGGGAGATTTAGATATAAATATGTTAAGAAGAATGCTGAGAAAAAAAAGCGCAAGTAGAGCGGCTGAAATTTTGTTAATCGCAAATTTAATCCTAAACAAAAGTTTAAAATTCAACAAAATAAATAAAATAATTAAAATATCAAGAAGATAGAGCGTCGGGGAAAGATAATCTATACGAATCCCATTGATGAATGAGAAAGCAGGCCAGAAATGAAGTCCCACTTGAGAAGAACTGAAGAAAACAATCAGAAAAAATAAAATCTTGCGAACTTTATCTAGCACGATGGGGGTAGTTTACCCCGTTAGATACCTCTTTTCAATATATAATTAAGTAGACGGATCTAACGGGGTCTACCAACAATAGAACAATGAAGCAATAGAATAATGAAGCTTTATTTCTTCCTAATTACCAGTGTCCTGTCTCGTTCTTCTCCCTCCGACTCGGTAATTACATCTTCGCTTTCTCCTAAATGCATGTGGATTATTCTTCTTTCCCAGGGCTTGAGTCCCCGCACTTGCTTCTCGGCTCCTGTTGCCAAAACCTCTTCTCTTAATCTATTCGCTAGATCTGTAAGATAATCTTCTCGTGCCTGCCGGTATCCACCGACCTCTAAAATTATTCTTTGAAACTCGCCAATTTTTTTTGCCACAATGAGTGAAAGAACTAATTCGAGTGAAGAGAGTGTATTGCCGTGTTTCCCAATCAAAAGGGCGTTTTCGGCGGCATTAATATGGACGCTAAATCCCTCATCTGCTTCTTTAACCTCAACATCGGCATCTATTCCAGCTTTTTCAAGAAGTTTTTCTGTTTCCTCTTTTATAATTTTAAATTTTTCTTCCATGAAGTGTATAAATAGCTTAAATAGCTAAATGGCTGCATGGTTTTTAAAACTATTTAACTATTCTAGCCATTCTAACTATTTCTTTATTCCGATTTTGCTAAATAACTTAGCTGCCCCTCCCGGGCCCACTAATAAATACTGCTGGAGTATACCAAAAATAGTGAACGTATTCCAATACAAAGAGAGTCCAACTGGTAAAGTAAAAGAGAAAAATCCAATCATTACTGGGAAAATAAAAAGCGACTGTTTTTGGAATGCTGCTTGAAAATCGTCCTCTTTCGTCCCCGGAACTTGGGGAATATCTGAAGTCATCATTTTGGATAAGAGAAATTGTAGCACCCCTGTCAAAACCGGAATCAAAACTAGATAGGGGGCCGCTGCCCAAAGCTTTGAAGGCGTAGCGCCAAGAGGAACCCCAAGAAACATTGTATCCCAGACCGTAGAAAGTTTTAAAAAGTCAAAATATATGACATTATTGAGCTTTGAGAGACCATCGTTAGAATTGATAGCAACAGCCATGATTAATACCTGATAAAGCCCGAAAATAATAGGCATCTGTATTAGTAAAGGCAAACACCCGGCGGCAGGATTTATTTTGTGTTCGCGATAAACTCTCATCATCTCCTCCTGCTGTTTTTTCTTATCTTCTTTATATTTCTCCTTGACATCTCTCATTAAGGGAGCTAATTTTTGCATTTGGTAAGCGGACTTAACCTGTGCTGCAGTCAGCGGCCAAAGAATCAATCTAATTAAAACCGTCAGAAGAATTATTGAAAAACCTAAGGCAAATGGGATCCCAATAGAATTAATCGATTGATAGGAAGCGACCAGTAGATTGATAATTGGATTTGTAAATAATGTATTAAAGATCTCAAAAATTCCCATTTAAATTTCTTCTATCAAATCTAGCACTTGTTCAACTTCATCCTCAAGGTTTGCTATATCAAGAGCTCTTCTTTTAATGTAAAATACAAGGTTGACAGCACGGCTTTTGTCAATCTTATCGGAAAGCATTCTTAATAATTTTCTCTTTATTTTATTACGAATTACTGCCTTCTTGTGAACTTTTTTGCTAACAACTACCGCTGTTTTTAATCCGCCCTCGCGATTCTTCCCATATCTTAAGGTAAATGATGGAAAAGACTTTGCTTTGTTGGGTAATCCCTTCTTAAAAGAAAACCTATGTTCTTTAGGTAACATGGCTCGAAATAGTTGAATAGCTAAATGGTTCTAAACCATGCAACCATGTAGCTATTTTAACCATTAAACTCTTTTTCTGCCCCTCAGTCTTCTCCTCTTGATTACCTGTTTTCCTGTCCGGTTCTTTATTCGATGGCGAAACCCATGCTTCCTCGCATGTCTCAACTTTTTAGTTTTCCTAACTTTTTCCGGCATAAGAAGTAATAATACCAAAAACAAACCTTCGAAACAATAGAACTGTTTTGCTTTTTAAAACCTTTTAAAGTAAAATCAGGGACAAATGAGTCTGGCAGAAAGACTTAACGAACGAGTTCCCAATAATGAAGACGTTATCCTGCTTAGAAGGACAAGAATTAACTATGACGCTGATAAAACATCCGCATTGGCAACCGCTAAAAGACGCCTTATCGATTCGGGATCTTTTGATATTGTTGAAGAACTCTTAGAACTTGTTGAGGGTTCATGGGTTAACTTTAGTGAGGATAATCCACCTTCCGGCTTGCCCGTCTTAGGTAATCGTTCCCCATTTTTGGGTTTGGGACTTTATCGGGGACGGGATAGTACAATTACATATAACAAGTGGGTTAAGATTGAGTTTGGTTGGATTAATAAAATAAGAGATGAAGAGGAAGATATTTCTGTTTCGGGGGAAGGATCAAAAAGCTTTTTAGCTATAACGGCACCGGAAACTTCTGACCAAATTATTATAGGAGCCAGTTCATATGATCTGGCTTTTCTTTCTGACCCAATCCGCTTCAAATATACTCTGTCAAGAGAACAATATTTAAACAGAGAACTTTTTGAAAACGTGATTGTGGAAGCTTCAGTTTTAGCAGGTTTAACAAAACCAAACTTAAAGTTGAAGGGAGCCAGAAATGAGTGATTTTGAGAGAGAGCTAAAAAGAGCGAAAGTTGAGGCAGAAAGGGCCAGATTGCAAGAGGAAGCAAGAAAAAATAGAGAGGCTGATGAGCAAGATAGAACTTACAGGCAGAGAGTAAGGCAACTTGAGCAGTTAAGAGAACAAGAGGTAGATAGATATTTGGCCCCGTTTAAGAGCACGGTTGATAGATTGCTGAAAGATCTGGGTAACGCCACTTGGGGTGCGGGCAAATACGGTTTCATCTTTAGAAAAGGGGTTCGTGTGGGGGGTTCCGGTTCTGGGCCAGAAGTTGAAAACAAAAATCACATCGCGACTTGGATTATTGGGAGACAGGAATATTTTAGTAGCATCGGTAGCCTTTTCGGTAGTGGGCATGTTTGGCGTCCTATAACTAATAAAGGCAAGTACGGCGAGGAACCCACTGGCTGTAGTGAGTATTTCTATGTTAATTTAGGTATGGAGAGTCCGCAAGGCACTTTCCACTTTGAGGGGTTAGACGGAATTACTACTGGCTCCTCAGAATCTGAACTTAAAGAAATGCTAAAAAGAGCTTATCTAGAGGGGCCTAAAAAAACATATCCTCATGTAACATATGACGCACATGGCCTTGGAGGCTAGTTTTTATAGAATAGCCTCAAAAGGCTAGGCCTTGGCGAGCTTACGAGACTAGAATTGTTCGTTTTGCTTTTTAAAACCTTTTGGAGTAAAATCTGACCAAAATGAGCTTAAAAGAGAGGCTTGAGGCAAGGGCTCCAAAAAACGAATCTACTATATTACTCCGGAGAACCAGGCTAGAATTTGAGCAGGATAGAAATAGTCATTTGGCTCCAGTTAGAAAAAGGCTGTTAACATCGGGGGTGTTCGAAGTATTAGAAGAACTCTTGGAAACGGTTGAAGATTCTCGATTTAGCGTCAGTCCAAACTATCAGGAGTTCCCTCCCCAGCATATTCCTGCCACCGCTGCGACAGCCCTTATATGTTCTTGGGCAGTCTTTAAGACTTTTGAACATATCGACGGCGAACCTGATTTGAAACAAACCTCAAGACGGTCTGTAAAAATTACTGCCTTCTTAAATTCGGACAATATCGAAGTTGCATCAAGAGAAGACACCGTTTTATTTTTTGAAAATAGGCGAGACCCCTTGCTACCGTCAGGCAAAGAGGTTTTCAGAAAAACCTTATCCCCTAAAGAATGGCAGAATGGGGATTTGTTTGAAACTACAATTGTTGAGGCTTTAACCTTAGCTGGGCTAACAAGATCTCAGCTAAATTTGGGAAATTAAAGAAGTTTAGGGATCAAGGAACTTCGATAGTCCTCACCGACAATTTTGCCAAGGTCTTTTCTAATCCATTCCTCGCCTTTTCTTTGAAGGTCTTGTGGGAGAGTGGAAGTTTGAGTTGATTTAGTGCACATACCAACTAAGAGATTTTCAATTGCTTCTTTGGTTGCTCCTAAAAAATCAAACCCATCTGGATATGTTTTGGGAGAGCCGTAATTTACGGGTTTAGGATTGTTCGGATAAATAGTTCGGCTGAAACTTGAGGTGCGGCCATCCCCATATTCAATCAAAACGTCGGAATTACAGTAAACAATGAAGGGGAATTCACGGCCTGAATTGTCTGGAACTATGGAGATTCCCAAGGTAATAAATTTCTTTCCTTCAGTGCGTACTAATTTATACTTTTTCACGCCATTGCCAGAAGTGTATCTTAAGTCTACTCCTATAAAGGGGGGTGAGCTTTCAGTGTGTGAGAATTCTTTTTTTAAGGTTGGATATTTAAAGCTAAGTTCGTATTCAGCATTTAAAATTACCGATCCCGGATCTTGGGGATCAGCGATAATTCTTGGATCTGTTATTTGTCCTGCTTTCCAGACATCGCGCCTTATTCCTTCCAGCATTTCCCTTATGCCAAGAGTTTGGAGAATAGCAATTGCTTCGGGGGTTTTTCTTTTGATCTCTTCGGCCCTTCTCGTAGCGTCTTCTCGAGCTTTTCTTTGTCTTGCCTCTTCTTCTCTTTGAGGTTTTAGAAGCTCATCTCTAATTCTTTCTTGCCAGTTCACGGTGGAGAGATGATAACAAATCATGGGTCTTAAGTCAAAAATGTCTTTGTGAGGGTTTAGCGGGAGGAGCGGTGGAAACTTACTTAATACTTGATACTTAATACTTAATACTTTATTCTAATTACATGGTACGGGTTGCAATCAATGGTTATGGAAGAATTGGTAGAGTGGCGCATCGAGTGATTCTTCTTTCGCACACGGATGAAATCGATGTTGTTGCCATAAATGCTGGATCCTCAACTGATATAACCGGTTGGATGTATCTTTTAAAATACGATACTGTTTATGGCGCCCTGCAAAATACTAATCTTTCGGTCAAAAAAGCAGAGGAAGTAAAACTACCATTCGAATCTCAAGCGTTGCCAATAGGCGCGCTTATTATTAATTCGAAAGAAATTCCTGTCTTCTCTGAAAAGGAGCCTGAAAAACTTCCGTGGCGGGACTTAAATGTTGATGTTGTAATTGAATCGACTGGCCACTTTACAACCAACGAGGGTTTGCAAAAACATATTACTGCAGGATCAAAGGCAGCAATTTTATCTGCGCCATATAAAGATGAAGCTTCAGGTAGCACTTATGTTTTAGGGGTAAACCTTCCACAAGATGGATCTATTCGAACCGAGAATATTGTGAGCAATGCCTCTTGTACTACAAATTGTATTACTCCGATTGCACATGTAATAGAGCAAGCTTTTGGAATAGAAAAAGCCATGATGACAACAATTCATGGATATACATCGGATCAAAGAATTCAGGACGGAGGACACAAAGATTATAGACGCGCAAGAGCTGCGGCAGAAAACATTATCCCAACATCAACAGGCGCGACAAAAGCTGCTGCAAAAGCTATCCCAACGCTCGAAGGAAAATTTAACGGGCTGGCGATTCGCGTTCCGGTGCCAACAGGATCTTTATCGGACTTTACTTTTTTGGTAAAGCGAAATACAACCGTTGAAGAAGTTAATCAAGCACTTGAACAAGCATCCAAAGAGCCGCAATTCGAAGGAATACTGCAGGTGACCCACGATCCAATAGTCTCATCAGATATAATCGGAAATTACCATTCGGCAATCGCAGATCTTTCCCTCACGCAAGTTGTCGGCGGGAACATGGTAAAAGTGATTGCCTGGTATGATAACGAATTCGGCTACTCAAATAGATTGGTAGAAGAAGCAATTATTCTAGGCAAGCAAGTCCTTCCAACATAATTCAAAATTCAAAGGTCAAAGGTCAAAAGTTAAAGTAAAAATCCAAAAGATTTAGAGACTTTTAACTTCTGCGGTCTTTTTGCTATACTACATTATGGCTTCGCCGTTTGATGTTCCCGGTATTCGTATTGTTACTATTTCCGGCCGCATTGCCTCGGGTTCTACAACGCTTGCAAATCATTTGGCAGAAAAATTAGGATGGCGTCATCTTGAAGGTGGAGAAATATTTTGGGAAACGGTTCGAAAGAAAATGGGACTTGCAGAGAAAGATACAAATCTTCGGCCTGACCAGGAGGACGAATTATTTGATGCAAAGCTTAAACAGATTCTAAAAGAAGAAAAGCACATTGTTCTTGAAACAAAACTTGCGGCTTTTAATGCACAGGAGATTGAAGGAATATTTAAGATTCTTGTTCTTTGCGAGAAGAATGGGGAAGACCAGCCGCAAATAAGAATTGACCGTTTAATAAATCGTGAGGGTATAAGCGTTGATGAGGCAAAGGAAGAAGTTTTACACCGAGAGCAAAGTGACCTTGAAAAATGGAGAAAACTCTATGCAAACTCTGACCCCAATTGGGTTTATTGGGACAAAAAATATTATGATCTAGTTATTAATACATATGACAAAAATAGTGAACAAACCTTCCAGACTGCCCTCACAGCTTTAGGTATTGGTTGATGGGTTTAGTTTGTGCTGCCAGTATGGTCATAGTTTGAGTTTTAGATCAAAACTTACCGAAAACCACACCCAGTTACCATACGAGCTGCCACAACCATGCCTTCTAAACTAGTCAAAACCCCGATATATTCTCAAGATGCTCAAGACTTTCTACCTTGTTACCGGGCGAAAGAATAATACCTATTGCGTCTATTCGCATAAAATCTGGGAGATTAGGATGGAGTTGTTTGTAAAATTGCGCGAGACGTACAAGATGTTTTAATTTCCAAGGGGTAATTGATTCAAAAGGCGAGCCGAACGAATCAGATCTTCGAGTCTTGACTTCAACAAATACCAAAGTCGAATTTTTGATTGCAATAATATCTATTTCTTGATATTTCTTGCGAAAGTTTCGCTCAATAATCTTATAGCCTTTGCTCACCAAATACTCGCACGCCAAATCCTCCCCTATTTTTGCAATCGGATTGACTATTTTCATTTTTCAAGAGGGGTGAGGCCGGGGAGTTTGTGGCCGGACAGGAATTCTAGCATTGCACCGCCGCCGGTTGAGACAAAATCGAAATTATCAAGAAGATTTATTCGGCGAAGATACGCCAATGTGTCTCCCCCTCCAACCACTTTATACGCTTTTGTCGAAACAATAAATTCTGCAAGTTCTCGTGTGCCTTGCTCGCTATCTATTTTGTCAGAAAAATTGATCATTCCGACTGGCCCGTTCCAAACAATAGTCGCGGCCAACCCCAAAATCTGTTTAAAATTCTCTATTGACTTTGGAGTAATATCAAAACCGTCTTCTCTCAAATCCGCCACTAACACCGCGGACTTTGGCCCTTTTATTTCTTCGTGCTGAACCTTTATTAAAACGCGGGTTTGTTCGGCAATTTCTCCGCCAACCAGAACATAGTCGGCAACATGGTGCATCTTTGAAACCAGGGGCAGTTTTGTTTCAATTTTTGCCCCTCCAATAAGTACCGCTAGGGGACGTCTTGCCGCCGGCCCAGAGGGCCTCTGGCCCGGAAGGGGATTATTTAAAATCTTTGAAAGTTCACTAACTTCTTTTGCAAGATGCAATCCGGAATAAGAAGAAAGAAATTTTGTCACCCCCACAATACTTGCGTGTTCGCGATGACAAACCGCAAAAGCATCATTAACATAAATATCTCCCAGAAGCGCCAATTCACGAGCGAACGCGAGTCCTGAGGCGGTCGTTGGATTCTTTTCTTCTCCTTTGAAGAATCGAACGTTTTCGATGAGATTAATTCGATCAGTAATTTTCCACCCTGGAAAATCTCCAATTTTTGTCTCTTCGACTTTCCCATCGAATTTTTTCGCGTACCAATGCGCAATCGATTTTAAACTAAATTCGTTATTTATACTTAATACTTTATACTTACTACTTAATACTGGCTCCGGCCGCCCAAGATGTCCTACAATATTCACATCCGCCCCTTTTTTTAATAGAAATTCGATTGTCGGAATCGCAGAAGAAAGTCTTGTATCATCTATTATTCGACCATTTTCGATATCGACATCAGTATCAATCCTAAGCAAAACAGTTTTTCCAGAAAGATCTGAGAGAGAATCTATTGCGCGAAGTTTACTCATTACCTTTTTATACTATTTTTCAGGCAAAGAAAAAAGCCCGGACCGAAAAGTAGTAAGTTGATGAAATGCGTGTGAACGCATAAACAGCATGCTAGACGCTGTTGATTCATCAACCGTTCCTAATCGGTCGGGGCTTCTCCTGCACTCTTTGAGTGTCATTCAATTGTTCGCGTACTTAGCACGACGGGGGTGGGGATGGCCATCTCTTCTCAAGGAAGTGGGCGAGAATTCCGCAAGGAATGCTTGTCACTCCTAGAGCAAAGTAGCCAACCATCACTGCGTAGAGAATCGAGTCCATTTCGTGCTCCTTTCATGAACGGCGAATCCCGATTTTTCGGAAACCCCAGGCTAGGACGAGCTGAGTACTCTCAGCACATCGTCGAATCGCTCATTCAAGACGAGATCAGCGGGCGTTCTCCCTTCGAGTTGGTGGTTCCTGGTTCGAAGCCATTCACACGCCTTGTCCATGTCTGGAAAGGCTTGTCGTAGCCTCCTCATAAGGGTTGTACCTGAGGCGAGGTGGCTCGCTTCGATTTTCGAGTAAATCAAGGCGCAGGGGATTTTCTCCCATTCGACCTCAACCTCATATTCAGGACCTCGTTGCTCTCGGCGATGAATCGCGAGGGCTGCACGTACCCATTCCGAGAACGGAATGCCGCGTTGTCGCGCTTTATCCGCCTCTTCACGGGCCTTTGCTCGATCCCAACCAAGCTCAACAACCATGTCGTAGACTTCATCTTCTGCCCGAGTGGGTTCATGCATTTGTTCCACGTCTTTTCTCCTTGTCTCGCCAAAGGCGGACTGAACGGCGATCCTTCGATGAACTCAGGACCCCGGGCTAGATGATGAGGCTTGCTGCGCCAATCAGGATAAGCAATACCCCTATTGCCCCTGCAAAACCTAGGAAAACTATCTTGATCGAAACCTCGGTCGCAACGTCGGCCCTTCTTCTAGGCACACCCCAGACATTGAGCCAAGCAAAGATGATCGCTGCGGCTATGAGGAAGCCTCCGATCTTAATCAGTTCCATTTCTCCTCCTTGAGAGAATTAATTTCTTACCATCAATATGTGGCATTCCGAATACCAACTACTTGCTATCCAGAGCGCCACATATTATGGTTTTCCACAAACCCCGAATAATCTTAACCGTTCGCCTTTTCAGTTCTGTTCGAACACGGCTCACGGAGCGATTTTACGGGGCAGGCAGCTGAATATGTCAAAGTGCTGCGCCTCTTCGGCGCACCCGCCGGCGAGGCGGGAAGAAAATGATTCGAGGCAAAATTCAAGCCGCTTCAACAACAGCAAAGCTTGCTGGATTAGCTCGGAATTTGCCCCAAAATACGCCTCCGATTATATACTAGAGAAAACAGTTAATCAAATCTTATAGGATCTCCTATCTACTGGTATCTAGTTGCTATTCGCTAATTTGTTTGTGGAGTAGGAGTAACCGAAGGTATTGAAGCGCGGCAATTTACTGAATTTTCGGTTCCTTTTATAAAATACCTATCCTGTCCAAGACAAAATTTCTTTACAACATTTCCGGGAATTATTGTTGCTTGCGGCGTACCGACTTTCTCAATCATCATTGTCATTATTTTATTCCACATGGGGGCCGCACCGGTGATCCCTGATGCGAGAGCAGGATTTAGCGGGCTGTTATCATTATTTCCAACCCATGTAGCAACAAGTACATTTGGGGTAAACCCTACTGTCCAGTTATCACGCTTATTGTCAGTAGTCCCGGTTTTGACGGAAACGCGAGCTCCGGGGATAGCAAGCGGCGTGTCGATACCAAACTCAATTCTTCTTGCATTGCTGTCCGAAAGTATATCGGAAATTATAAAAGCAACTCCATCATCAAGAACAGAAGTTGCAACAGGCTCTTTCTCATAAATTGTCTTACCGAACGAATCTTTCACCGAAAGTATTGGATTTAAATTAACTCTATTGCCGCCATTCGCAATTACTCCATAAGCAGTTGCCATATCCGTCATTCTTACCTCAAGCCCGCCAAGCGTGATAGAAACACCGTAATTTTTGGCCCCTTGCCAAGATGCGATTCCCATTTTTTCTCCAAATTCTTTGATTGCCGAGGGGCCCACTTTTTGAGCAACGCGAACCGCCGGGACATTGAAAGAATTGGCAAAAGCAGTGCGAAGGGGTACTTTTCCGTGAAACGCTCCGTCATAATTAACAGGTGTATAAGACGGGCCTCCCGGTGTATGAATTGTCAATGGGGTGTCATCAAGAATTGTTGCCTCTGTG
Source organism: Candidatus Levybacteria bacterium RIFCSPHIGHO2_02_FULL_40_18 (assembly GCA_001782235.1). Classification (GTDB taxonomy): domain Bacteria; phylum Patescibacteriota; class Microgenomatia; order Levybacterales; family GWA1-39-11; genus GWA1-39-11. Next base: position 75,781 of record MFOC01000007.1, read on the forward strand.
TAGCCATTTGATAAAGCCAATGAATAAGTAACAACTTTTATTGCTGAGCCGGGCTGACGAAGCGCGGTTGTAAGATTAACGTTCCCATTCTGCTCATCAAAATAGTTTTTACTTCCAACCATAGCAAGAATGTCTCCGTTTAACGGAGCCGTGATTAAAGCCGCGCCGTTTCCAATGTTAAGATAGGCGTTTGCCTCAACTTCTGAAGCAACAATCTTTTCTACTTCCTCTTGAAGTGGAAGGTCAATACTTGTAATTACGCTCAAGCCCCCGCGTTCAACTTCACTTAATCCATATTTTTCAACCAGAAGTTTTCTAACATACATCACGAAATGAGGAGCTTTTATGGGGCTTTGAGGCTTTTTAATAATCAACTCCTCCCGATATGCTTTTTCGGCATCGGCGCGAGTTATAAATCTTTCGCGCACCATGGCGTCAAGAACTTCTTTTTGGCGTTTTCTCCAAAGTTCACCATTCCCAAAAATAGGAGAGTAGATAGATGGCGCCCGCGGAAGCCCTGCAAGGAAAGCAGATTCCCCAAGAGTCAAGTCGGAAACATTTTTCCCAAAATAAATCTCAGCAGCCGATTGTATTCCCCAAGCAGTACCCCCATAGGGTACATAGTTTAAATAAAGCTCGAGAATTTCATGTTTGCTGTAAATTCTCTCGGCCCAAAAAGCAAGCGCAACTTCGCGGACTTTTCTTATTATTGTTGGTTCAGGTGTCAGAAAAGCGGACTTTATAAGCTGCTGGGTGATGGTTGAGCCTCCCTGAAGCTCTGCGCCCTGAAGGTTTGAGACAGCGGCGCGGACAATGCCTCGTAAATCAAAACCGGGATGATTGTAGAAATCTCTGTCTTCTATCGCAACTGTTGCATCACGAAGTGCCTTTGGAATATCTTCTAAAGAAACCACAGTTCTATTTTGATTCGCAAATATTTCATATAGAAGATTGCCATTCCTATCATAAATTTTAGTAGTTTTAGGAATGTGATTTAAAGAGAGATTGGCAGGATTTGGCAGGTCCTGTACAAAGATCAAAGAGACAAGAGGCGCAAAAAGGAAAACAAAGGAAAAAACAAAGCCTATGAAAACATATTTCAACTTATAAAGAAAAGACGGCCTGTGAATACCATTTCTTAATCTTGCCAGTTTTCTTTGCGAAGTTGTTCTTCTTCCTCTTTTAACAGTAGCCCGTGTTAAATACCATTTCCAAAAGCTCCCGAAAAAACCTCCCAATCCAAAAATTATTTTTTTTATGGGTATATTAAATGCTATTCTTTTTCTTGGGTTTTTTTTAGCTGGTAACTTAAACGTCCCGCTTCTTACTTTTCGCTTAAGTTTAATTGGAGTTTCAAACAGAGGCTCCCCCGAAATTATCTTGACGGGGGAGAGAATTATAAAAATAATTGCATCCCCAAGATTAATCAAAATCTTAACCACTAAATTTATAAGGACAAGGATGATGTTCATAATAAAACCAGGCAGGAGGCCGCCTTTGTTAAAACTCCGGCGGGCCGAAGGCAGAAGTATATTATTCAACCCGTTCGACAAGCTCAAGGTTGACACTGAGCGAACGAAGTGAGTCGAATGTGCCAATTATAGCAAGGAAAAACACTACTTAAAAGAGGAAGATAATGGAATCTAAGTTTTGGTTTCGGAAGTTTTTGGCCTATATTGGTTAACTACTCTCGCTGCCACATCCGTTTCTAGTTCATTCAGGTTTACTCCGGCAAGCTGAAGTACTTTCACACCTTCGTTTACAAATACGGCTTGCCAATCCTGTCTGGGACGACCCCTCTGAACCCCGTCATGGTTGCTCGATACTATTGCATGAAGAAGATTAAACGAAGTAACTTTTCCTTCTCCTGAGCTAAAGTAAAGGTTGTTAAGAGCTACCCTGTCTAGTAAGCTCCTTAATTCGGCTGTTTTTGGAGGAGGGGTGCTCGAATATCTACGAAAGATATTTCTCCCTCTAACCTTTTTTAATAGTTCTTCTCCTTTATTGGCTGTGAATGCATGTGCCTGGAGAAATGTAGACACATCAGGATCATAGCATAAACCAAGAAGAAGATGTCCTATCCCAATCTCTCGGTCTTTCCTCTGCATTGCTATCATGGAGGCACGCGACAAAGCAACTCGGACATCTAATGAGGATGACGTCATTTCTTCTGGACCAGGTGGATTTCCTGCTCTTGCTTCCGAATTTAAAGTCATAGATTAATTTAGCTCATTATAGCGAGACCTCTATATCTTGTCAATTGATTAATTGGTTAATTTGCCTGCCCTGAGTCATATCGAAGGGTTAATTGTCAGTTGTCACACGTCATTGCTTTTAATACAATAAGTAGGGAATAGCTTTTGAACCATGTAGCCAAGTAGCTATGTAGCTATTTTTGAACATTATGCACGTACTTATTGTTGGGACGTCTGTGGTTGATCTTTTCCTCGACATTGATCCTGACCATGTCAAAATTGAGGACCGAAAGGTAACTTTTACGCTGGGGGATAAAGTCCCGTCAAGCATTAAAAAAAGTGCTCTCGGAGGAAACGGCGCAAACGTATCCGCTGGGCTAACCCGCCTTGAAATACCGGTAACCTTCTACACATATCTTGGGAATGATTTTTTCTCACGAGAAATCCAAACCGGCTTGTCAAGTGAAGGTGTAGAGATTGAGGCAGAAACAAACAAAAACTCAAATTCCCCTCTCCACATAGTTTTGGATTTCCCTCCTCAAGATCGGGTGATTTTGGCAAATTACGGCAAGGATTCGCACGGTTTTTCGCCAAAAACACATCAATTTGATTTTATGTACCTAACTTCTATTCCGGAGTATTGGGAAGAGGCATATAGAAAAATCCTTGATTTTGCAAAAGAAAATAAAATCCCAATCGCATTCTCTCCCGGAACAAGGCAAATAGAAGATAAAAATGATTTAGTAATTGATGTAATTAAGAGTTCGAAAATATATTTCTCAAACAAAGAAGAAGCAATGAAAATATCTAATATCCAAGATCCAAAATCTAACATCAAAGATCTACTTTTAGAGATTAAAAAACTAGGTCCTGAGGTTGTATCAATTACCGATGGGCCACGCGGCGCATATGCAATTGATCAAGAAAATAATTGCTTTTATATAGTTGAGGCGCCAACAAAAGGTCATGAAAAAACAGGTGCAGGAGATGCTTATGCCGCAGGATTTTTTGCATCCTATCTTTATGGAAATAATATTCCTACCTCTATGAAGTGGGGGCTTGCGGTCTCGGGAAGCGTTATGGAACATACGGGAGCGCAATTTGGGCTTCTGACGAGAAAGGGTCTTGACGAGCGACTCAAAACCTTTGATAATCTTGAAGCACAATCAATCTAGATAATAGTTAATAGATAATAGAAAATAGTAATGGAGAATGGAAAATAGAAAATAGTTAAATAAGTCATAAAAAACCAATTTCTAATATCTAATTTCTATTACCATTCTCTAATTTCTTAAAACTAATTTCCAATAGCAATTAACTATGACTAACATCGGCTACACCAAAGACTTATTCATACTTCCTTTTGACCATAGATCATCTTTTCTTAAAAAAATGTTTGATATAGAAAACCGTGAACCAACCACTGAAGAGATAGAAAAAGTTAAAAAAGCAAAAGTTATAATTTATCAGGGGTTTAAAAAATCTCTTGCTCAAGGATTGCCAAAAGATTCCTCTGCGATTCTTGTTGACGAACAATTTGGAGATGAACTTCTACGAGATGCTCATGAGAATGGCTATACAATAATTCTAACCACAGAGAAGAGCGGACAAAAAGAATTTGATTTTGAATATGGGGAGGAGTTTAATCGCCACATCAAAAAGTATGACCCAACATTTGTTAAAGCCCTCGTCCAATACAATCCCGAGGGAGAAAAGGAGTTAAACGCAAGACAAAGGGAAAAACTTGCGCTACTCACAAAATTTGCTCACGATAATGGTTACAAACTCTTAATCGAGCCCCTGATCCCGGGGACTATTGAACAATTGGCAAAATTCGCAAGCGATCCTGACAAATATGATAAAGAGCTAAGGCCATTTTTAACTTCTCGGATGATAAAAGAAATGCAGGACGCAAGCGTTGACCCGGATGTTTGGAAACTTGAAGGAATGAAAAGAACAGAAGATTACCAAATGGCAGTACAGCAAGCAAGAGCAGGGGGTCGCGATAACGTTGGCGTTGTGATTTTAGGGCGCGCGGCGGAGAGCGATGTTGTTGAGAATTGGCTCAAGGTTGGTGCAAAAGTTCCGGGTATTATTGGCTTTGCTATCGGCCGAACCATCTTCTGGGATCCTATTATGGATTTTGAGCAAGGGAAAATAGGCGGAGATGAAGCCTCGGAAGTTATAAGCGAGCGATTTTTGCACTATTATCATGTTTTTATCGAAGCACGCCAAGGATTATGAAAATATATATAGGATCGGACCACCGGGGGTCGGACCGAAGCGTTAGCGAAGGGAGACCGGCTGCGAGCGGTAGCGAGACAGCGGTGGGAACAACAAGAATAAACAATATGCGAATTTTTATCGGAGCAGACCATCGGGGATTTAAGCTCAAGGAAGACATAAAAAAATACTTCTACGAAAATGGTATTGAATCTGAGGATTTGGGAGCTTACGAGCTTGATCCAAAAGATGACTACCCAATCTATGCTGAAAGAGTAGCCCAAAAAGTCTCAGTGGAAATAAAGAATGCAAATGCCTCCGCCCAGAGGGCTCTGGCCCGGAGGGAAGCTCGGGGAATTCTTTTGTGCGGAAGCGGAGTAGGGGTAGATATTGTAGCAAATAAATTCGAACACATTCGAAGTGGTTTAGGAATTAATACCGAGCAAGTTACGTCAGCACGAAAGGACGATGATATTAATGTCTTGGCAATCGCAGCAGACGAAACCTCGGAAAATGAAGCCCGCGAAATGGTAAAAGCTTTTCTTGAAACAGAATTCGAACCATCCGAAAAACACACCCGCCGCCTGAACGAAATAGAGGAAATCGAGAAAGAAAGTAGTTAATGGATATTAGATAAAAAACACCATTTTCAAATTTCTAATTTCTCTTACTAATATCTATTTTCTAAAAACTAATTTCCATGCAAGTAATTCCTGGTATCCTGGAAAGAGACTGGCATTCAATCGAATCCATGCTTGAACAGATCAAGACATTCACAAATACTGCTCACATCGATATCATTGATGGCAGATTCGTCAATAACAAAACATTTCTTGATCCCGAACCATTTGCGAAGTATTCAAGTGATCTATTTTTGGAGCTGCATATGATGGTTATTGACCCAATTGAACTTGTCGAACAATGGGCGAAGGTAGGTTTCAGGAGATTTTTAGGTCACATCGAGCATATGTCTTCGCAAAAAGATTTTATCGAACAGGCCAAAAAATACGGAGAGGTTGGTCTTGCGCTTGACGGACCAACACATATTAATGCAATAAAAATTCCATTCGAACGACTCGACAGCATTTTAGTTTACACTTCAAGTCAAGTTGGATTTTCAGGACCGCCGTTAATGGATGATCGATTAGACAAAGTTCGCCACTTGAAAAGATTAACGAATATTCCAATCGAGGTTGACGGCGGAATAAACGATCGAACAATCAAACGGGCTCGCGATGCGGGCGCCAGCCGCTTTGTCGCAACAAGCCACATCTGGAAATCCCAAAACCCAGCCGAACAATATCAAAAACTCATCGAAGCTATATCCTGAATAATGCGCGAAGGAATGGTTGGGTCGAAACAAAATACTGTAATAGCAGAGTAATAATAATTGATGCTATCATGAAGCGATTGATTGGAAAAATTCCCCCACGAATAATAAAAATAATTATCATCTCTCCAATCACTAGTAAATTGAAGACTAAAAGACGCGGAACAATAGGGGAACCATTAAGATAAGCTGCATAGACTGCAATTAAAATAAGCGAGAACACAAATGTTATTAAAAGAATAAATCTTAGTCTTGCGAAATTAAGAATTTGCTCTGAAATATCTCTGGGCTTTCTTTTAAGAAGCCCTCTTCTTTTAATATCAGTTGCCAGGGCCATGGCTGGCGCACCATCGCTAACTAGGTTTATCCAAAGTATTTGAGTTGGCGTAAAAGGAATTGGAAAACCAAGAATGACAGAGAAGAAAATTACAAAAAATTCTGAGAGATTTGTTGACAGAAGAAAAACTACAGTTTTGACAATGTTATCAAAAATCGCGCGGCCTTCCTCAATTGCCTTGACAATTGTTAAAAGATTATCATCCGTTATAACCATATCTGATGCTTCTTTTGCAACATCTGTTCCGGTCTCGCCCATTGCGACACCTATGTTTGCTTCGGATAATGCAGGGGCATCGTTAACCCCATCGCCCGTGACAGCAACGATTGCTCCCATCTTTTGATATAAGCGAACCAACCTAAGTTTGTCATTTGGAACCATTCTTGAAAAAACGCGAGTTTTTGGTATTAGCTTTAATAATTCTTCGTCGCTAATATTTTCAATTTCTTTATGGGTTAAAACTAATTCTCCTTCTGAAATTAGCCCTATCTCCTCGGCTATTTTTTTGGCGGTTGTCGGATTGTCACCGGTTACCATCACGATTCTGATCCCTGCCTGCGCCGCTTCAGATATCGCATTTTTAGCTTCCTCTCGCGGTGGATCATAGATTCCAACAATCCCCAAGAAGGCAAACCTTTTATCTTCGGCTTTCTTATGTGCAAAGGCGATAACGCGAAGGCCCTCGTTCGTAAAAGCATCGACCGCATGATGTGCTTCCAGCGCAATTCCGTCGAGCTTGAAGATAGTTTCAGGAGCTCCCCTAATAAAAATGTGCCTTTCCCCTTCCTTTTCCCAAATAACTTCGATAATTTTAGTGTCGGGATTAAATGGCTTCTCCTCTATCACTTTCCCTTCTGTCCTAAACGAATCTAAATCGTTAACGTGTTGTTTTATAAAAGATAGAATCGCACCATCTGTTGCGTCTCCAACAACTTCGTATCTTCCACCGTCTTCTTCTAAAACAAGATTTGCCGTATTTCCAAGAACCGCTGAGCGAAGCAATAGATTCAAGTGTTCTTTATTACTAACCCAATGTTTCTTAACTGCCATTTTGTTTTGAGTGAGCGTTCCGGTCTTGTCTGACAAAATCACATTTGTTGCACCAAGAGTTTCAATTGCAGCCATTTTGCGAACAATTACTTTTCTTTTTACCATCCGATATGCCCCAACCGCCAGAGCTACCGTTACAACAAGGGCAAGACCCTCAGGGATCATTGCAACAGCAGTGCTTGTTGCGATAAGAACAATTTCATTGAAATCCCTGCCCTGGATAACGCCGATCGGCACAAGCGCAAAAGCAAGCGCAATGGCAATAAACGCCAGACGCTTGCCTAAATTAGACAAATTCCGCGCCAATGGCACCTGTGGCTTCTCGGTCTCCGAAAGCTGTGCGGCGATTTGCCCCAAGCGCGTTTCAAAACCTGTAGCAACAACCTCTATGTAGCCGCGGCCACGAACAATAAAAGTTCCCGAATAAATTTCGTCGTGATCTTTTTTTTCAACCGGCATTGACTCTCCGGTTAAAATTGCCTCATCAATTTCAATAGAAACGCCCGTAATTAATTTTCCATCTGCAGGGACCCTGTCTCCTTCACGAAGCACTATTATGTCGGCGGGTACAATTTCTTTTGCGTCAATTTCAATTTCTTGTCCGTCGCGAATTACTCGGGCAGAGGGAGCTGTGAGCGCCTTTAGTTTCTCAAGTGTTCTTTGAGCTCTATACTCTTGGACAAAGCCAAAAAATCCATTTATGACTAGGACAAGAAAAATAAAGAAAGCATCCAGAAAATCCCCGATAAGAAGCGAGAATACTGTTGCAAGCGCCAAAATCAATGAAATTATATTTTTATATTGTGAGGCCAAAAGCAGTAAGGTTTCGTTTTTATCAGGCTGTTCAACGGAATTTTTGCCGTGAGTGTTAAGCAATGCGGCTGCTTCTTGACTTGCTAAACCTTTAATTTCCTCTATCATATATGAATTTAGCGATCTTACCTATCGTCTTTTTTGCTTCTTCTTCATCTTTAATATCGGAAGTTAAAACTGCAAGAATAAAAGGACTTTTCTCATCGTTTATGATTCCTACGTCATGGACCATGTTCGTTGAGTCAGCGGCCTTGTGGTAAATTGCAACCGAACTTGGAATATCCCGGACAAGACGGTCCTCAAAATCAGTATCTCTCATAAAATCAAGAAGCTCGGCTGTTAATGAATCGGAAGTTATCTTTTTGGAATATATTAATTCTAAAATTTTCCCCATATCGTAGGCCGATGTTTTGTTATTGGACATATTAGTTGACGTTAATCCGAGTTTTTTACCATACTCCTGAATTTTATCTTCACCAAGCCTTATTGATAAAACATACGCAGCCGTATTGTCGGATTGTTCAAGCGCCAGCTGCGTAAGAGTTTTTAATGTATAAGGTTTTCCTACGCCTGTATATCTAAGGCTCCCTGTGCCATAGTCTTGGATATCCTTTTTTTGGATAGTAATTTTATCCTCAAGATTAATTTTATTATCGCTGGCTAAATTATAAAGATAGGAAATTATCAGAAGTTTATTAAGAGAACCTGCTGTTAAAACCTTGTTCTCGTTTATTCCAAATTCCTGTCCTGTCGAAAGATCCTTGTAGTAAATACTGTAAGAACCTTTTTCTTCCTTCAAAAATTTTTCAAGAACATTTTTTCTGATGTCTTCTGCTTGTGTTTTAGGGCCAAATTTTATTTGTGGCAAAAAAGACAGTTGTCTTCCCACAAAAAGAAGAACAATCGAATAAATAACAAGAGCAATAATTAATTTCTTAACCATAATGTTTTTTAGAAAATGGCTCTTGGAAATTTGAAAATGGTTATGGAAATTTGAAATTGGAGAATAGTTATTTTTCTATTTTCTATTATCTATTTTCCATTACTATTTTCTATTATCTATTAACTATTTTCTAATTTGGGCCTATACTGCAACGCCTCAAGAACATGCTGTCTTTGAATCAAATCTGATGAATCAAGATCTGCAATAGTTTGGGCGATTTTTAAAACCTTATGATAAGCTCGAGCCGAAAGAGAAAGTTTTACAAGAGCTTGTTTTAATATTTCACGCGCCTCATTATCTATTTTACAAAATTCTCTTATGTCACGGTTCGTCATCTCGCTATTGGTCAGAATTTTTTTACTCTTAAATCTTGCCTCTTGAGCAAGGCGCGCTTTGATTACTCTTTTTCTTATGATTTTTGAACTCTCGGCTTTATTTTCTTCGTCTGCCACTATTTTTGCGACCTTGACTGCCGGCACATCAACATGAATATCAATTCTATCAAGCATTGGCCCTGAGACCCTTTTTTGGTAGCGCAAAATCTCACGCGTCGTACAGCGACATTCGTGATTTGGGTCGCCGTAAAAACCACAAGGACAAGGATTAAGAGCAGCAACCAGCATAAAACGGCTCGGAAATTGAATTCTTTGTTTTGCGCGCGATACCACAACATGACCATCTTCAAGCGGCTGGCGAAGAGCCTCAAGAACGTGTCTTGGAAATTCGGGAAATTCGTCCAGAAAAAGAATTCCACGATGAGCCAGGGAAACTTCTCCGGGGCGGGGGATTGTAGAGCCGCCAATTAGACCGATGTGTGAAGTTGTATGGTGAGGATTTCGGAATGGACGATTAACCATCAATGAATTACCATCTAACAGTCCTGAGATACTATATATCTTCGTAACCTCAATTGCCTCATCAAAAGTTAAAGGCGGCAGGATTGAAGGGATTGTTCTTGCGATTAAAGTTTTACCTGCACCGGGCGGCCCTTTTAATAAAATGTTATGTCCGCCTGAGACTGCCACTTCTATCGCGCGCTTAACGAATTCCTGACCGCGAATATCACTCATATCAAAGTCGTGTTCATCGTCACGCAGGTATTTTTTATATGAAACTGTTTTTGCGCGCTTCATAAGCTTTACTCCTGATAAATGCAGGATAATTTGGCGAAGGTTTTTGGCAGGATATACTTCTATTCCTGAAACAATTGCTGCTTCAAGCGAGTTTTTTTCCGGGACAAAAACGCGCTTTATTCCGCGCTCGCGCGACAAAAGCACTACTGGCAAAATTCCCTTTGTCGCGCGCAGTGTCCCGTCCAGGGAAAGCTCTCCTAAAAACAAGGCTTCTTTAACATCTGCTGAAAGACTTCCGTTTGCAAGGAGAATAGAAATTGCTATTGGTAGATCAAATGAAGGGCCTTCTTTTGGTAAATCTCCCGGAGCAAGATTAACCGTCAGTTTTTTGTCCGGAAAGTAGTCTTTGTTGATATTTTTTAAAGCCGAGCGAACTCTCTCGCGCGACTCTCCAACAGCCTTGTCCGGAAGACCTACAATATTAAAACTTGGAAGACCGCTTAAAATGTCTGTTTCAACCTCAACCAAAACTCCATCTAATCCAACAGCCGCCCCGCTTAATACTTTAGCAAACATTCTTTTAGTATATGAGATGCGATGTCAAATCTCAAAAGTCAAATGTCAAAACTACATCTCAAATCTAAAAAGTTTTAAGATTTAAGGTTGTAGATTTAAGTTTTGAGTTTTAAGTTTTGAGTTTGGTTGTATGCTAAAATACAACCACAATGGATGACGTTGAGAAAGTAAAATCAAAACTTGATATTGTTGAAATAATTGGAGAGCATATTCAGCTCAAAAAGGCTGGGCGAAACTTCAAGGCTCTTTGTCCGTTCCACGGAGAAAAAACCCCTTCTTTTGTTGTCTCACCGGAAAGACAAATCTGGCACTGTTTTGGTTGCGGAAAAGGCGGCGACATATTCACTTTTTTAGAAGAGTATGAAAATATAACGTTTGCGGAGGCTCTAAAAGAAACGGCGGCGCGCGCCGGTGTAAAACTCACGATTTCTGCGGCAAGGACAGACCGCGAGAAAAAACAAGAACTAATCTACGGATTAAACCATCTTTCGGCCCAATTCTATAACTATCTTCTCCTCTCGCATCCTGCTGGAAAACGCGCTCTCAAATATTTAATAGACGAAAGAAAATTGTCCATTCCTTTGATCAAAACTTTCAATTTAGGATATGCACCCGAAAAAGACGCGCTTGTTAGGTATCTGATCGGTAAAAAGAAATACAAAGAAGACGATTTGCTCGTGTCTGGATTAGCGTATCGCACGGGCCGGAATGCCTCCGGCCCTGGAGGGCCTCCGGCCCGGGGGGTTTCGGATTTCTTCCGCGATCGAATTATCTTCCCAATAATTGATCAGAGAGGGAATATAATAGCCTTCTCCGGTAGGTTGCTCGAACCTACCGGCCCTGAGCTTGTCGAACGGGCAGGTGGGAAATACGTTAATACCCGTGAAACCCCGGTTTATATTAAAGGCGACACTGTCTATGGATTGAATTTAGCGCGCGACGGGATAAAAAAAGAAGGAAAAGTAATTATTGTTGAAGGGGAATTTGATGTTATAACTGCGCATAAGCAAGGCATTCCAAATATTGTTGCGGTAAAAGGGACCGCACTGACAGAAAATCAGATTAAGCTTCTTAAAAGATTTGCTCCCAAATTCGCCCTTTGCTTTGATACAGACCCTGCGGGAACCGAGGCACAGAGAAGATCAATTAAAATGATTGAGCGAGAAGGCATTACGGCAACTGTTATCAGTCTCCAGGGGACTCGTGGTGAGTCTGTCAAACCAAAAGACCCGGACGAACTACTAAATGAAAATCCGATTGCATTTAAAAAGGCGCTTGTAAACGATATTAATATTTATGATTTTATAATTGATACGGCGCTTGGCGAATCGGACTCAAAAACCGCTGAGGGCAAAAAGAGAATACTTGATAGAACCCTTCCTTATTTATCGAATATAGAAAATGATGTGATAAAAGAACACTATCTTAAGAAACTAGCAAATGCCATTGACGCAACTTTGGAAGCAATAATGAAACAGGCTGATAAAGCTGTGAGGCCTCGATCCGAGACTCCCAAAGCTTCCCCTCGCACGCAGCTGCCGCGCGAGGAACTCGCAGAGATCTATCTTATTTCTTTGATTTTCCAATCGGAAAATCCTAAGCAATCTTTAAATTTTGCAAGAACGCTATTGTCAGGGGTCAAACTTTCAACGCCATCAATAGAGAAGCTTCTTTCTTTTCTTGACACCTATGCTCAAACAGGTGACTTTAATGCGCAAGATTTCTCAAAGTATTTGCCGCACGAATTGCATCTGCCTTTTGATACTTCTTATCTTGCGTCTATTCCAGAGTTTTTGGACAAAGACCATTTTTATCGCGAACTTGAAAAAGCGGCAAAACAAGTAAGAATTTTGGCAATTAAAAAAACACTTTCAAAATTAACAACGCTTATTTCCCAAGCAGAGCAGGAACAGAATAAGGAAAATCTAAAAACTTATCAGGAAAAATTCTCAGAACTCTCAAAACTCCTAGCATCTTGAAGGGTATCACGGGGTGACGCGAAGCAACTTTCAACGTGCGGAAACTGCGGAGCGGCAGGATCCCATGTGGCTTGCGTTCAGGCAGGCTTGAGAGTAAAATAATCTCACATGATAAAAGTTGTAAAATCTAAAAAAATAAAAGTGGCCGGCTCAAAAACTGAAGAAGTGATTGCGATGGCCAAAAAACGCGGCTATATTTCTCAGGATGAAATTTTGGCCGCATTTCCAAAACCAGAGGATCACATATTAGAGCTTGATCTTCTTTACGATCAGCTACTAAAAAAGGGTGTTGATATATTTGAGACGGTTGAGGAGGAGAAGGAATCGCAAAAATCAATTGAAGATTTAGAAAGAGAACTTGAGGCCCTCAATATTATTCAAGGCGGTGCAGTAACAGATCCTGTAAGGATGTACCTCAAGGAAATAGGCCGCATTCCGCTATTAACTTTTCCTGAAGAGGTGGATCTTGCAAAAAGAATTGAGAAAGGAGATCAAAAAGCTCGCAAGAAACTAGTCGAATCTAATCTTCGATTGGTAGTTTCAATCGCCAAAAAATATGTAGGGCGTGGAATGACGCTCCTTGATTTAATTCAAGAAGGCAACCAAGGATTAATTCGCGCGGTTGAAAAGTATGACTGGAAAAAAGGATTTAAGTTCTCGACCTATGCTACTTGGTGGATTCGCCAGGCTATAACCCGGGCAATTGCCGATCAAGCCAGAACAATTAGAATTCCTGTTCACATGGTTGAAAACATCAATCGCTTTATGAGAGTTCAAAGAAAACTCATGCAGGAATTGGGGCGCCAGCCAACGCCTGAGGAGATCTCGGAAATTTTGGAAATCGAACCCGATAAGGCTCGTGAAATTATCAAAATTTCCCAACAGCCGGCATCTTTGGATACGCCGGTTGGGGATGAGGAGGACTCATATCTTGGCGATTTTATATACGATATCACGGCGCCAACTTTGTTTGATACTGCCGGCAGAACCATGCTTAAAGACCAACTACATCAAGTTTTGACGACTTTATCGGATCGTGAGAAAAGGGTGCTTGAAGAAAGGTTTGGTCTCCGCGACGGGAAACCAAAAACACTTGAAGAAGTAGGCCGCATGTTTGCGGTAACCCGCGAAAGAATCCGCCAAATCGAAGCCAAAGCATTAAGAAAACTCCGCCACCCCTCACGAGGCAACAAACTCCGCGATTATTTAGAATGAACCCTCCCCTTACTCCCTCTGTACGTAACGTCGCAGAAGTATTAAGTGGACTAGAGGGAAAAGAGGGATTAGAGGCAAGTGTAAACTACATGATTGATCTCCTAACGCGCAGCGGCTATTTGCTTGATCGTCAGATGAACGCGGTTGAGGAAAAACATAGACGTGAAGGTGGATACAATGAAAAATTACTCAAAAAGCGTTTAGATTATAAAAATTCTAGACACTAGTCGGGTTGGGAGCATGATATAACAAATGTGGCTGATTTACAAGCGAAGTTTGCTTTCTGGGTTAGTCATTTGTCTTTGCAATTACCCTTACCGGAGCAGCGTCAGCTTGGAATTTTGCAGGAAGAGCTATCACTTCAAACTCCCCGGCATTTAATAACTGATCAAGATTTGTTAAGTTTTCAAGAATGGTAATGTTATGTCCCAGCAGGATTTTATGAGTAAGCCAGGGCTTATCATAATCCGGCCCGAGCATATCCATTCCAACCATTTTTACTTCTAACTCACCCATTCTCGTTGCAAAATCTTCTTTGAGTTCTGGGTAATCCTTAAAGTAATCGCTTGTTCGGTATTTGCTTCCAAAGCCTGTGAATAAAAGAACTACTGATCCCTTCTCAATTTCAATACCTTCTAATACTGACTCATCAATATTCATTTTCCCCCTAACATCAATTAGCACGCCTTTGCCAAAAAAACGCTCTGGGGATATTTCGTCCATTTTCTTACCGCCTTCAATCATATGCAAAGGTGCGTCCATATGCGTCCCTACGTGCATTACGGAGGTAATTTTATGGTCGTTAAAGGTATCCTTCTCGATATGTGCGACTTGTTCAAGAGTTGCTTTGGGGTCTCCCGGATAAACCGGCATATCAGATGTGAATGTGTGTGTAAGATCAATATACTTCATGGGGTAATTATATCAAAAGCAATTTATTTATAAGCTATAAGCTAATTTTCATTTTGCCTTCGGTGTAATTGTTAATAAGTAAATTTATGAGGGTTTGATATGGAATTTTGTTTCTCGCTGCTTTTGCTTTAAGTCTTATCAAGTCCTTTTTCTTAATTCTCAAAGTTATACTTTTACTATTTTCGAGATCAATGTGGCGTCTGGCTGCCTCTTCAAACATCTTTTTATTTTCCGCAAAATTCGGATCACTTACAAATTCGCCCCTTTCCAAAGCGTCTTCTATATCTTGCTCGTACTCATCAAGTACTAAATTTTCGAATGGATCAAATTTTTTCTTTTTCATAAGTTTTTAAATATTTCTTTGTAAGTTTTCTGCTCGGATAGAGCGTTTTTAAAAATAACACCTGTCTTTTGCGATCGATAATATATGGCACTACGTATAAATATGTTTTTATCTTTACAACAAGCAATTTTTGCCCGCGATATTTCTTTTGATTTGGATTCTTCTTATCTTCAATTAAATTCCCAGACTTAATTGCTTGTATGATATCTTCAAAATCAACACCTCTTATTTGTCTTAAAATTTGATTCTTTTCGACAGAGAAATCAAATTTATACTTCACTGACATATTATACTACTTGTACATACTTTGTCAATACAATTTAGGTTGGGAGCATGATATAACAATTGAGGCTGATTTGCAAGGTTATTGTTTTTCTGCTTCTTCTTGAGGAACTATTTCTGCTTCATCAAGACCAAATGTCAAAGAAGGCATACCCTCGGGCAGCGCAAGCCTAAACCATCCAGCAGCGACAGGAGAACTTTGCTCTAGGGCGTCAAGCGCTTCTTTTGTAGGGACAAGATATCCTCCTCTATTTTGAATTGGCCGACCAGAAACAAAATCAACTTCATTTATCCTAGGTGGCATTTTATAAGCTGAGAACTCTAATCCTACCCATGCATTCCTTACATCTTCGGGGGCTGGTCCTTCAGGAGTTTTTGTAATTCTTATTCTAAATTGTTCGGGATTCGCCATTTGGGAGCATGATACACCCGCAGTAATTGATTTTCAAGTCAGAAGAGTTTTCCGCCAATGGGAACGTCTTTTTGGGGGACTACGAGGATTGCTTTCCCGTCCTCATCAGGAAAGCCAAGAGTTAGTGTTTCCGAAACTTCCGAGCCCATCCGGAATAGAGGCAAATTAACAACTCCCGCCACTAACCTTCCTTCAAGTTCTTCCTTTTTATAATGTGTAAACTGACCAATTGATTGTTTAGCGCCAATTTCAGGCCCGAAATCTATTTTCATTTTGTAGGAAGGTTTGCGTGCTTCAGGATAATCCTCAACTTTAAGAATCTTGCCTACCCTGATATCAAGTTTGTGAAAATCATCAATTGTCGCCATTTGGCAATTATAATTGCAAAAGCACTAATATAAACATTAGTGCAAGACCCAAAAAAAATACGCCCATTATTCTTAATAACCATACGTAGATTCTTGATCTATATATTGCTAAAACCCATTTCGTAATCACTCCAATGATAGGAAAGTTCCCAAAATATTTTACTTGCACTTTTGAGACCTCGACCATATACCCTTGCCAAAATTTAGGTTTTGCTAGGAGGCTTAGACCTAAGGCGGTGAGAATCAGGATATTAATAATAAACGGAATATATCTCGTATTAATTGTATTGTATCAAACTCTTTAGGATATTTTTCACGGACAGTTTTAAAAGGCCCCAATTCCCGGAATGTCGAGTGATTTTCCCATGTAATGACATTATCTCAAAACTTTTACGGATACGCCGAATTACAAACCGGCTTAACTACTGCTTTTGGGATGTGGCTTGGATTTGTGATGCCGGTCCAGACAACAGCAACCATCTTTGGCGATAAAAAATGGGGGTTATTGGGAATTGATACAGGGTATCAACTGGTTTCGTTATTAGTGATGGCCGTTGTTATTGCCCTTTTGTAACTTGATTGTCGATTATTTCTTGAAGTTTTGGGGGGATAGGCCGACAAGCACATTTTTGGGCATCACATTCTTGCGATGCCACTCTTCATTTATCTTCATTGATGCGTCGGGATTTTAACAAGCCTACGGCGAGAGGGAGTATAAAAGTCAGACTGTAATAGAGATATATATCGAATTTGTAATATCCGTTTTCGGGATTAAATGCTTTAACAATAAAAAGATAGTCGCCGATTATAGCAACTAAGGTCCATGTAATTCCTATCAATAAATAATATTTTGGGGACGTGCTTTTAATTTTTTTGATCAAAACAAAAAGAGTAATTGCTACGCCGATTGGCGTGACAAACCAGCCTATTTGCGAAGGCGGGACAAGAGTAAAAAGCATTATCCCAAGGCCGTAGCCGATCAACCAGAGTAAGAAACCCCATCCTAGTAAATCTATAAAGAGTTTTTTATTCATATAAGCGCCAACTATCTGACGGCTCCTGAAAAAAGCAAAACAAGAATAATTGCTGTAATTATAGCGAAAGCAGCTATTGTCTTAAGAGCAAGATCTAGGGCTTGCTTTTTCTTTCCATCAAAATAAAGCTGGAAAGGTTCATAACCAAAGACATATGCCATCACGGCAGCGGAAAGAGTAAAAAGAGATATAGCGGCAATTGGGCCAATAATGGAATCGACAGGACCGGAAATTTTTGTCCCGTAAAACATGACCGACGCAACAACCGCAATATACAATATTGCGCCAATAGCATTCAAAAACGGATTTTTAGTCACGCTGCTCCTCCGGGAGGATTCGAACCTCCGACCAATCGCTTAACAGGCGAGTGCTCTACCACTGAGCTACAGAGGAATGTATGTGAATTATATAAAATGAGCCTCTACTTGTAAACTCCCCCGCTTGTCCTGAGTCATATCGAAGGACTATAATTGCCTCATGAAGTTGCTTTTGACCTCATCAGGGAAGACGAACAAGTCTATAGAGAATGCGCTGTTGGAGCTTCTTGGGAAACCTTTTGAGAAGGCGAACTTAACTTTTATTCCGACTGCCGCAAACGTAGATGAGGGAAATAAAGCTTGGTTAGTCGACGACATGAATAACTTTAGGAAATTGAACTTTGCACTTTTCGACAGCATCGATATTTCTGCTGTACCAAAAGGAATTTGGCTTCCAAGTTTTAAAAAAGCAGATGTTTTGGTTTTTGGAGGAGGAGATACTTATTATCTTTTGAATTGGATAAAGAACTCCGGATTGGCAAAAATTCTTCCTGAATTATTAAAGACAAAAGTTTATGTCGGAATAAGCGCAGGAAGCATGGTTACCGCCAAAAACATATCTCTTGCGACAGCTGGTATTTTATATTATGAAAAATATGGAAAATTTAAAGATAGAAAGGGTCTTTCTTTGGTTGATTTTGAAGTACGACCTCACTTAAACTCGGAATGGTTCCCAAAAGTAAGGCTGCCATATCTTAAAAAACTTGCAGAAAAGATCCCATACAGTTTTTATGCCATTGATGACAACACCGCTATAAAAGTCGTGGACAATAAGGTTACAGTAATATCCGAAGGCGAATGGAAAAAGTTTAACTAGGCCTCTGCTATAATTGCCGCTTGACAAAACCTCTATTTCTGTTACAATTTACGCATAGATTGTAACAATATGGATGCAAAAAGCCTTTTTACCGCACAGGAGCTTGAAGAGCTTTTGGGGAAAATGTACTTCTACAGACAGCGTATTTACAGAATGGCAGAGGACGGAAAAATATCCCCTTATCAAGTTGATGGCAAGTTTTATTTTTCAAAAGATGAGCTAATAATGGCAACCCTGAATCGATTATCCGCAAGGATAAGGCTAAGGTTCTCAAGGCTCGCCCCCTTTCTAAGGATAAGTTTTGATGAAAACAAAAATAAAGCCATAACTGTTTACGGATTCCCGGATAAAAGCATCATTACTGCAAATACTGAAAACGAAACAGAAGAAGAACTTTTAAAAAAAGTAGAAAACAAGGGGAGGGAGGTGAAAAACATGCCAGACATTCCTGTTGGACCAGGTAATCACGATCACGATCATCCACATCCACCTCACCACCCGCCACATCATCCGCCTCATGGGCATGATAATCCTCCACACGAAGAGATTTTGGAAGTTTTAAGACGGATAGAAGATAGGTTGGTAAGAATTGAGGAAAAATTAGGATAGGGTGGAAAATATATAGAATAGCAGTCGAGTCAAAATCGGCTGCTATTCCACGTTGGCTCAGTTTGTACTAGTTTACTCCGTTTTGTCCTAGTTGACTTTTGAATCCATTTTTACTATTCTATTTTGTTTTCTTCAAAAACTTGAAATTTAGATTTGGGAAGACATAAAAGGGAAAGGGGGTGAAGAGTTATGACACGCGGTAAGAGTATTACGAATAAGATAAGTTCCTCGCACGTAAGATTCGGAAGACGTACTTATTTCTTTGACGTTAATGAGAAAAACGACAGGAAATATTTAAAGATCACTGAATCAAGATTCAACGGAGAAGGAAAAGATCGAACCTACAATTCTTTGGTTCTTTTTCCGGAAGATCTTGAAGGATTCCAACAGAATCTTTCTGAAGTTGCAGGTTATCTTGCCTAGAGTAAGATACGAGATGCCGGGCCCGGCAACAAGATTATCTTCCAAATAGTTTTCTAAGCTCCGCTTTTGCTTGTTCGAGAGTTTGTTTTCTCTCCCGTTTCAAGTTTTTCCCAGCGCGGTTAATATAAAAGTTAAGCATGGACATTGCCGACTGGAATGGGGCTGCTTTTCTTCTCGTACTTTCTTCGGCCGACCGCTTAAGACTTTCGGCGATCCTTTTGGGGTCGCGCCATGTGAATACTCCTTCCTCAAGGTCAAGCGCAATACTGTGCTTTGTAACCTCCCCCGACCAGTACTTTTTTCTTGTCACTATTTATTTTACTTCATTTTAAAAGTTTTCGAAGGGAACTATTTCAGTAACAATTTTATTTTGATAGATATGCTCATCTTCCATTTTGTTTCGAATTTTCTCAGCGGTTTCTTTTTGGGCGGGCGAATGATAAAAAATAACCGTTCGACTCAGTCAAGCAATACTTGACTTCGGATAGGAGCAGGCTTAATACTTATTTATAAGGGGGTGAGAAAAACTTGAAACAAAATGATTACATAAGAGTAACCGGAATAATATTTCTTGTAATCGCGGTTCTTCATGTTTTAAGAATTTTTACAGGGTTTGATGTAGAAATTAATGATTACGAACTTCCGGTCTGGGTAAGCATTGTAGGCGCAGCTATTGCCGGATACCTAGCTTACAGCTCGCAAAAACTTAAAAAGTAAGTTTCATTAAATTACAGAAGGTTTTGCTGATTTTGTTTTTTCGACAACCTCGAACCAAGATGTTTATACGCTTCTCCTGTTGCGACGCGGCCGCTTTTTGTCCTTTTGAGAAACCCGATCTGAAGTAGATATGGTTCGACAATCTCTTCAATTGTGCCGACGTCTTCTGCTAAAGATGCTGCGATTGTTTCAACTCCAACCGGTCCTCCGCCGTGCTTTTCAATAATGCTTTTAAGATAGCGCTTATCAAGCGCATCTAATCCTCGCGAATCTACCTCAATTAGCCCAAGTGCTTTTTCGACAAGGTCCAAAGTGATCTCGCCTTTTCCGTGAACCTGCGCATAGTCGCGGGCGCGTTTTAAAAGTCGAAGAGCGATTCGAGGAGTTCCACGAGCTCTCTTTGCGATTTCAGAAATTGATTTTTTATCGATTTTAACTTTAAGTTTTTTTGCAGCTTTCACAATAATTTCCTCAAGATCGGAAGGATTATAAAAAACCATCCGATGTACAACACCAAAGCGATCGCGAAGTGGACCTGAGAGCATACCGGCGCGGGTTGTTGCGCCAACAATCGTGAAGCGTGGCAGATCAAGACGAACAGTCCGAGCTGATGGTCCCTTGCCAAGAACAATATCGAGCGCATATTCTTCCATCGCTGGATAGAGCGTTTCTTCAACAACTTTATTTAACCTGTGAATTTCGTCTATAAACAGGACGTCTCCGGACTCAAGGTTCGTTAATATAGAAGCAAGGTCCCCAGCGCGCTCAATTGCGGGGCCTGATGTCACGCGAATATTTGATCCCATTTCTTTTGCAATTAGGTGAGAGAGAGTAGTTTTCCCTAAACCGGGCGGCCCATATAGTAAAATATGTTCGAGCGCCTCATTTCTTTTTTGAGCAGCATTTATGGCAATTTGAATTGACTTTTTAACAGACTCCTGCCCCACAAAATCTCGCCATTCAGAGACCCTAAGAGATGTAAAAATTATTTCTTCTTCAGGTGTTGTTTCTTTCTCAACAATCGAGCCCTTTTGTTTAGATTTGGCCATATTTAATAAGATATTAGTTGTTAGAAATTAGAAAATGGTTATGGAAATTAGATGTTGGAAATTGGTTTTGGTTCAACTATTTTCCATTTCCCACTTTCTATTACTATTTTCTATTCTCTAGTGGCTATTTTCCTAAATATTTAAGTGCTGCCTTTATTTGCTCTTCAACGCTTGTAGCGCGATCAGTATTCCTTATTGCTTCATTTATTTCTTTTGTAGTAAATCCAAATGCTTTAAGGGCAGATACGAGTTCGTTTCTTTCTCCATTTGAAACTCCTGCCAAATCAAGTTCTCTACCGCCCACTTTATTTTTAAGTTCGATTATTATTTTTTGTGCATTTTTTGTCCCGAGTCTTGGAATTCCTGAGAAGAAAGTAACGTCAGCATCTATTATTGCCTTAGTAATTTCATCGCCTGTACCATTTGAAAAAATTGCAATCGCGGTCCTTGGGCCAACTCCCGGAACAGTGATAATTAATTCGAACAATTTAAGATCTGAATATTTTGAAAACCCGTAAAGCTCCAAGACATCCTCTCGAACATGAGTATATATGAATAATTTCAAATTCGAACCAATCGAAATAGAGGAGAGAACATCCGAGGCCGCATGAGTTTTATATCCAACTCCATTAACATCAATTATTAAATATGGATCATCCCGAATTATTGCAGAACCAGAAAGGTAACCTATCATGAAGCAACTCGATTATACCACAGGATTTTTGTATGTTTATGCTGAGCGAAGTCGAAGCGAAAATGCGCAGGTAATGGCGCAGGCGAGAGCATCGACTGTATCGTCTGGTTTTGGTATCGAAGGCAAATTCAAAAGCATTTTTACCATTTTCCCCATCTGATCTTTTTGCGCCCTACCATATCCTGTTATTGCTGTTTTTACCTGGAGCGGGGTATAGGAAAAAACTTCCAGTCCCAAATCGGCTGCCGTTACTATTACAACTCCTCTTGCTTGCCCAACGATTAATGCTGTCTTTGCGTTCGTATTAAAAAACAATTCCTCAACCGAAAGCGCTTGAGGTTTGTGTTCTTTGATAATTCGAACAAGCTCCTCGCGAATTATTTGCAAACGACGCTCAATAGGTAAATCGGCTCTTGTCTCAATACAACCAAAGCTTTTGGCTGTTAGCTTTTGGCTGTTATCTTTTTCGACGATGCCCCATCCGGTACGGGCAATCCCCGGATCCACCCCCAAAATTATCATATTGGTTATAAGATTATATACGATTGTAGATTATTTAAAGTGTGTTGATTGTAATTTTTCCGATTTTTTTAGGAAGCCGCCGATCTAGAGTGATAAAAATGCCCGCACCGGATTCAAGCGCTGAAGCAAGATGAATAGCATCAGGAGTTCGAACACTTGGAAAATTTGCTCTTATCCAGGCGGCTCGGCGAGCAACGTTTCTGTCAATATCTTTAACCGTGAATAATCCTCCCCCAGTAATAAATTCTTCATAATAACCAATATCTTTTGAAAAATCATCTTTATAAAAGTAGACCAAAAATTCCTCAAAAACCAGCGCTGAGATAAAAACCTGGGGGCTTGCCTGCTTAATTTCTTCTAAAATTCTTTGCGCTTTTTCCCCCAGTGGATTAGGTTTGGTGTATGCGTTGAATGCGGAAATAAATATATTACTATCAAGTGCTAAAATTTGCGAGGGCAAAATTCGATTACTCATCCCATGAACTTCTTTCTTCTTCAAGATATTTTAGAGGATCTACCCCTTTCCAGGGGTTTTTTAGCTTCTTATAGTAATCCTGGGGCCAGTTGAGTTTTTCTTCAAGGGTAGGGCGGGTTAATATAATCTGCTCTCCTGCCACGTGAACATTCATCTTCTGGCCGGGTTTAATATTGGCTTTCTTCCGTATCTCTTTTGGAATTACTATTTGATATTTTGTACTAACAAGTGTTTGATTCATAATCGTATTACATTTTACATAATCGTAAAACAAAAGTCAACCCCAAAAATTATCATGCAGACTATTATCGCAACTAGTGACTAGACACTAGCTACTAGAATTTCTTACGGCCTAAAACCTTCGCCAATTGGAGCGGAGTGCATGAGAAATGAACGAGCGTAGAGGGGGACCCCTCACGAACTTGATGAGGAGGGGGAATGGTATCCCCCGCTAGTGAGTGAAATTTCGAAAGCACGAGTACCACTGGCGAGAGCTTTTGGTTCTTTTGTCGGCACAAAAGAATAAGAGATAAATTGACACTAAAGTATGCTATTGTATAATACTGTATAAATGGAAAGACCGATACTTACGATAGCTCAGGCAGCAAAATTATTGCAAGTTGATCCGAATACTATTTATCGCTGGGCCAGAGCGGGTAAATTTCCGGCGTCAAAGATCGGAAAAGAGTGGCGAGTACTTCGCTCTGACGTTATCAAGTTTGTAGAAAGTAAAAAATCGCGAGATCAGTTCCTGACAGAAAATCAAGAGGCTGAGCTTATTACAGCCTTAGTAGGAAGACGCGAAATTCCATTAAAGTTCGAATATCTAGGAGAAGGGGCAGATAAATATGTTGCCATATCAGCACCAGAAATTGGGGGAGGTTCTGAAACAGAAATAATTTCAAACTACAAAGGCCGTTTTTCAGATTTTTTAAAGAGTAAAAAATTTAACTTAGTGGACATTGGTTCAGGAGACGGGAAAAAAGCAGCGTTTGTTATTTCTCATGTTGCTAAAACCGTTTCCTCATATTCAGGGCTTGATATTTCAAAGCGGATGCTTGATCTTGCAGGGCAAACGATGCAGATTTCACACCCCGACTTAATGTATGAGAGATTCATTGAGGATTTTGAACATGGTAGTATTTCTAATGCTACCTATTATCTCAATCGGAGATATCAGAATAATAATTTAATTCTATTCTTAGGTAATACTATTGGAAATGTCTCCGATGCGCATCGTATTCTCATTAATCTTAGAGACGGAATGAGCGATCAGGATCTTTTATTGGTTGGGTTAGCATTCTATAACCCTCGAAATATTCCGCTTTCGACATATAACAGGAAGGTTGTCATCGATATGTTTTGGACTATTCCTGAAAAAATAGGCATAGAACGGGGAGATGCAAAAATATCGTGGATTTATAATGAGCATTTAAGGCAGGTAGAGTGCCAGCTTGAATTTGTACGCGGTTGGAGCAAGATTTTCGGGGGAAATCTGATTCGGTTTGGTAAAGGACAAAAGATAAGACTCGCCATCTCAAGAAGATTTACTAAAGATAATATTTTTGAACTTTTTGCCAAAGCTGGTTTTAAAATTGAGATCTTTGTTCATGATAAAGATAATGCTTTAGTTTTATGCCGACCTCATGACTGGGAGAAAAGAATCTAATCTGTTAGTTCGGCGAGGGAGTGGATTGTTTTTATCTTAGGATCTGATTCGTCTGATTTCCTATTGATCCAAATAACGTCTACGAATTTTTGAAGAACCTCTACAACATCGTGTTTGTTATCTATGAACGTTGCCTCGCGAGGCAACAGTTCTATTGCCTCATCCGAAAGTTTTCTTTTGTGTATAAAAATATATTCGGGAGAAAAGTAGTCTCGTAATTCTGCCGCGTCAAGCTTTCTATTTTGCAAATCGCGATTTCCCTGAGAAAAAATTCCAAGAATTTTTTCTCCTTTTAGTTTTTCCAGAACTTCCCGAGCCTCAGGGTAGAGTGAATTTTTATATATATCGGTATCCTCCCAAAAAACCCGATCAAGAGGCGCCACATCTTTTCCGAATCTATCTGAAAGGTAGGCTGTTATCCCACGCGGATCAAAGTCGGTTCTTTCTGAAAGTTTCGAATAATAATCCGCATTTGCACTAATTAATTCTTCTTCAGAAATCCCCAAGATTTTTACAAATTTTGTGCGAATTAGCTTGCCGAATTTTTCAGGATCAAAAATGACGCCATCTATGTCAAACAAAATTAACCCCGTTACAAGTTCGTTCCTAGAAGCGTAGGAGCTATCCATGGCTATATACTATTAAAATATATTACAAACAATAAGCATATTTGTAACGGGGTTAAATTATGCATCCGAATTCATTATACTATAAGGGGAGAAGATTGCTTTAAGACGGCAAATTATTTATAATAAACACTATAAGATGAAAAGTTCTGTACTTTCCTTTTTTACGCAGAATCAAATATTAACCGCGCTTCTTATTATAGGCATAGGATGGATAATTATTGAAATTCGAGGAGTTTTAATAGCTCTCTTTGTTTCATATATTCTTATGGCAGCAATCGCCCCTTATTCTGAGGCTTTAAAGCGTGCGAAAGCCCCTAGCGCGCTTGCGGTAATTATTCCATATTTTGTAGCCGTTATCTTTCTTATCCTAATTTTGGTTTCTCTTGTTCCGTTCCTTGTTTCGCAAGTTCAGGTTTTGCTATCGCGCTTTCCATCTTATCTTAACTCTGACGTAAGAGTGCTCGGCGTTCCACTTGGAGCAATAAAATTAGATGAGATTGCTACAAAAGAATTTAGCAATATTGGACAAAACGCCATAGCCTTCACAAGCCAGATTCTAGGTGGAATTATATCTGCTATCAGCATATTTGCTGTATCTTTTTATCTTCTCCTTTATAGAAATACAGTGAGAGAGAATTTTGTTTCACTTTTCTCAAAGTCTTCCCAGAATAAGGTGCGAAAAATTACTTTGCTAATTGAAGAGAGGCTAGGGGGGTGGCTCCGGGGGCAACTAGTTTTGTCAGGTTTTATTGGTGTTATAACTTGGGTTGTTTTGACAATTCTTGGAATTGAATTTGCATTACCTCTTGCTGTAATTGCGGGACTACTTGAGATTGTTCCTACAATTGGACCAATAATTGCAGCTATTCCTGCAATAATAGTTGCCTTAAACATCTCTTTTCCAATGGCTATTGTCGTTGGCGTTGCTTACTTTTTAATACAGCTTTTAGAGAATAATATTTTGGTCCCAAGAATAATGCAAAGAGCAGTCGGACTTAATCCAATTGTTATAATCATAGGAATTATAATTGGAGGAAAACTTCTTGGTATAGCGGGTGCTCTTCTTGCGATTCCCTTTATATCGCTTCTTGTCGTTGTTTATAGAAAAATCTAACGAGGGGAGTTTGAAATTATAAATAGTAAGAAGATTGCTCCAAAAACAAAAGCCAGGGGCAAGAAAGCAAGACTCCCGGACATTTTTTCCGTTCTAATTGTTGGAAAATTTAAAAATTTATCTTTATGAAGAAAAACTCTTGCAAAATAGGACGGGGCGTAGGTCAAAATTCCCAGTAGCAATCCATTTCTGTATCTCCTCCCTGAAACAAATACCAGAAAATTTATATCTACCAAAACCTTCCCGATCTCTCTTAATCTTTTTGCCAAGTCTATATCTTCACCTAGGGTTAGGGCAGTATTAAAACCTCCTATTTTTAAAAACGCAGATCTACGAACCGCCATATTAAAACCATTAAGATTCCATCCGCCCGAAAGAATTTTATCCAAAACCCAAAATGCTTTAAAGAAGTATCTTCCTGCTGCTCGTGCCGTAACCGGTCCTGAATAGAGATTAGATAATCCACCAAACGCAGTAAGAGATTTATCGCGATCAAATTCGGAGACTATTCTTGCAAGCCAATTCTCGGGAACTATTGTGTCTGAATCCGTTGATGCAATAATTTCTCCTTTTGCCTCAAAAAAGCCTGCTTGTCTTGCCTGTGCTACTCCCTTTTGTTTTTCAAGTATCACACGAGCTCCATATTTTTGTGCAATCTCAGAGGTTTTATCTTGCGAATTATTATCAACAACTATCAGTTCAAAATTCTTGTATGTTTGATTAACAAGACTCTTAAGAGTTGCGGGAATAAATTGCTCTTCATTGTATGCCGGAATAACAACAGTAACGCGAGGATTTGAAGGATTTATATGTTTCTGTTCCCTAAGACCTATATAAAATTGGGGAGGAATTTTCTTTTGAAATCTTGTAAATAAATAAGACATAAAGCCAAAAAGGGCGAGGAGCAATATGAGATTTGGCAGTGACCAATAGTCTTTTATATTAAGGTGCGAAGTGTTAATAAGAGCCCATGCCTCATCTACTATCCACCCAATCCCTGCTCCTACCAATACTACAGAGGCAAGTCCGATTCTTTTACTTTTAATAAACCCTGAAAGGACGAGGAGGAGGAAAGCAAGAGCAACTTGCGAATGATAAAACTCAATGCCTCCTATCATAAACTTGGGATAAAGGGATGAAGGGAACAAAAAAATTAAAAGTCTTGTTAAGAGAATGGTTATCAAAAACGACAGAAAACCAACATAAAGTTGTTCTCCTCGTTCATTACGGCTCATTATTCTAAAAATGCTCTCCTTGTTATATTTATCTAAAAGACCGTAGTAAATAGACTCAAGTGCGTCAACGGTTTTGCCTACAGAAAAGCTTTCGGATAATTCTACAGCTTTCTCTGAAAGGCTCTTTCTAAGTTCTTTGTTTTCAAGAATTGATAAAATTTTAAGAGCAAATTCCCGTTTATCTTTGGGGACTAAAAATCCATTTTCGCCGTTTTTAATACACTCAAAAGCAGGATCATCAATTGCTACTACGGGGACTCCGGATGCCAAAGCCTCAGGGACCACCATACCTTGGGTCTCGGTAGTTGAAGAGAATACAAAAACATCAGCGTCTTTATAAACATTTGGCATCTCGTCATTTTTTACTTCTCCTAAAAAATGTGTTTTTTTAGATACCCCAAGTCTTCTTGAGAGAGACTCCAATTTCCTTTTCTCCGGCCCGTCTCCTATTATGACAAGCTGGGATGCGCGGTTATCTTTGAGCACAAGCGCGAAGCTTCTGATTATAAAATCAACCGATTTTTCTTTCCCAAGCCTTCCGACAAAAAGAAGAATAGGATCTTTTTTAATTCCTGTGATCTTTCTTAATAAACCGCTTTTGGCATTGTAGAATTTTTCTACATCAATACCACTTGGAATAACGGTTATTGGTTTTTTAACCCCATATGATTTAAGTTCTGCAAGAACTCGCTCTGCCGGAGCAATTAAATGATCAATCCTATTCCCAAATATTTTTGTAGCGCGTTCAATCATTTTGGGCGTGACTTTCCCTTTCAAAAAGTAGTGAGTATATCTATTCCAAAGAGTATGATAAGTAACAACAAAGGGAATGCCTTTGAGTCTTGCTGTTTCCCATCCAATGAGCGTTATCGTTCCTCCTCCATGACCATGGATAATATCAAAGTCCATTCCAAGAACTCTCCTTAAAGATTTGTCAGGAAGATGAAGCGCCATCCGAATTTCCGGCCGTGAAAGAACTTTGAGCGAAGTGAGTCTAACAACATTGAGATCAGAATCTACATACCCCGGGTATTTTGGCGCAACAATAATAACTTCGTGCCCGCGCCGCTCAAGTTCTTTTGCTGACTCAAAAACGCTCGTCGCAACACCATTAGGCTGTGGCAAAAATCCGTCAGTAAAGAAGCCAATCCTCATATGATTGTATTATAGACAACCTAGTGACTAGTTACTAGCCACTAGTGACTAGTTTGATGTCTTGACAAAAAGTTATCCACATCTTTATACTCAAACCCCGCGAGAATTATTTCGCATCTTTGGGGCAACCCTATTTTTTATGGAAAAGCTCTGGAAGCAAGTTTTAGAAGAAATAGAACTCGAAGTATCAAAACCAATATTTCTCACTTTTTTCAAACCTACCGTTCTTGTTTCGCTTGAAAACTCCGTAGCAACCATTAATTCTCCAACACATATAACAGCGGAGTACATTGAAAAAAGATATTATTCTTTAATAAAAAAAGCTCTAGATAAAAAAACAGGACAAAATATAAGTATTATCTTTGCTGCAGGCGGATCCTCTCAGATAAATTTTAAAAGCAATAAGGGAGTAGGCCCTCTTTTTGTTAGCGACATAGAAAAAGATTCTAAAAAAATGCGGCCTGCAAGAATTAGGCCGGATTATACTTTTGAATCTCTGGCAGTATCAGACAGCAACCAGCTCGCCTATACGGCGGCTATGACTGTTGCCTCGTCTCCTGGAACAAAATACAATCCTCTTTTTCTTTATGGAACTGTCGGAGTGGGTAAAACTCATCTTATGAATGCTATAGCGAATAAAATTTTTGACGATAAAAAGAGCTTTAAACCCCTCTATTTAACGACGGAGGAATTCACGAACGAGGTTGTAGAGGCAATAAGAGATAAAACTACGGCAAATTTGAGAAGAAAATTTAGAAATGTTGATATACTTCTTTTGGATGATATCCAGTTTCTTGCCGGAAAAGAAAAAGTACAGGAAGAACTTTTTCATACATTTAACACTCTTATTGATAAGGGAAATCAAGTAGTTTTATCTTCCGATAGCCCCCCCCAAGAGCTTAAAAAAATAGAAAAAAGATTAGCCTCCCGGTTTGAAGGAGGGCTCTTGGTTGACATAGAACCTCCTGACTTTGAGCTAAGATGCGCTATTTTATTAATAAAAAGCAGAAAATACGGCTTAAACCTAAGTCTTGAAGCTGCAAAAATTATTGCTGAGAAAATTGAGGACACGCGCGCACTCGAGGGGTTTTTGCTAAGACTTTCCTCTGTTTCTCAAGAAACTGACGATATCGATTTTGACCATGTTCTCTCTATTCTTAAGAAGAATAAAACATCCCCAGTTGTCTTTCATCCAGACACGATTGTTTCTACCGTCTGTTCTTTTTATAATATAAAACCAACACAGTTAAAAGGGGCAAAAAGAGATTCTTTTTTGGTAAGGCCAAGACATATTTGCATGTATCTTCTTAAAGAGGAGGCGGGCCTCACTTATGTTGAGATTGGAAATCTTCTTGGGGGTCGCGACCATTCAACCGTAATACATGCTGTGGAAAAGATTGGGAAACTTGCCTCTTCGTCTGATAAGACCCGTGAGGAAATTATGTTTATAAAAGGAAAAATAAAAGAATTTTAATTTTATTAACAAAACATGCACATGTTTATCTACAAAATATGCACAAAAAAATACGCATTGCCTTGTGGTTTTTTCCAGATATCAACACCCCCTACTACTAATACTAATATAATTATATTGCTGCATTGTTCAATTGTTTTTATTGTTATACATATATTAATAAAGCCGTATAATAATATAATTTTATGAAAGTCGAATTTTTAATAGAAAATATTGAAAAATTTTTACCCCTAGTTTCTAAAATTATTCCTATTCATTCACAAATTCCTATTCTTTCAAATATTCTTCTTGAGGCAACAAAGCAAGGATTTTATATAAGCGTTACAAACCTAGAAATAGGAGCAAGAATTAAAATACCGGCAAAAATTGAAGAGATGGGAGCAACAACAGTTCCAGGAAGACAGTTCGTTGAAACACTCTCATCATTACCGAAAGACAAAGCATTATTGTTTCTAGAAAAAGATGCTTTAAAAATAAAATGCAGAGGCAATAATATTACTTTTCAAACAATTACAAGAGACGAGTTCCCAAATGTTCTTGATGAGAAGGGAGAAAAAAAACGTACCTTTTCAGAAGAAGAGATGAGGAGTATATTTGAAAAGTTAATAATAGCAGTCTCGCAAGATGACTCAAGGCCAGAGCTTACGGGAATATTGTTTTCTCAAAGAGATGGAAAAACAGATTTTGTTGCAACTGACGGATTTCGTCTCTCGTTAAAGAAGATGAAGAAAGAGAAAATGCTTTTAGGTCAGGAGTCAATAATTCTCCCCGCAAGATTAATTCTGGAGGCTATGGGCCTTCCTGGAGAAACATCTTTATATATTTACAAAAAAGGCAACCAGGTAGTTTTGGAAAACGATGAAACCCTTCTTATCGGGAGACTAATAAATGGCGAGTTCCCAAACTATGAAAGGGTAATTCCAACGTCTTTTAAAACAAGTATAACTTTAGATGTCCAAGAGCTTTTGCAAAAGTTAAGACTCGCATCCGTTTTTGCAAGAGACGCGGCAAATATTATCAGGTTAATAATATCAGAGGGTAAAGTGAAAATAACAGCCCGGGCAAGTGGTATAGGTGAGGGCGAGGCAATTATTGAGGGAGAACAGGAAGGAGAAGATAATGAAATAGCCTTTAATATAAAGTTTTTAATAGATCTTTTGAAAAACACTCAGGAAAAGACATTGGTGATGGAACTTTCAAGCCCTGTTGAGCCGGCGACATTCAAGATCCCCGAGGACCCCGACTTTTTGCACATTATAATGCCCGTGCGTGTCCAAGAATAAATTTAATAAGTTTCCCCCTCTTCAGCGTCAGGAATAGGGGGGGAAGATGTATTAAGCTCATAAATAAATGGAGGATATAGGGCTGATCCTTCTGTTGATTTTGTTTCTTGCGTAACTGTGATTTTTGTCCTTCCTTCCGCCCAAGAGATAGCAGGGGTGATTATCAATGAGTTTGGAACAGTGCCTTGCCGGACAGATGTTTTAACAAAAGGTTCAACAGTGTACTTTAAGTTTTCTGGGATTACAACACCACTAAACAAAAATTCTACTGGTTGAAAAGTTAAGTAGAAAAGATCAGAGGATTGACGAGGTGAAGATCTAATAACTTGAAAAGTTTTTACCTGCGGCCCAAGTGTTGGGGAAGAGGTTATTTCTCTGGTTGGTTCGGGTGTGGTTTCGGTCCGGGGCACATAGGGTCTCAAAATTAAAGACAAAAGCAGGAAAAAAACGGGTATTACGATAATAAATAAAACAATGAATAAGTATATGGTTTTTATTTTTTTCATTTTATAAATTTATAAACAAAAATTTGCCGCAGTATCAATAGGTTTTCTTCCTCCTGTTCCGAGAGAGGCAAACTCAAAATGAACATGATTACAATTGGGATTGTTTGTACAAATTTTGGCCCCAACATCCCCTGATTTTCCCTCTGAAGTGCCGCTTCCCTGGTCTACATGATGGAATCTAAGCCAGTAGAGCTTACTGGAAGGGCTTGTTCCTCTATACTCTATTATATAACCGACGCCGCTATTAGTCCTATCTTCGGAAAGTAGTATCCAGTCAAGAATCTCCCCATCAATTTTTGGAAAATACACATTTTGCCCAGGAGGGCCGGGTATGTCTTCTGCGTAGTGTATATCTTCATATATGCATAGTTCGGGCGCAGGATAGTTGAGGCCGCAATGCCCGCATTCGCTTCTTGGTGTGAACTCGCTTCCGCAGGAAACAGTAGATGCAGTTGCTCCCGGAATCGGGCATGTAGCTGAAAACAATGGCCCTGAGGGTGGTGCAACTTCGATCAGCGCGCCATAAGACCCTGCCGGAACAAGTTTTTCATACCAAAATCTTATATTCGGAGGGAAGTTTGGATTTTGTGCGAATGTACAAGGCGCATCATGCCCGTCACTGTACCTACACATAAAATCAGCAAATCTATCATTTGATAAAAAACCGAAACTAATAAAAACACAAGCGAGGCTTTTATTAATATCATCATTTTGCTGACCCGGTGCGCACCCAAGTGGGTCTGCGGCAGGCACCCCTTGCGCCCCCGACTCCTCAATCCATAGAGCAAGAAGAAACGCAGGATTCCATCCGTTTGCAACTGCCTGCGACACAATGGTATCCCAATTGCCAATCTTTGCATCGGGCCAGTTAGCAGTGATTTGTCCGCGAATATCTTGCGGGATTACGTTTGGGTCACGAAAGGGTATAGAGTAGTTAAGTCCTGCCGCCTGTTGTCCTCCATCTCCAGGGCCGGTCCCCTGACCCCCTCCTCCCCCGCCTCCAAGACCAAGGCTGGGAGCAAAATTGCCTGGGTTAAATATAATAATGAATAATGCAAGAGCAAAAATTACAAGAAGACCAATTCCTGCCCATCCGATAGGCGTGAGTTTTGCGAAAAAGCCAAGCGGCTGTGTTGCTGTTTGTTCAACTATTCGTCCCGCTGTTTGGACATTGCTTAACAAAGATGGGAGTTTGTTAATCCGATCCACTAAGCCCCTTCCAAGCCTTGATCCCGGAGCGCTTCTTATAGGCGTAGTGCCTATAGGTTTCTCAAGCGGAATATATAATTTATGGGGAGGGACAGCAGGTTTTATGGCTTCAAGTCTTTTTGTTGCTTCCGAAACCGATATTTTTGGAGCCTCGCGCTTAGCCTTTTCTACGTACTTTATTTCTTTCCCCGTGCTCTCTTGGAAAGACCGAAGACTTCTTTGAATACTCTCTCTTTCGACGGTTCTCCGTATATCATTATTGCTTGCTTGGTAAGCGCTAGATTTAGTAGGGTATTGCTTTGCAAACCTATCCCACTCCCGACTCTTGATCTTCTTTTCAATCTCGTCCCAATTCTCTTCGAGCTTTCCCGCTTCAAAAAGAGCTTTTCTTGCCTTAATGTGCTCGTCTATATTGCTCTTCGCTCGATTAACAGCGGGATCTTCATCAAGGGTTTTATAAATCTTTTTTGCGCGCTCGTCATAATATGCTGCCCGGCTTTTGTTTTTTTCGCGAAATTGTCTCTCGGCATCGCTACGAAGCGTTGGAGCATCTGGGTTGTCCAAATTGCCATAGCGATAATCTAACCATTCGTGGCTCTCAGAGGTCTTCCCGGGATTATTTTTCTGCCACTCTTTTGCTAAATTCTCCTCTATTTTTTTAAACTTAGGGTCATCCTCCAATAGATCTGGCCGCCGCCGGATAAAGAAAAGAGGAGACGCTAGAAGTCCTGCAAAATTTGCAAAACCCCCCTGCCCTCGAGCGGTTTCTTGTGGAGCTTCAGGTTCTTGCGTGGGTATTGTTGAAATAGCCTCAAGGATTTGACTTCCTATCCAAATACGTTCTAGTTTGTTTGGATCAACGCTCAGGTCATTTGCGCGAAGATATGCCGCCAGTTCTGCGCGAGTTTTAAAAGGAGGTACGCGGTTTTCTTTTAGATACTCATTTGTTTCTATTGCATAGCTTTGAGCGC
The DNA here is from genome assembly GCA_001782235.1 of Candidatus Levybacteria bacterium RIFCSPHIGHO2_02_FULL_40_18. Taxonomy (GTDB): domain Bacteria; phylum Patescibacteriota; class Microgenomatia; order Levybacterales; family GWA1-39-11; genus GWA1-39-11. Next base: position 109,734 of record MFOC01000007.1, read on the forward strand.
GCTCACGGTTATTCTTTATAAATTTTGAAATATTGTCCATTGGCAAGACAAGCTATCTATGAAGAAACTATTTTTATTCCTTGAGAGCTTTCATCTAGGTTGGCTTGCGAAATTTTTTCTTGCTCTTGAACGGGAGACGTGTTAGCAGGGGGGGCTGTCATATCTTGCGCCTGTGTCTCTGGTTGCTCTCCGGGAGCGGATTGAGCGTCAGCGATGGAGGCATCCTCGCTGACAGGCGTGGGCGACGTAGCGGTGGCTGCCTCTTCTTCATGGGCAAGAATATCTTGAGGTTTTGAGGTGATCAGATCATATTCATATTGTGACGCTATGAACTGCGCGGTTACATGGTTTTGTCCTGCAAAAAGAAGTCCTTCCCCAACCTGGGCGGTTACTAAAAATTGTTTCTCTCCTTCTGATAAAAATAACGTTTTTGCCAAAACTTCAACTTCTGACGAGTTCTGTTTCAAGAGAATTTGGACTGAGGAGTTTGAAAGAATAGACTTTCCATAGTCGCTTGACAGGAAATCTTCAATATCCTGAGTAAGGGTTGTCACGCCAAGAAAATATTTTCTTGCGCGCTTTGCTATCCCTTGCAAAAAGGAGGCAGAATCAGGATGCTTCATAAGATACCATGCCTCATCAACCACCAAAATTCTTTTCTTAAGTTTTGTTCTGACGCGATTCCAAATAAAATCTAAAACCACGTGCATTGCAATTGGACGCAAAACATCCTCGAGCTGTTTAAGAGAAAAGACGGTTAATTGATTTTTTATGTTGTAATTCGTCTGCTGATTAAATAGCCCAGAGAATCCACCTTTTACATATTTTTCAAGACGGAAAGAGAGATCCCTTGCCTCCGGCTCCTCCATATTAAGTAAGGTTTTATAAAGGTCCTCCAAGATCGGCGGCTCGTTTTTGTAGGTTGCAGGATCCGGCGTTATTCCCTTTTGCTTGTAACAAAGAACAATCGCTCTATCTAAAATTGCCTCTTGTGTTGGAGACATCTCCCCAAGCATTGTTTTTAGGAGTCCGTGAAGAGATAATATTTTTATTCCAAGCTGGGCATCTGTCATGTCTTCTTGGAGAAGGGCAAACGGGTTAATTTTTACCTCAGAACTTTTTGAGAAGTTTATATATTCGCCATCCAAAGCATGACATAAGGTTTTGTATTCATCTTCGGGATCTATTATTAAAATCTCGGCGTCAAACATCATTTGCCGCAAAATTTCAAGCTTTACCAAAAAAGATTTTCCGGCGCCCGATTTTCCAAAGACCACTTCATTTGCATTCTCAAAAGAAAAGCGGTCAACAATCGCAAGCGAATTATTTATGGTATTCACGCCATATAGAATTCCGTTTGGATGGGAAATTTCATAAGACGTAAATGGAAAAGTTGAAGCCAAAGACGTTGTGTCCATATTGCGGGTTATAAATAGCTTGTCGATTCCTGCTGGAAGACAGGTTTTGAATCCGTCTTCCATCTGAAGCGTTGCGGGTTTTACAACCAAAAGGTTTGAGGAAAGCAAAGACTGAAGTTCTTTGGTTTTTATATCTAAATTCTCAACTGAATCTGCTGCCAGGGTTATATATAGACCAAATTGGAAAAACCGTTCAAGACCTCGCGCTAGCTCTTCTCGGAGCGCTATAGCATCTTCAAGCCCCGCCTGAATTTTAGGATCCGGCTCAAGCCCCTGTTCCGCATCTGACTGAAGTGTTGCCTCCATCTCGGAGATTTTCCTTCGCAGGTTTCCCAAAACATCCTTGCTTTCAACCGGATATACAAACATTGATATGTTCATTGTTTCTTTATAGTCAATAAGAATTGAGAGCCAGTTTGGAGAAACCTGACGAGGGTAATCTACAACAAAAAACGTTCTGAAAAACTTATCGCCAACTCTTATATTTTTAAAATCTACCTCAACTGAGGAGGGGGATATAAGGTCAACAACAGAAACCGAGCCTGACTTGAGAGCATTATATCCTTGCGAGGAGGCGCGTTTTTGAGCAGGCCCCGCACCGTCCCGGTGCGGGGCAGGGACTTTCTGGATCTGAGCGTTAGCGGCGGTTGGATCCGATATAGCCTGTGTCTGTTGTTTTTTATCTTCATCAAACATAATTTATTTAATTCAAAACTCAAAAGTCAAAAGTTAAAAATTAAAGTTAAAATTTAAAAGTGTTTTTAATACTTTTTACTTTTGAATTGCAATTTTGAATTTTGCATTTTGACTTTTAACTTTACAATATTACATTCTTAATATCATTCGAATCAAAATCCAAAGTAATAAACTCCTGATTGAATAGTTCATAGTAAAGCTTTATAAGCTCATTAGTTGAAAGTGGTCGAGCAGAGAGTCCCATTCTCTCAACTTGCGTAGTAACATTGTTTCTTTTTGAAATAAGCGCTGATTTTACCCTCTCATTTAATGCCAGGTTTTTTTTGTCCGTTGTTTTCGCTTGTGCAGCAGAGGCTACCCCAAGCTCCAGTTGAGAAAACGGGATTACAATATAAATCTTTTTGTCTAAAAGTCCCTCACCCTTTATCAGATCTTTTATAAAATCTCTATATAATGTTAATTGTTCCTTGACCTTAGGGTTTTGGATTCCTGCTATTTTATCCTCGATTAGTTTTATGTAACTGACAAGATCTACGCGCCGTGAGACAATCAATATTTGAATAGATGAAGAGAGAGAATTAAGAAGAGACATGTAGCCATAGATTCTTGCGTTTTGTTCATCTTGTGAGAGAAGGAAAAAATTAACGGACGAAACTTCCATAATCATACAAGCATTGCCGCCTTTTAAGAAGACAATATCGTCCTGGATGTCAACAATCTCAGTAAAATCTTGCGTGCTTGAGTGAATCTTTGACTTAGCCATAATCGATATAGAAATTGGTTGTAGGATTTCCATTACTAATTTCCATTTTCCAATAACTATTTTCTAGTCTATGCTGTTGCTTGGACTCCGCCGAATAGTTCGCGTCTTAGTTTCTCACGTGCGTCGATTGACGTAGTTTCTAGTGGATTAAAAATCTCGCCGTTCAAAGTAATTTCCGTTGCTTCAAATTCATGATTTTTCTGTGGGTCCTCAAAATAGATTTTATAGGTGCCGTTTTGAAGCTGAGTAGCAGAGGCAAATTGTCCAAGAGCATTTGTTTTAAAGGCCCTAACCGGAATGCCGTTTGAGTCAATTACCTCAACTAAAATATTAGGCAAGGTTTTACCTCGTGCATCACGGATAATTCCAAGCACTACATTGGGGACATCGGGTAGAGTTGGAAAGCCTCCGGTAAGGCTTGGATTTGCACGCACAGGGGTTGGCTGTGGCAGAGTTGTTTCTTTTGGAATTTCATGCCGAGTTTCCTTCATTGAAAATTCAGCGTCCCCAGCCTCTTTTTTGGGGACAGGCGGGGGGCGTTGAGCTTCCTTTGCGATTTCATCAAGTCTTTTTTTGTTCAGCTCCGAAGCCGTGTTTTCTTGATTTACCACCATAGGACTTCCTAAAACCGGCGGAGTAGAGACCGCACTTGATCCGTTTGTAAAATAGCTATTGATGGTGTCCAATATGCGAGTTTCTGATTGATCCGGACGGAAAGGAGAATTTCTGAGTCTGCTTAATAAAACTGCTCTTTTTTCATCTTGTGGATTCGCAACCTTTGCTATCCCGCCTTGGCGGGGGGCACCTTGCTTTTTGGGAAGCTCGCCAAACACTTGAAACGTTGCCAGATTTGCACCCCTTTTTCTATATAGATAGCGATTTTCAGAAGGAATTGCTTTTGCAAAGTTGACGAGCATTACATCCATTGGTCTTCCTTCAATTGGAACAAATGCAAGAGCAACTCCTACAAGCGCAAAAGCCGCCATAGTTGGAGCTTTAATTAAAATATTGATTGGAAGTACAAAAGCAACAGTTGTTAAAATTCCAAATCCGAGAAGATATAAAAATTGCTTTACAGTAATGCTTCCAATGAGTTTAAACTTGAAACCCGTAACATCTTGCGGAATAGGGTGATTTTCCATAATAACGATTTTCGCTGATTTTTTAGCTGATTTACGCCGATCTGCGGCAATCCGCCATTAATCCGCGAGAATCCTATAGCTGATAGATCAAAATGACCAATAGGTCTATCTATTAGTTATTAAGACTCTTCCGTATAAACAGGTTACTATGTGAAAATTCTGAATGCAAGATTATCAAAATATGTCAGAACCGCGTCAGACGCGGTCAGACTAGAGGAAAATTAAAGCTTTCTCGTGAAAACTATTTCTGAGAGGCCATGTCCATACCCATATCCGCCACAGCCATAAGAAGAAACAGAAGACCTAGCAGTCCTATCCCGCCAATTGTTTTTGCCTTTTTGATGGCGGCTTCTCTCTTTAATTTTTTTTCAGCTTTTTGTTCCGGAGAATCTTTAGGATCATCCTGCAATTCATGAAAAATAGCATTTACAGCTGTTTCAAGATTACCGCTTTTTAATGCATTTTTTACTTCTCTTGCGGTTTTAGTGTCTACTTGTGCAGTGCGGACCTTTTCAAGATAAATTTGCATGCCCTGGTCCTGCCTTAGGTAGTCTGAAGCTTTTTCATAAAAAGATACATATTCTCTTTCCAATGCAAGCTCTCGTTCTAACTGTTTTCTCGTTTCTCCATCAAGATTTCCACTATTTAAGCTCTTCTGAATTTCTTGTACTCTACTTGAAGCTCTTGTAGAGAGCGTATCAAGATCCAAGTTCTGCATAATTTTTGCAGCGGTTTCTGGGTCAAGCAAATTTCTACCTGCGAGCGAATCTAAAAACTCTTGTTTTTGAGCTGGATCTTCAATAGTGCGTTCAGCAAACCCCCGCATGTCTTCTGTGGTTATAATTTCTGTTTCATCCGCAGCTTTTTTGCTGAGAGCATTTATATTATTTGAGTCTTTTCCTTCAAGCGCTTGTTCTCCTCCTTGGAGCACATCTATATGCAACTGGAGTAGCTCCCTTTGCCCGGGGGGCATGCGTGCCATTATTACAGAAGCAGCATCCGGGTTAGAAGTTAAAATTGATTGTTGGATTTGCTCTCGCGTTAAAGTTTCTGGGACTTGTACATTTTCATTTTCAGGATCCTGCAAGAAACAGGAAAATTTTCCATCTGCAGTTACCTCAAGGCTTTTTACAGTCATTACCTTACCGTCTTTTGTATATTTCAAAGGGTCACTGGATTTAAATGTTAGTGCCTCACCTGTATGAGTGCCATCGCTCAAGGTTTCTATTTGCCACATTCCAAAGAGTAGATTTTTACCCTTATCAGTTTCGAGCAAATTGATTCTTTCCTGCTCTGTCAAGCCCTCGACTTCTTGAGCTGCTTGCCTCATTTCCCTGTAGACCGAGCGGCTTCCCACAGTCCCTATCTCTCTTATTTGAGTTTGCCTGGAGACTTCTCTTTCTGAAGTTCTTGATTCCTCTTGTTCAAGAGATGAGTCCTGGCGAGAAGGAGTATCTCGCTGCACTGGTGGCGGCACTACAGCTGTTGCTTCAGGGGTCGCACCTTCTATTGCGTCTGGTCCCATAAACTTATCATACTTGAAAAAACAAGCTGCTTCAAGTAATAATAGTGATATATGGTTCAATTCAATTCACATGAATTGGCAGTAGCAGGTCCTGCCACAAGACAACCGCGACAAGGGCGGAAAGAAGAGCAAGCACCCCCAGGATCGGAAACTGTTTTAAAAGTTCGGAAAAGCGCATTCTTAAGAGAAGAAACATCAGGTACTCGTGTAAGAAGCATTAGAGGACGAGAACGCGGAATCCAGTCAGAGTGGGTTTCTTTAGATGAACATATAAAAGAAGAGTATCGAATTTTTCTAAAAGACCATGCTGAAGGTTTATTAAGGCTTTACAACAACCACCAAGAAATCCTCCAAAGCGAACCTCACAGACACGATGAGGAATTATTCAACATGTTTACATCTGAGAGAAGAAACGCAGACGGTACCATTAAGAAAATAATAGATGAACAAAAAATTGAGGGCTTCTTAAAAAAACCGGAAGGATGGATGGTAACAACGCAATTACTTGAGCATCAAACCGCAATGCAATTGTTTGCGTTAGGGTTGCACGCAGCTGCTAATCCTCAGGGAGAAAGAAATGCTTTGGGTGGTAAGGTAACTATTCCACTTGGAATAGATCAGGGTATTTTAAACAGGCTTGGGAGGGAAGTGGTAGAAGGTTTAAGACTTAATGAGTTTGCTGCTACCTTTGGAGGAAGAAGAGGGGAGGCAAGAATTTTGGGCTTAATTAGGGCTCCCTGGGCAGATAATTTAAGGCGATGGCATGTAGCAGGAATAACGGGCGGTGCATCCGCTTTGGGAATAGCAGGCACCGCAATGCTTGGACCGGAGGCAATGATTGGAGCAGGTATTGCCCCATGGGCATTTCAATGGCTCCAAGCCTCAATTGGCACTGGTGTTCAGGTTGACATGAGGCAGTGTAGCGCAGCTTTTCAGGCAATAAGAACGAATCCCACAGAGGTTGAATATGTAAAAGAAGTTTTTGGAGTAGATATGCGAGATTTTGTCGATCTTGGCTATAATCAAATCGGCCTAGCACCACATAGAGCGGTGGGAGGCAATCTTGAAACCTATACAGACGTAAACAATCTGAGAAATAATGCCGTAGGAAATATAATTACGCGCATGGAATTCTACACCAAAATTGGTGTTCCGCTTGAGAAGCTTGATGCCTTACCCGAGCAATTTCTATATTTATATACTAACCAACAGGAGCAAACCGGAACCGAATGGCAGAGAAGAATTCAAGAAGTCTTCCTTCCGAATGCCGGAGGCATCAGAGACATAAATGGTAATAACATTGAAACTGCTCCCGGAGTTCCCAATCCGGCTTTTGACGCCAACAATTTGGATTTTGCCGGAAACATCTCAAGATACATGGATGCAAGAAGACAGATAATGGTAGGAATGGTACGGGATATGATTCAAGAAGAAAGAAGTGCGGCGGCTTCTTTAGATCAATCAAAGCAAGCAATTACCCAAATGATAACAGAGAGAAGATCTGAAGGTTATAGACAAAGAAGAACAGAAAGACTGGGTCAAGAAAGAACAAGACTCGAAGCCTATAGAAATATTTTAGATGGGCAGACAGGTGCATTCACTATATATAACCAAACAATAACGGAGCTTAATGAAGAGAGAACAAATCTTGCGACCGAACTTTCAAGGACTTTTGCAGGAGCATTTGGAGGAGATGTTGATGCTGCTTTAACCTCGGCCAGAAGTATTTTATCGACGCCTGGAACTACCATAACTATTAATGGAAATGTAATTGCTTCTACTCGTCAGAGATTTACAGATCTTGATGCCTGGAGGTCAACAGAGATAGCCGATATAAAAAATCACAGACCAGCACATTTAGACCCGACAGACGATGAGTATCCAGTATGGGTTCAATCAGAGAGAGAAAGAATACTTAGCGATTATCAGAACCAGAAAGCTGATATTCAAGCAGATGTAAATATAATCAACCAGCAGATTGAAAATCTTGAGGGGTTTAGAACTAGAGTTACAGTAGCTGAAAGGCGGCTTGAGAACAACGAAGAGGGACAGCCATCAAGGATTCTCATTCAACAACTCGAGGGTTGGGAGAGGGATCGCGCTCAAATTACTGGTTGGGGCACGCCTGCTAATGTTTTGGATAATGCGTTTTTAGCTAGCGGCGATATAGATGCGATTATGGCAAGAATTAACACTGCTAATGCTGCTACTCCCGCAAACGGTTGGCCGGAGGCAAGAAATAATGATCCGGCTTATAGAACTCGAGTTTTTCAAGCAGTTCTTGAGTCAAGAGCTCAAGTAGCAGAAGCAGCTGACACAACAAGAGCAGCAAGACTTCCTGATTATGTCATTATAACTAACCCTGCAGTATGGAATATTAGTCAGAATGAGTTAAGACACATGACTCCTGCCGATTTAACAGCCGCACTAACAGCAAGGGCCCCGGCATTAGGGGGAATACCAATTCCAAATCCAGCTCAAATTGAAAACGCTATTCGTGAAGCACAAAATAGAATTCAAGTTAGATTAGGAGCTATCACAGAGCAAACAAGAATTACTGACGAAGCGATAGAAAACAGAAGGTTCCAAATAGAAGGCGTTAACTTTGATGATGAGATCAGACAACTTGAAACAGCATTAACTTTGCTTAATCGACAGCCGGATATTATTGCAGGACGCCCGACTCGTGAGAATCGTGCTACATTTACCGACAGGACTGTTATGGCAGGAGATACAACATATTCACAATCTGAAAGAGACGTAGGTTCTGTCAGGGGCTATTATGAATTTATGAATCTCCTCTTTAATTATAGAGAAAGAGGCGTAGTTGAGGGAGTGGACCGCGACGAATATTTTAGAAGAATTTCTCAAGTTTTACCACCAGCAAGATTAGGGCAATTACTAAATGAAGCTTTGGGATTGGGAGGTTCCGGAATAAATCTCAATACTGTCTTAGCAAGACTTGATGCAAGACTTGCCTCAGGACAAATAAACGACAGAGATATGGTAAGGGTTTTATTCAATGTAATAGAAAGAAATAGACTTGAGGCTCTTGCCCTAAGTTAAAGTATTATATGAGTCTACAGACTAAAGATTTAATAAAAATATTACCCTTTGACGAGGCTTTTAAGAAAGAGCTTGGTGATTCCTTCGATAGCTTAGACACTGACAAAAGAAATAGTATTGAAAAGCTGCTTTGGGGAACATATTTTGCTCTTTATGACTTTAAATTAAATGAGAACCTTTCAATTGCTCTTGCGGAAGCAAAAAAAAACAGAGAAAAGCTAGATGAGAATTTTTATTGGAGAGTGAAAGAATTGACGGATCGGGAGATAGAACATGTAAGCGCTGAAGATATAAAAACAGCCGATTTAGAAGAAGCAAGAGATAAACTCGCAGAAATTGTAAGCCCTGATAAATGACTATCTTGGGGCGAGCTGCCCTACGCCCGTGATTTGGGATATGGCGTTAAGGAAGAAAAATGAGAGAAAGATAAATATCAGACCAGCAAGCGCATAGACTAAAGTTTTCCTAGCGCTTGATATCTTTTCAGGATCCCCTTCTGACATAACATATTTATATCCTGCATAAATTATCATAAAAACCGATACAATACCCGCAATTACAATAAGGGCATTGATGATATTTTGAAGAACCACAGGGATACACGAAAGAGTTGCGACGCCCTCAGGGCTAACACAACTTCCCCAATCAGAAATAATATCAAACATATATATATTTTATAGATAACCTAATCTTAAAATCAATAAAGAAGGTTTTGTTATTTGAATTCAGGGAGGGTGAGGATCTTGAGATTTCTTAGGTCTCCAAGTCCAAGAGCCTGAAGCACAACATTTATAATGACAAAAGAAAGAGCTATTATAATAAGACCTATTACTGCGGCAATTATATGATTTCTTGCATCTGCAACTTTTTGTTTGTCTCCGCCTGATGTGATCCACTGAAATGCCCCAATGACTATAAAAAGAAGTGCCGCCAAAAAGGCTATAACTATTATAAAGGCAACCAAAAACCCTACCACTTGGCCAATGGTTGTTTCAGGAGGAATAACAGTTGCGCCCGCGGGAGTTTTGACTCCGGCATCTATCGCGGCAAAAGCAGGTGCGGCAAGTGAGGAATAAGAAATTAGAGCGAAGGCACCTGATAATATCTTTCTCATAAATTAATTAGAGCATGTTTCAAACCCTTTGTCAATAGTCTATGGATTAACAACTGTTTTAACACCAAACGCGCCTGCTACGAGATTTACAAAGACAAGCGCCAATGACATAACTATTAATCCAAATATCGCATAGATAACTATTCTTCTTGCTTTATCCCATTTTTGCTTGTCCCCGGACGCTTGTAGCCAATAAAAACCCCCATAAACAATATAGAATAGAGAAAGAAAAATTCCAATAATTAGCGCTAGTTGAATGAAAAAAGATGCAATATTGCCTATTGTAAATTGAGGTCCGGTAGGAATACCGGGAGGCGCCTCAATATCAACTTGGCCTCCGCCTGAACCCGGTACTTTTAATGATAAATATCTCATATTAGAAATTGGTTATTAATAATTAGAAAATAGTTCAGAAATTAGAAATTAGAAATTGGTTCTTGATTTTTAACTATTTTCTATTCTCTATTTTCCATTACCATTTTCCATTCTCCTATAACTATTTTCTAATATATTTAGCGGGTGATTCCTGGTATTTTCAAAATATCAACTCCTATTATCTCAAGTATAACAATTGAGAAAATGATGAACAACAATCCTACGACTGCAGAAGTTATCGTTTCCCTTGCTCCTGCGATTTTCTCTTTATCCCCTCCTGACGTTATTAATATATAGCCTGAGTAGATTATTATTATGATTGCCCCAAATCCCGCAATTGTTAATATAAATCTAAAAATTGTCTCAATGAATCCTTTTGGAGTGACATTAATTGGTCCGATTGCCGAATTTATGGTTTTACAGTCACCAGGGCGAAGATTAATATCACCTTCCCCACTTCCACAAGGCAGTATTGCACCGGGAGCAACCTTATTTAACGCCGCAAGGTCTTTAAGAAAGGTACGATACTCCTCGCCTTTGGGATCTTGTCTATAATGCAGGGGATCATCACATGTTCCACCTTCCTTATTATTAGCTGATGTGATTATGCATGTTGCTTCATAATATGTAAATCCACCTTTACAACCAGGTGGGTTTGGAACTGAAGGAAATACGCTGACGCTTACCCAAGCCCATGCGGTTGGGTTATCATCATCAACCTGTTCTCTTACAGTTATTGTGTATTTTCCAGCGGAAAGTTTTTGAAACTCAATTCTTTTTCCACTCTCATTCTCGCTCGTAAAGGCAAGACATCCTCCCTGTCGGTAACCATTGTTTCCAATCATCAAAATTTGGTAGTTATTCCTTCTCCACCCTCCAGGCCTGAACGAATTATTAATGGCATTGCCTAGATTTACGGTGATTGTTGCGCCAGGTCTCAAGTCTGTACCAGGATAGATTGATAGAGAAGGATAAGTTCTATGAACATAAAAACCTCCTATTTTAATTGGTTTGTAATAGGCATCTTTTATTAGGGTTCCGATACTCAGCGCATAGACATTCCCACCATGAAAATAGACAGTGCCACCACAGTCAGTTTTGACCTTGCTACTTCCTGCTCCGCATACCCCCTTAACAGTTACATTGCCTTTGCTATCTGATTTTAGCCCTAAGATAAAATTGTCCAATATATCTGGGCCGTTTATCCCAGGTACAAATCCTTCTTCTCTAAGACATGCGCTGTCTCCCGTACAAATTATATAACCAGACTTATCACTCTCAAGTCCATAAAAAGTAATATCAATTATTTTATCTGCTTCATCAAGACATTCAGGTCGCTCGCTTGTTGAAAATTCAACGTCTGTTCCCTCAAGAATTGTCTCAGTGGGAGAAGGACTTGTCTGACATGGATCAAGCTGGGCAAAAGCAGGAGTTTTGAAAAGTAAAAATATCGCGGCGAAGAGGAAGGACGCGGTTAATATAAGAAGCTTCTTCATATATTTATGATAGGCAGAAGGAGTAGGGGAAGTCAACATCCGCTAGAAATTAGTTATTAATAATTAGAAAATAGTTGTTGGAAAATGGAAATTAGTAATGGAAAATAGAGAATAGAAAATAGTTAAAAATCAAGAACCAATTTCTAGTTTCTAATTTCCGAACCATTCTCTAATTTCCCATAACTACTTTCTGCTACTCTGTGAGTTTGTAGCCGCGGCCTTTTATGGTTTGGATAGAATTAGGATTATTGGGATCATCTTCTATTTTCTTTCGTAAGCGATAAATTATTTGATCAAGGGCTTGGTCTGTTACACCTTCTTGAGTTTTAGTGTCTTTCCAGACATTTGAGATTATTTCGTCTTTTTCACATACCCGCCCTTGGTTTTGAAGCAAAAATCTAAGTAGTCTAAACTCCTGCGGAGAAAGAATTTCGGTTAAGTTTTGATCTCCCTTGAGGATCTCATTGCGCTCCTGATCATAAGACAATCTTGGGGAGGTGGGGGTTAAAGTTTTTAGGTATGTGTCGAACAATGGAATAACGAGTTTGCCATCACGGGTTAGTCCTGCCTTTTCTAAAAATTCATTTTTATTATTTGCTTTTATATCCTTCTTTTCTTCCGGTGTCAGGAAATTCCATATCTCTGAAAGCGCGCTCCTAACCTGTGGTTTTAACAGTAAGACTTCGGATAATCGGCTGTTGGCTGTTGGCTGTTGGCTATTGGCCAGGGTAGCTTCATAACAAATTCGTGCGAGTTTTCCGTGGCCGCCGGTCAGTTTTATAATTTCACTTTTAATTCTTTCATCAGCCGACTTTCCCGAAATTTCTTCAAGATGCTTGAATCGAAATTCTAGTCCCACCTTATCATAAAGCGAAAGATATACTATGTTACCGATTAAAAACTCAGAGAATTCGGCATAAATAGAAGATTCTAAAACCTCCTCGATTGGACGCGTTATGCCAAAAACAGCAGTAAATCTATACTTTGCGCGGTTTCGAAGAATCTTTAAGTTAAGAAAAAAGGAAGAGTCAATATTTTGTACATATTCCTCAAAACGGTCCAGCAGAAAAACAATATTTAATTCGCATTCATTTGCAAGATAGTCTATAGCTTTTTTTAAGTTTTGAGAAAAGACCATCTCATCGGAGAATTTAAGAGCGTCTGAGAGAAATTTATTAACAACCGACTCTTCTTCTTTTAATCTTCTTTCGCCAAAAGAGGAAGCAATAGAGATTAAGATAAATTTTAATATGTCGGAAAGGGACCTTTTGGCTACTTCTGAGAAGTCCATATAAACAAAATGATAAGAAGATTCCCTTTTACCTAAGTGGAGCTCCCGGACCGTTCTATTATAAGGAAGTAAACGAAGCGCGTTGCTTTTCCCTGTGCCCGGTAGCCCAATTACCTGACAGGATTTGCCCGATGATACGAATTCGATAATTTTGGCGATCTCAGCCTTTCTTGTTTCTTTTGGGTATAGGCTCTCAAAATGAGAAGGCTCGATAATCATAGAAAATAGAAAATAGTTATTAGAAAATAGACAATGGTTCGGAAATTAGAAAATAGAAATTGGTTAACGATCATGGTAATTCTTCCAAGATTTCTTAAGATTCGTTAGTTGCTTACAGGAGATTATATATAAATTTATGACTTCGTTGCAAAGTTTAGGATCGACGTATTTACTATAAACATCTATGCATACTGATAAATGATTTATCATTTCGTAACATTCACCTATCGTATCATCTATATATTTACTCCATGCTTTTTTCTGATATCTTTTGGCAAACCCCTCAGCAAGTATGGCTGGTCCTGCTTTGCAACTACGTCTCATTTGATCAACAAGATCAAACTTCTCTTCCTTCGGTAGATTAGTAATTATTTCCTTCAATACTGTGACCATTGCCTTATATAAATTTTGGTACACCTCAAGATCTTGAAAAGTTCTGATTGGCTTTTTCTTTCTATTTTCCATTTTCAAATATCTATTACCATTTTCCACTTTCCTACAACCATTTACAATTATCAGACTTCTGTTACGCTGCTGTTAGGTTAATATCAAGTATCCTAAGCTATATTCTTGTAAACTTGCGCCATATGACACACGAAAATTTGACACCAAGAGACGCTATCAACTATTCTATAAATAGAATGCCAGAACCCATAATAGATGGCCTACGAGGCGGCTCTGCCTCAAGTCGTTCAGTTCCGGGATATGATTCTTCCAGAACCGTAGATGAAATACAGGCTCAAAGAATTGTTGATGAGGTCAAATCCAAATCTTATTCTGCTAAAAGCAAATGGAGCAAAGAACAGGTTGATAAAAATGCCGGGCTTTCTGATGAGGAACGTCTTAGTCAAGCAGCTAAAATTTTAAATCGGGAGCTTTCTCAAGAACAAAAAGACGCAGTCATTGGAACACATAAAATTAGCGAAGGCGAGATGGGAAAAGATGATAAACCTGTCAAAATAGGAGAATACACACAGGCTCAAATTAAAAGAAAAGCCAATTCATTGAAAAAAGCAGGGTTTAATCTTGAAGAAAGGCGTGCTTTGCTTGAAAGCGGCATTGCCGGCCTTCCTCTGGAAAGATTCGCCGCTATTAATCCTGACACATATACAGATCCTGAGATTAAAAATAAAACGGGGTTTGTAAAAACTATGGGGACAGAAGGAAACGCTGATTCGGAATTCTTACAGAATCAACTCTTTGAACTCAACTCTAGAATCGATAGGGGAACTGGGGACCTCAGAGAAGCAAGAACATTTCGGGATCAAATACAAGATCTTTTGACAGAGGCTCGTAGGCAAGAAACTGCAGAATTAGAAGAGAGAAGGCGTGCCGCGGAGGCAAGGTCTCCTACAGAGAGAAGGGGAGGCTATGAGCATCTTGAACGAACAGAGGAACAATTAAGAGCTATGACTCCTGAGGAACGTCAGAATTGGAGGGATCAAATTAAGCAGGCAATCAGAGAAGCGCCAGCCATCGATGCCTCTCGCTTCCCTGAACAACTTTTAGTAATAGCATTGAGCGATAAGGAACTTCGTGAGATGCTTCTCAATAGAATTCTTTTTAAACCCTATGAAGATACAACTGAGGCAAATATGTATAGGCTTAACTTTTACGCTGAGGGGAATCGCGACGATATTCTTGGGAAATTAGCCGAAATAACTGATGGGAAATATGATTATTTTAAAAAACTTCAGACCGCGGTAGAGTTATTTCATGCAATGAATGTATCAACTGTCTCAGGAGACATAGAGCATTTACTTGACTATGCTCGGCGAATAAATTTTGAACATTTTTCCTTAATGCAAGAGCTTCCAGGTCTCCCAGATGTCATGAGGCTTTATGAAGAGAAATACCAGGAGATTTTAGCAAGAGAAGGTAGAATAGCAACAGAGGGTTACAAAACATTAAAAAAAGAAGTAGAGAGAGCCTTCAATGAGATGAATGAAAAAGGGATTGTCAGAAGCGAATATGAAACGGAAAGGACTGGTGACAGGCCATGGATAATGGAAGACTGGGAAAGAACTAGGGCTATTAATGCGGGAAGAGCATTTTTTAATATTACCATTCGCGCAGCAGAACATATAGCAAATGGACAACTTGAGTCTGGAGGTAGAAAATGGACAGGATTTCCTCAGGAAGACGCTGTAAGACTTATGAACTGGCCAAAATGGCTCGTTGAGAGATTTGAGGTTGCTATCCCTCGTGGAGGGCGTGCGTTTCTTGACAGAACAAGTAGAAACTACTTTGAATTTCTTGTTGAGCGCAAGCGAAAACTGGGGATAAATAGAATAGCCCAGCTTGGAGGAATGAGGGTTGATGAGCTTGAACTTGGGGCAATGTTTGGCGTAAGCGGAGTTTATAGCTCCTGGAGACTTGAGGCAATGCTATTTCCAAAGATCAAACTTGCCAATGGCCAGACACTTAGAGACTGGCTTGATGAGGAAGTCGGATATATATCGCCGGACGGCAAGACAATTATGGCAAGAGGGAAAGACAGGCAGAGTCACTGGGTTGATAAAGGTATCTCCTTGCAGAAGCGGGCTGACTGGTTAGACCAGATTCAAGGAGATATTAAAAGCCAAGACCAGTTGCTCAAGTTTTTATCTCCTGTCATAGAAAATACAGACATTGCACTTGGTGTATTACTTAAGCAAGGTCTTACCTCAGGAGAGGTAGGATATAAGGTGAGAGAGAGAATTTGGCAAAGAGTTGCTGAAACAAATCTGCCTCTGATGATAAATTATCTTTCAAGCATTAGTGAAATGGATGATCCAATAGAGGTTGGTATAGGAGAACCTTTAAAAGGCGCACCAAAAGCTCAAAATCGCATAAGGCCAGATGACTGGACGTGCGGCGAAGAAGGGAGCGAGGAACGAAAGGAGGGAGATAGGAAGTGGAATGAGTTTAAAGAAAATGTTTTACTGCATCATGCCTGGGAAGTTAAACGCGCGGCGGGAGCAAATGTGTCAGAGGAGTCGCCTGTCCGTGATTATATTCGTGATCACCAAGATTTGATAGATAAAATTAAGCAAGAGGGGAGAGCACTTGCACCGCAACTTGCAGATATTGTTTTTCCTTACGTTCCTTTTATGAATGACGTGCCATTTGAACTTATCGATTATGCAGGCCCGGGAGAAACATTCTACAAGAGGAGATTAGGCTCTGACCTTCCGAGCTTTAGCGCTGCAGAGCGCGCGTTTACAACCATTGTTAATAATCCGGGTGGGATAGGAGCAGAGAATGCACTTAAGGCATTTGATGAGATTGTAAAAGGAATTGAGAGTCCACAAGGGACACCGGATGCGCAGGAAAGGGTCTATCCAATGCTTTCTGCCTGGGGAGAATTTGTCCTGGCGCGTCCCGGGCATAGACAGATGATAATAAAGGCAGTTACAGAGATACTAAGAAAACCCACTTCCATTGCTCAGGAGTTTGCAGGAATGGATGCGGAATCTCTCGATGAAAATCAAATGCTGGCTGTTTTAGGAAATGCTACGAAAGCTGGAATTATAAGCCATGACCTTTACAATGAGATGAAGAAAAAAAAGCATCTGGGCATTCTTTTTATCTTGTGGGCGCTTTTCCGTGATATTATTATAATGGCTCCGGCAATCGCAGCTTGGGAGATGGGTAAAGATACGATGAAGAAAGCGGCATGAAGCTTTTCTTGCTGTTCTTTTATCTAAAGACCCGTCTGAGAACAGCAGTAAGCCCTTTCTCACCCGCCAGTGGCATAGCGCCTTTTAGAGCTGCAAAACCACCTCCAGCAGTTCCCCTAACAGTTCCTGTTATGACACCCAGTCCTCCTGCAACCGATCTTCCTATTGCTGCGGTGTACTTAAATTCGGGCGCTTTTAGAGCGTCCCTGACAATATTGACAACTTCAGGGGTCAAGAGAATTATTCCAAGACCAATTATTGACGCAAAGTTTGCTGGATCCAAAAAGTCTCCGGTAAGTGGTGGAACAAAAGGCGTTGTGCTTGGATCTTGTTTAGTAAAGCCACTCATAAAAGCCTTTCCAAAAAGAAACATGGCAATTGTTACCGGAAATACCGAGAGGTTTGATAATATTGATCTTATCCACGTTCCAAAACCAGATCTTCCCGGGATTAGCCCCGAGGCAATATAAAAGGGGGCAAGGACTACATTTATGAGGACGTAGATATAGGATTTAATAAGTTGAAACCAAAGACGCAGGAGCGCTGCAAAAATTGCGATTATTATAATAAGGTACGTAACTGCACCTGCAAAAAATCCCAGAATTCTATTTCCAGACAGTTCATTCACCCCAAAACCTATTGCAAAACCTGCTACCGCCCCAGGGATCCCTCCGAAACTGCCAGCAGCCTTAGCTACTTTACCTAGCACTGAAGGTAGTCCACCTCCTGCGCCGCCCAACACGGTTCCAAAGATTCCGCCGACAATTCCTGCTAAAACATTCCCAAGAGTACCATCAAATATAGATCGCACAATCCCTGAGATACTTTTAGCAACGCCTTCTGCAATTCCAGATATCCCCATGTCCTTTCCGGTGAGCGGGGCGCTGCCAAATCCTCCGGCTGCCGCAAAGGGGTTACTTGCCAACATACTTGTTGGGTCAATTCCTTGCTCGGCGAATATTGTCATAATTAAGTAGATTGAGACATACATAAGGTCCACTAAAAACCCTGCGATTGCATAAGAGAAGGTAATCAAAACTAGAGCAATCACAATTTTTGGAATTTGATTTTGCATTGTCATAACGGTTCTGGGGTCAATTTTTATTCTAAACATTATTCCAAGACCCACAATTATAAAAACAATTACAAAGAGAAGATAAGTCAAATTTCTAAAAGCCTGCCAGAGCTTAAGAGTGGGCGTAAGGGAATTAAAACCTAGGCTTCCCTCAGGTCCTTGCGCATATGTTTTTTTAACTATGCCAAAATTTGAAGCAACATAGCTTCCGTAATCATGAGTTGAGACAGGAATGTAAAAAGTTGCCGACATAAGATTTCCCAACATTCCAAGCGCTCCGCCTCCTCCCTCAACAAATCCTATTTTTCCAGTATTTGGATCTATTCCAAGACACTTATTACCAGGATTGGCGGGATCAATTCCTGAGAGTTGACAAGAAGTTGCGGCGATAATTTCAATAAAGACGCTTTGGGTGTATGTATGGAAATTCTGCGGGACGTCCGGATTTGTGTTGAGGTAATTTGCATTAGGGTTTGGGAATTGAGCATTCGCGTTTGGTACAAAAATAAGGAACAATGAATAAAGAATAACGAATAAAGAGAGCAGTTTAAATATCATAATTGATTTTAGTATTTAGAAATTGGTTTTTGGACAATAGAAATTAGTAATAGAAAATAGAGAATAGAAAATAGAAACAAATACTATTCTCCAAGTTCAAATTTCCATAACCATTTTCCAATTTCTTACAACTATTTTCTAATAAGTCTATTTTTAGTATGGGCTAAAAATATCGTAAATGTCAAATAGTTGGCTTGACCCCGCTAATCTTACCGTTCGCCTTTTTCCCGCCGATATTTTTCGGTCGGGATCCCGCACGAATGTAATTCGTCGGGACAGTACTATTCGTACACGGCTCACGGAGCGATTTTAGAGGTGTCTTCTGTCGCTACGCTTCTTGACAATTGGTGTGGTTGGGGTTATTATTATCAAAATCTTCATTAAATGAAAAAAGTTGTCTTGGGATTACTGCTCCTGGCCCTCTTTTATTTAAGTACTCCTTCAAAAACACTTGCCCAAACTAAGCCTATACTTTCTCCTTCGCCCACGGAAGCCCTCATGTCAGAAGATAAACAAATGGAGAAAGAAAAAGAAGCCACGCAAAGTTCGCAGCCTGAGATAGATGAGTACCCGTTGCCCTATCCTGGAATCTTACCTGACAATCCGTTGCATTTTCTAAAGGCTCTCCGAGACAGGATAATTTTAATGCTAATGTCAGATCCTGTAAAAGAAGCGGAGTTTAATCTTTTAACATCGGACAAAAGAATTTATGCGGCACAACTTTTAGCAGACAAGGGAAAAGGACAACTTTCAATTTCAACTCTTTCAAAAAGCAATAACTATTTCCATAATGCAGTATCAAGCGCCGGGGAAGCCAAAAAGATGGGGAAAGATATTGATACAGTTTTACATAATATGAAAAAGTCTATTGTTAAACACCAACTGGTGCTGCCTATGATGGAGAATGTGCTCTCAAAAGACTTTGCAAGCCAGCTTCGGGCAGAGGGTGCGAGAATGGTAGAATTTGAAAGATCCGTAGATAGCCTTATCCTGCAGTAACAATCTAATTCCCTAGTTAGATCATTTTTTTTACACACAAAAACAAAGTGCCCAACTAATTTTTTCGTCCCATCCGCCAACCGGCGGACTATTACCGCAAAACGAGGCTAAAACATCGATTGCCATAGTTTGATATACAACTTGATAGTTGACACGGCTGATATAGTGTTCTACTATTTTAGTTGACACTATATCTAGTAGTTTGCACCTTGAACAACCAGCCCAATTAAGCAGAAAATAGTTAATAGATAATAGAAAATAGTAATGGAAGTTGGAAAATAGAAAATAGATTAAATACCAATTTCTAATATCTAATTTCCATAACTAATATCTAATTTCTAACAACTAATTTCTGTAATTTAGAATTTAATTATGCAGTGTCCTTATTGTAAAAGTGAAGATTCTGAAGTTGTTGAAACAAGGGTCTCGGATGATGGAACAAATATAAGGCGCAGAAGAAATTGCCTTTCATGCGGCAAGCGTTATACAACTTACGAGCGGATAGAAAACATCACTCTTATTGTCAAGAAAAAGGACGGAAGGCGCGAGCAATTTGATCGAGAGAAACTTCGGCAAGGACTCATGAAAGCCTGCGAGAAGACAACGGTGTCACTTGATGCGATTAATAATATAGTAGACGAGGTTGAAAGAGAGTTAATATCTGGCGAGTCGGTTGAAATAGAAGCAAAGAAAATTGGTCAGATGGTTGCTCAAAAACTTAAGAAGCTTGACAAAGTAGCATACATAAGGTTTTCAAGCGTCTTCAAGAGATTCGTAGATCTTGAGGACTTTGAGAAAGAATTAAAAAAACTTATCAAATAACCAAATTCTATTATGAAATTACAAGGACTTTCGCAAAAAGTATTTTTGGATCGCTATTCTTTAAAAGATAAGAAGGGGAAGGCTCTCGAAAAAACCCCTGACCGCATGTGGAGGAGAGTGGCCGCGGCTGTTGCCGGTGTTGAGACAACTTCCCAAAATAAGAAGCGCTGGGAAAAGGAATTTTATTCTGCGATGCAGGATTTTAAATATGTTCCCGGAGGAAGAATTTTGGCAGGCGCTGGGACCGGTTTTGAAGTTACCTACTATAATTGCTTTGTAATTCCATCCCCCAAAGACTCACGTGAAGGGATTCTTGAAACCCTCAAGCAAATGGTAGAGATTATGGCTCGCGGTGGGGGAGTCGGAATAAATCTTTCTTCCTTGCGACCGCGCGGGTTTCGCGTTGAAAAAGTAAACGGCTTCTCTTCAGGTCCCTGCAATTGGGCAGAACTTTTCTCCGTTGCAACAAAAGACATTATTCAACAGGGAGGTAGTCGCCGAGGGGCATTAATGCTTATGCTCTGGGATTGGCATCCTGATATTGAAGAATTTATTACTGTTAAACAAGATCTTTCCCGTATAAATGGCGCAAACCTTTCTGTCTGTGTTTCAGATTCTTTCATGGAGCAGGTTGAGCGCGATGGAGATTGGGACCTTGTCTTTCCGGACAGAAGAGATCCCGAGTATGATACAAAATGGGACGGAGATATATACACATGGCGTGCAATGGGCAAAAAGGTTGTAAAACATAAGACTATCAAAGCGCGCTACATGTGGGATCTAATTGCCGAGGCCGCCTGGAGATCTGCAGAGCCGGGAGTTGTCTTCATGGAACGATACAATAAACTGCACAATAATTGGTATTGGAACCGAATTAACTGCGTAAATCCATGCGGAGAGGAGGGCTTGCCGCCGTGGGGAGTTTGCAATCTTGGATCAATTAATCTTTCAGCTCTTGTTCACGGCGATAATATTGACAAGAAGGGAAAGTTTGATTTTTCTCTACTTAAGAAAGTCACTCGGGCCGCTGTCCGATTTCAAGACAATGTTATTGAAATGGATCCTTATATTTTTGATGGGATCAAAAAGACCCAATATGAAGGAGAAAGAAGAATAGGTCTTGGGACAATGGGTCTTGGAGATGCTTTGATTAAGCTTCATTTAAGATATGGGTCACCTGAATCCCTTCAGTTTATCGATCGCGTTTATAGAATTATAAGAGACGAGGCGTATAGGACCTCAGTTGAAATTGGCGCTGAGAAAGGATCTTTTGGAAAGTTTGACAAAAAACTTTATCCTCAGGGCAAGTTCATACAACTGTTGCCTGCTGATATTCAGAATGGAA
This sequence comes from Candidatus Levybacteria bacterium RIFCSPHIGHO2_02_FULL_40_18, assembly GCA_001782235.1. Classification (GTDB taxonomy): domain Bacteria; phylum Patescibacteriota; class Microgenomatia; order Levybacterales; family GWA1-39-11; genus GWA1-39-11. The sequence continues at coordinate 131,300 of MFOC01000007.1, forward strand.
TTAAGAAAAAAGGCATTAGAAATTCCATACTTCTTATGCAAGCGCCAACCGGGTCAACATCTCTTCTTGTTAATACAACCTCTGGAATTGAGCCGGTTTTTGAATTCGAATTTGTGAGGCGCGATAGAATAGGCGAGCATGTTGTCCGCCACTACTTATATGAACAATGGTATAAAAAACACGGCAAGGATATTGAGGCAGGCAAAATTGAGCGGCCCGATTTCTTTGTGTCGGCGAATGATCTGACGCCAGAAGATCATGTCAGGGCTCAGGCAATAATTCAAAAATATGTTGATGCATCTATTTCAAAAACAGTTAATGCGCCTAATGCCCACACAGTTGAAGAAGTAAAAAAGCTTTACAACATGGCATACAAACTTGGTTGCAAAGGCGTTACATATATGAGAGAAGGATCCCGCGCAGGGGTCTTGGAACGCATAGATGATAAGAAGAAGGAAGAAGCTCCAAAGGTTGAAGTAAAAGCCCCACCGGTTACAAAGAGGCCGCCTGTTATGTATGGCTTGACTTACAAAACCCAAACGCCACTTGGAGACGCATTCATTACTATCAATAAAGATGAAGGAGGAAATCCCTTTGAAGCCTTTATAACCATTGGCAAATCAGGTTCTGATGTTGCTGCCATGACTGATGCTTTGGGCCGAATGATTTCCCTGACTCTTCGCCTTCAGAGTCCTATACCGGCACGAGAACGCGTCAGACAGATTGTCGCACAGCTTTCGGGAATCGGCGGCATGAGAACAATCGGATTTGGAGAAAACAGGGTTCGGTCTGTGCCTGATGCTGTAGCAAAAGTTTTAGCAGAGGAATTTGGATTTTCAGTCAACGGGATAGTTCGTGATCTAAAGACTTCGGAAAATACCGTAACAAACGGCCAGGTAGTTTCGGTATCGAATGGCGCAAACGGAAACGGAATTGTGGCAAAAACAAATGGCATCGTCACAAGTGCCAATGGTATAGCAAGTCCTGCGACTGCGCTAAATGAATCGCAAAGCGAGGCGGCAGAGCAGACAGTTGTTATGGAACAATTAAGTATTGGGAGTGAGACCTCGACGCATAGCGCATTTGATTTTTGTCCCTCATGCGGAGCAGCAACGCTCGCGCATGAAGAGGGATGCAAAAAATGCTATAGCTGCGGCTATAGTGAATGTTAAGTTAGCAATTAGCAATTAGTTTCAAATAAGAGTATATATTTGGTAATCGCCGTGAAAGTCGGCGGAACTGCCGGTACTGTAATATCCAGAAAACAATATATACTTTCATCCCCGAGCAGGGTTAAGCGAAGAAGAATTCCTCTCGGGTTATCGAGAGGTTTTTTTGTGAGCAATAGTTGAACTATGCCTATATATACAAAGACAGGGGATCGCGGAAAAACATCGCTCTTTTCAGGAAAAAGAGTCTGGAAGCATGATCTCCGTGTCGAAGCATACGGAACCGTTGACGAGCTAAATACTATTTTGGGGCTAGCGCTTGCAGCGCTTCCTCACAAGAAAAATAAACAAATAGCATATCTTCGTGACTTAATTTTAGAGGTCCAAAAATCCCTTTTTTACATTGGTTCTTATTTTGCCGACCTTCCTGACACTCTCGAAGAGATAGATTTGATAGGTAAAACTAATCGGTTCGAAAAAGAAATCGATCTAATGACGAACAAGATGCCAAAGCTTGCGAACTTTATTTTTCTTGATGGCGGATTGGCCGGGAGTTTTCTCCAGAATGCCCGGGCAATTGCCAGACGGGCAGAAAGGCAAATTGTGAAACTTTCTAAAAAAGAGAAGATAGATGTGAGACTACTTAAATATATAAACAGGCTCTCCGATTTGTTTTTCACTATGGCGCGTTACGCAAATCATATTGAAGGGAAAAAAGAAAGGATTTGGGAAAGATAATATGCCAGCAGTTGCCGAAAGAGAAAGGTACGAAATAGTTGGATCTAATGCTTTTAATTTAGAGTACCAAGAAGGTTTACATTCAGAGTCCTCGATTAAAGAAGATATAATTTCATACTTAGGTGAATATCGTTTTGAAATTCCTAAATACGAATATAGCTTGTTTTTCTCAAGGAATCATAGTGGGACTTCAATCTTCACCTCTGATGGCGAGACGATGCTTGAAAAATCTCGCAGGGCAATAGCAAAGAAAAAATTACGGCAAGACCCAACGCATCGGGAAGAAAACGAAACATTAGGATTAGTAAACCTTGAGAGTCAATTAAAACAGGCAAAAGAAGGCGATACTATTTTCTGGGGGAGTCCGCCTGGGCCAGAAGATGAGGGATATGGAAACTATGGATTTATTTATAAAGGAAGAATACAGAGTGGGAAAATTCTGATGGCGGCATTGAGAGTCGATAATCCAACAATAGAACAATATAATCGGGCAATGACCACTTTGACCGGAGCAAGATTTGATCTTCAACATGCCGATGATTTTTTAAGATCCCCGCGCGTTGTAAATAGAGAAGTCTCTGATTCATATATAGAGCACGTTCTAAAGCAAGGGTTCTCTTATTCTCCAAATCCTGAAAAACAGAAGGATTTTGAGGGGGCCATAAGAATACTTGGGCCTCTTATTGATCGTACTATTTTTGCAATACAAAATGGAACCCGCGAAGAAAAACAAAGAACTTTTTATGCTCTTGAAAATTCTGCAATAGAGCTTTGCAACAGTGGTCATGGAACTCTTCTTCGCGGGGGATTAGATTATATTATTTTAACACGCAGTTTCGAGCCACCAGTAGCCCGGGGTAGCTGCGGTTCAACCGCAAGTAACATGCTCTTTTCAGGAGAATCGAGTATAAACGGTATATTAATGCCTGATAAATATGGAGATCGCGAGTTTGAATGTCCTAATTGTCACCAGATAAATGTTCGTCCTATGGATCAGCTTCTTGAAAAGTGCCAGCATTGTGGGAGCAGCGCAGTTAGCTGTGAGAGCGATGAATCTTCTTGATATTCTTTTTCCTAAGAAATGTATAAATTGTAAAAAATTTGGGGATTTTTTGTGTGCGGACTGTTTTGCCAAGATTAAATACAATGAATCATTTGAGCCAGTTTCAGGCGAATTAGATGGTGTGATATCGGCAGTTATTTATAATTCGATAATTCGAAAGTTAATCCGCCAATTCAAGTATAAACCGTACGTCTCAAAGCTTGCAGAAATAATTTCCGAGATTATGAATGAGGGACTAGCACAAAATGAAGCTTTTTATAATTTCATCGAACAATTCGAGTCGGTTATTATCCCGATTCCATTAAGCCCAAGGCGCCTGCGCGAGCGCGGGTATAATCATGCGGAAATCCTAGCATCTTTTGTCGCAAAGTATTTCGATTTAAAAATAGAGCCTAAGATTTTAGTTCGCATTAAAGAAACAAAACCTCAGTTTAGATTAAATAAAGAGGAACGGAAGAAAAACGTCGAAGATGCGTTCTCGGTTCGCAAAGATCCTAAAACCCCCCTTCTGGGCCAGAGGCCCACCGGTCCGGCGGCAAACATCCCTAAAGCCGTAGTAATCATAGACGATCTTGCAACAAGTCTTGCGACTCTCAAAGAAGCCGCAAAAGTATTAAAAAGCGCAGGGGCAAAAAAAGTCCTCGGTGTCACCTTCGCGAGAGAGGTTTAAAGCATCGATAATGTCCTTTTTAAAGCTTCTTTAAATTGTCTTCTTCCAAAGCCGCTTTTGAGAAATTCTTCGCGGGCTTTAGCATCCTCTTCATTTATAAAATATTCGTAATAAATGAGCTTTACAGGTAGCCTGAATTTTGTAGCTTTAATTTCTCCTCTTGCATGTTTTGTTAATCTATTCTTTAGACTTGTCGTAAAGCCAATATATAAACCTTTATCTTTAAGGCTATGGAGGATATATACGTAGTATCTTTTTGAAACGTCAAACGTTTCTGACATAAAAATATATCTTTTGAGTGTCGCGTCCAACGCGATCACCTTACAAACGCTGCTTCGTGCGAAGCCGCGTTTGACGCGGTGGAGATGGGGGGCTTTGAGCCCCCGTCCAAAAAAGCATCTATAAAAACATCTACAAGCTTATTCAATTATTTATTGTCATCATGCAAACTCCAATTGAAAGGATTGAACATGACTAAGATTTAAATTGTTCGAACAAAATCTAAATCGGAACTTTGTCTATATCCAAACTTTGTTTATGCCCATATCTGATCGTTTGGAAAAATCTAGATATGAACACCAGTTTAAGCTACTGCGTAGCTGTAGGCCGGACTAACATTTCTGTTAGCATTTATTTTTGATACATTTTTACGATTAGTATCATTATCGGCTTGCAGTTTTTAAAGAGCAATTCTGTCGATGCAATGCATCCCCAATGAGGCTATTATAGCACACTAGAGGATGGTTTTCAACTCGCGCTCCTGTTCGCGCTCGATGGCCTCTCGACGCTTGTCGCGGCGCTTCTCGCGCTTGTTTTTGCTCTCAACTAAGGCCAGTTCAAGCTTAAAATTGCCGTCCTTAAGATATATTGACAAAGGAACAATCGTGAATTTTCCCTGGTCGAGCTTTGATTTTAAGGCCAGAATTTCCTTTTTGTGAAGCAAAAGTTTTCGTGTTCGGTCTTCTTGATAACCTTCAATCCGAGAAAATTCATAAGGGAAAATTTTTGCATTGATTAAGTTTGCTTCGCTTCCTGAAATTCGAACATAAGCCCCAGTGATGTCGGCATGGCTAGCGCGAAGTGCTTTTACTTCGCTCCCGAGCAAAACAATCCCAGCCTCAATCTTTTCAAGAGGTTTATATGATTTTATAAAACGATTAACAATTCTCATCAATCCATTATATCATCGGGTCCTGCCGCTTCGTGATTTTCGCACGTTGAAAGTGACGCTCAGCTTCCTTTAGTTGAAATATTCCATATCGTTATCTCGTTCTTCGCTATGTGAACGCAAGTATATGTAAGTTTTATGTAGTTCGAAAATATATTTAAACTTGCATTCGAATCACTTTCAAGTGAAAAATCACTTCGCGTCACCCAATGGAGTTTATAAATCGAAGGAGTAAAGCTTGTTTCCGGTCACGACGTAGGCTGTTTCGCTCTCCTCATCAATTGCAAGAGAGGAGGCTTTCGACAGATCTTTCCATGAATACTGATTTTTGAGTTCGCCAGTCTTTGAAATAGAAATAATTCTTGCGTTTGTGCGATCCAGAATATAAATATTGTCATAATCAACGTCTGTAAAGATCAGCGAATCGGACGATAGATTTTTTGCCAGGCCCGAAATTGTAAACGTGTCTTCCTTTCCTCTTGTGAACTTTCTTACCTTGCCGCCATCGATAATCCAAATAGAAGCATCAATACTCATGCTTGCGGGATTGCTAAGCGTTATGTCTTCGGTAAAATAATCCGATCTTGCAAAAGAGGACCCGGAATATTTATCTACAGTTTTGTTAGATGTGCTAAGCCCATACAGGCTTGATCCAAATGTATCAAGGGCAACTGTTGTATCAGGATCTTCTACAATTGTTTGAGTTTGTCCCGAGCTTTTTGTTGTTCTTGTAATGCCTTCTGTCCCAAGCAAAAATACAGAATCTTTATTGGCGGCAATTGCCTTAACATCTTTATTCTCAGAGTCGATTTCTTTCTCCGATTCCCCATCTTTTGAAAGAAGAGCAATTTTGCCATCTTCGCGAGTTGCAACAAGAGCGCCATCGCGAACTATTACCAAATCAACATTTTCAAAAACTACTTTCTGATTAGCAATTGTTGCGCCCGCTCCTAGTTCGCCTATTTTACTTTCTACCTTTCCTATAAACTCATCAAGTTTCTTTCTCTCAGAAGTGTTGGACGCAAATTTGTCCCGCGATTCTTCTAGAGTGGTTTTTAATGTGTCAAATTCTTCAAGCGCAAGCCCTTTATTTAAACTGATTAGAGCCTCTGCTTCGTCAAATTTTTCTTGCGCGGGTGTCAAAATCTCGGCTAGAAGCTCTCGCCGGCTTGCACTTTCTTGCCTTTGTCTTTCAAACAAAACGCTTACTATCAACAACAAGCTTAGGAGAATTATTCCCAGTATTATTAATCTTTTTTTACCCACATTGAAAAGATCCAAGCTTATTGTTGGAATTTTGATTTGGGGAAGCCTGATTTTCCCGCCTTCGCGTTCATGTCCAAGTTCTTCAATGGATTCGTCTTCTTGCGGCGCAGGACCCTGCGTTTCGCGAGAGGCAGGTTCCTCAATGCCTTTGTACGTAAGAACAATTGCCGCTTCTGACCCTTCCGATTTTTCATGAATTAGGGGGGCCAGGTGTTCTGAGATTTCCGAGACTTCCCGGTCATCCAAAATACCTGATAATTTGTTAAGAGGGACCTTTTTTGAAAATCCTCCTGTCTCAAGCACAACAATATCATCAGATTTTATATTCCCAGAGTAGGCTACAATATTGTCCGCATCACCCCTTGCGATCACGCCAATTTTCCCGTCTCTTTTAAGAATTATCTCTCCCTCGTTTGCAATAACAAGATAAAGAACATTATCCTTCACTGTTGCAAGGACAATAGAGATAGAATTTTTGTTAATACCTTCAAGTGATTTGTCTAATGCCCCTTTTATATTTGTGATGTTTTTGTCATCAAGCGAGAAATATTCTCGCTGAATTTTTTCAAGCAATTCTTTACCTGACGTTACTATGCCAGCCTCGGCATCTTCGGACCTTATGGAAAGAACTATGTAGAGATTTAAGGTGGAATAAGCCTGAGCCCATGTTGTATCAGTAGGATTTGCAACGACTTTTGATAAGAGAATATTTTGATCCATGCTCTATAAGAATAGCACCGCAAAGAATAATAACGCAACTGTTGCCAGAAGATGTACGAGCGTAAAAACAATAAAGATGGGTGAGAATGTTATTTGATTTATAATTCTGTTTAAATTCCTAATCTGTAAAAAAAGAATTAGTGCAAAAAGGCCGTATATAGAGATCAATATAATCAGAATGATTCTGAAAAGAGCATCCTGATTGGAAAAGATCTTAAGAAAAAAATTAAATATTTCCATAAATTAGAGATCCCGATTTTCATCGGGGTGATCTCATTTCGCCCGGTTACTTTAGTGGCTTTCTTCCTATCATCTCGGCAATAATTTGAACAATTCTGGCCGGTTCCGGCGCGCGGTCAAACTCAAAGTTTGCTTGAGTCGCCGCGGTTTGTACTAACACGTCCCCATAATTAAATACTGATCTTACAGCTCCGACTTGTGAGTAAGAAACGTCCTCGATAAGATTAATTTTTGTTTCACTGGCGTGCTTAAAAAGAATACCTGAAACATCAAGATCAATGATTCTTTTGTTAGTTACAAGACCTACATTAAAATACCAAATAGTAAACTCAACCAAAATGAATCCGGCCACAACAAGATAATAAAAAAGGACCGAAACTACTTGAGTTTGTATGGCAATCTGGAAAAAGGGAGAAAACAAATCGTTGAAAAGAAAAAGGAGCGGAGGAATAAAGATTAATATCAGAGCGGTAAGAATCCAAGGGACATTGGTTATGAGATCTCGTCTTACGAGAAGCATTATTTCTTCATCTCCCTCCTGATTTTCAAACACTACATTATCGGGATTGATTCCAAGCGAGGAATAAAAGTGGACGGATTTTTTGTGGGAAGGTTCTGGTGTACCTTGCGGTATCCGTTCTGAAATAACGAATTCACCACTAAGACCATTTTCCCCTGGCATAATGAGATTATTATATCAGAAATAGAATAGCTAAATGGCTATAATGGTTAAAATAGTTCTGGCTCGAAAAACTATTCTAGCTTATTCTAACTATTCAACTATTTGATCTTTTTATTGGCGTTCTACATTGAATAGTGGACCGACGATTTGAATATTTGCCGGGGCTCTGAGATTAAACCAGTTTTTAAATTCATCACCTGAAAAACTTTGTGATCCGCCGTCCCCCAAGATACCTACAGAAGTTGTTCGGCCAGCCGAAAAATCTGCTCCAATAGAAACGTCTGAGATATTTGAAAAAGGAGTTACTCCTCGATTTGAGAGCTCTTGCCGAACGCGAGCTTCATCCCATGTATCGGTACCCGCAGGATTTGGCTTATCAGTTTGATAAAGATGCTCTCCAGCGGATGAGTCAGCTTTTGCAAGCAAGATCACATTCATAATGTCTGCTACTTCAGAAGATTTAAGCCAGGCGGTTTTATTATACTCTGATCGAGACCCCCAATCGCAATAAAACCACGGAGATTCGCGATCATAGGCATTTGAAAAAAGATCAGAGAATCCCGAGGCCGCGCCTGTTGTTGTATCTATTGCATGTTTTGTCCAAGAGGTCGCGCTCCAGCCTGGAAGTTCTGACGTCGATAAAATATATCCGCCGTGAGTTGAAGAGTACCAAGCCTTAATTGGCGATCCGCCCTGAACCATGACCCAGCCGCGCGTGCTGTTCACTGCCTCTTCCCATGCGCCGCCTTTAGGTTCGGGTTTAAAGACCTGACAGGATTGAGTGGTGCAAATAGATCCCGCTCCATTGTTTGTATAAGAAAGAGCATAGGAGCGAGCGGCCACAGCCTGAGCTTTTAAGGCTTCCATTGCAAATGATGAAGGCATTTCATAAATTCTTTTTACGTACTCCTCGATATTATAAGAGCCGTATCCCTCAACATTAATATTTATATCTTGGGAGTAATCTTTTTTCAGTTCGTAATTTACATAATATGCTTCAAGGATTTGTTCTGCAGACTGTCCGGCGCGGGCTCTTCCGTCCGCTCCATATTGATTAAGACCGGTTCTGTTTGGGACGCCGTAGGTGAAGAAGGCGATTCTGGGAGAAAATCCCGGATCGCGGGTTCTATCATCAACACAGGCAGGAGCCGCGGTCGCGGCAGATCTTGGAATGTTTAATGCGGCAAGCCTTTGACCTAAAATTTCTTTTTGGCGGGCAGATAACTTTGCAATTTCACTTGACAATGTTGCTTGATATGCTTTTGCGCCCTTTACAACTTTTTCGATTTCTCCCTTTTCCTGTGCAAGCCTTTCTTTAATGCTCGCAAATTTTATTTCTTCCTCTTCAAGTTTTGCTTTTCGCGTTTCAAGATCAACAATCTTTAATGCAATGGAGGTTATCGTTTCTTTATCGCGGTCAGCATCTCTTTTTTGATAAATAATGATTCGAGTCATTTCAGCAGCATCTGCCTGGGAAATAAAGACGAGAAGAGGGGAGAGAAAATAGCTTTTTATGTAGTAGTCGCGGACGGTTTTATTAAAAATAATTTTACTCTCTTCAAGCTCTTGATAGCCTTGTTCAATGAATTTCTTCTTTTCTGCCAAATCGCGCTCAATTGCGGCAACCTGATTTTCTATACCTGTAAGTTGTTTTTGCAAGCTATTAAGTTGTGATTCAAGGGGTGCCGTTGCTTTTTGAGAGGCAGAAAGCGCTGCCTGAAGTTCGGTCAGTTTTTTATTGATATCGTCAAGCTCATCAGAGAAAACTTGAGGAACAACAAAAAGTTTGAACGCGAACAAAATACCCACAAGGAGGAGCAAGAAAAATCTTCCCATCGGAAATTCTATTATAGCAGATGTTATAGGTGCGAGAGAATTATGGGTGCGCTTGGATTCGAACCCCGTACAAAACTTACTTGTTCCCGAGGCTTACAGCCTCGCGTCACAAGAGCGTTTCTACGGGGCAAGCCAAAGACATCTGTAGGCCCGGAAGGAGTCGGACCTTCGTGTCGACTTTATAAGAGTCGTGTCCTACCGTTGAACGACGGGCCTAAAAATTTCTAAAACGCTTGCTTATTATACCAATACTGGGGTTAAACTTGAAGCCGACAAGTGGTTATACCTTAATACTTTATACTTGATACTGAATACTTACTAAATGGAGCCGCCAGGTCCGAGCCTTCCTTCTGGGCCTTTGTCAACGCTTGATTGAATATCGCCAAGCACTTCGTATAATCGCGATCTCTTAGCAATTTCTGCCTCAACCAATTCTTTTTGTTTTCCGTATTTGAGTCTTGATAATTCTCTAATTAATTCTGCGACTCTTGGATTTTCAAGCTTTTTCTCGGCAACCAAATCTCGAGTTAAGTCCAATGAAAATGGCGTGGTAGGCTCAGAATTAATCAGAGTTTTTACGTATGCATGGAATCTTTCAACATTAATTAAATCCGCTTCGTTAAACACCGGTTGAAATTCATGTTGCAGGTAATTTGCATCAGAAACTCCTACCCGAAATGAAATTAATGTTCCGACATTTCCAAAGATTGCGTTTTTAACATCCTCCTCAATTTGACCGATAAACTGGTTCGCAACCGTTAGGTTTAATCTATATTTTCGGGCCTCTGACAAAATTTGTCCAAAATCGGGAGTCGCAAAATTCTGAAACTCATCAACGTAAAGATAGAAATCCCTACGTTGGTCTTGCGGCACATCTTGCCTTGACATTGCTGCGGCAAGAATTTTTGGAACCAAAATTAAACCCAAGAAGGAGGAATTATCTTCTCCAATTTTTCCTTTGGCAAGAGAGATAAGTAAAATCTTTCCCTGGTCCATAACTTCTCGCAGTGAAAATGCGCTTTTTGATTGCCCTATGATATTTCTCATCATGCGGTTTGTGACAAAGCGGCCGAATTTTGAAACTATATAATCCAACACCTCAGACTTATGAAAATCTGAGGTTTGCGCAATCTGATCAGTCCAGTAGCGGCGAACAATTGGATCTTGAACTTTCGGCAAGAGCTCCTGCACAAAGGAAGAATCGGTTAGGACTCGGACAACCTCAACAAAAGTATTCCCCGGCTCTGACATAACAGTGTACATGGCATTTCTTATAGCATGCTCAAAACGCGGTCCAATAATGCCAGTTTTATTAGGATCATATAATTTGTACATAAGTCCTATTATTGACGTAATTATTAGGTCTTTTTGCTCTTCGGTTTGAACGTCCAACATGTTTAGTCCCATTGGGCGTTCCGTGTCTCCCGGATCAAAAAGAATTACGTCTTCTGCGCGCTCCGGAGGAATGAGAGGCAAGAGCATATCGATTGTGTCATGAGGATCAATAAAACAAACTCCATATCCAGCGCGAATGTCTTGTAAGATCATGTCTTTTAAAAATTCTGATTTTCCTACGCCTGTCTTACCTATAATATACATATGACGGCGTCTGTCATCCTCCCCGATATAAACAGGCCGCGAGATCCCGCGATAAATGCTTTTCCCAGTGTATAATCCGGCGGAAGGAATATTTGCGGGTGCAGGCGCGACTCGGGCACCTAGCCAATGGATAGCAGGTGTCTCAACCGTTTTATTTGGAAAATGAAAAATTGTTGCAAGTTCATCTGTTGTTAAAACTCCGGGGTTGTTTGGCACAAGCGGAAGTTGACGATAGATAAAATCAATCATTGCCATTCCCTTAAACAATCTATGCTTCACTTTTTCAAAGGAGTTAAAAGAAGAGAACTGTGAGAATGAGCCCACAATATTTGTAAGATGTGCTTCTGCGGATTCCTTTGTTGAAGAAGCAGTAAGGATTCTAACATGCGTTTCAAATCCGGGCTTTGTAATCTTTTGCTCAATTGCCTCAAGTTCTTTTTGATCAACCGAGTATTTTGCAGTTTCAGGATTCGCCTCTCTCTTTTTAGTGGTTGTAATGTATGATCGGCCGCTTTTTTTCCAAGCGTCGCCGGTAAGGGTTATCAAAATTTGTAAAGCCGCAGCTTCTCCTTCCTGCATTTTTCCTAATGTGCTTGTAATTGATGAAAGAGGATCAACCGGAAGATCCTTATAGGTTTTTATTGGAAGATAATGAGCTTTTGAGAGCTTTAGTTGTGCGTAGGCGATTTTACCTGGATTTTCAAAAAGATTATATTCTTCAACCTGAAGAATCTGCGCGTCTGGATAGCTTCCATGAATCTGCTTTTCAACCATGTCGCGAAGCCTATTTGGCACGCCAACATAAAATCTTATATCTTGAGGTTTTGCGACTATTTCAAAAGATATAATGTCGGGAACTTTAAGAAATCCAAAAATTCCCTTAGTTCCTGCGATTGAAGTAAGACCTGAGAATAATTGATCTGCAGCGTCTATTTTTATCTCGTTTTCGCGTGGGAGTGATACCTCAAGAAGAGATGAGTCAAGAGCCTTCTCGTGTCTTTCTTGGGATTTTCGCCAAAACCCTAATGCCAAAAAAATCCCTAACAGGCACGCAATAACTACGGATGCCATTAAAAAGGCTAGGAGAAAAACAAAGACTAGATTAATAATGGCTTGCGAAAAAGCATCAAGCTGCACGTTCTCTCCTTTCCTGTTGTTTTCTCATAAATATTGAGCCCCAAAAAGAAGGATCATCAAATTTCCCAGGTCCCTGTGCTCTAGGGGGTTTAACTGTAGCCTCTGATTTTATTTCGAACTGTGAGGAATCAAGAGCTTGAGGCTCTGTTGAAACTTGCGTAAGTTCTCCCCTTGTCTCCACACCGTGCGATGAAAGCTCTGAATGAATTCTTGCTAAATGTTCCATATCGCTTACTGTTTCGACATGAGGCGAAACTTCAGGAGGAACAAAAGGCGTAACCGCTTCAGCGCTTGGTTTTACAATTTCTTTTGTGCTGTCTGGCATGGATACATGATAGCACAAGAGCCGTTCGGCGGCAACCAAACCAGCCTCATAAAAAGGTAACAAAAAGGCAACAAAAATGAGGGCGGAGGGTGTGGGAGTCGAACCCACTAGCCCCTTGCGGGGCGTGGTTTAGCAAACCACTCTCGTGACCGTCTGAGTCACCCTCCAAAACTAGAACGGAGTGTGCGGAGGGTACAGGATTCGAACCTGTGAAGGGATTGCTCCCTCGAGTTTTCAAGACTCGCGCAATTGGCCTCTATGCGAACCCTCCATTTGACCTCAATATTATATCCGATTACGCTCTACCGAACAAGCTCGCGGGGCTTGACCAAGAATTAATATATTGATACGATGACTTTATGGACGTATTCGGTTTTCTTTTAAGTAAGCCTGTTTTAATAGGTCTTCATCTTGGGTTTGCGATTGTTGGAATTGATGCATTTTTATGGCTTTTTGGTGAGCTGAAAAACAGAACTTGGAACACAAGACACATTCGCATAACCGCAGTTATCGGCGTTGTGGGATTTGTTTTAAGTTGGATCTTTGGAGGATACTACTATGTGGCATATTACGGCTCTTTGGTTAAGCCTGTGATTAAAAGCGGTCTTGCGCCTTGGGCACACAACATCATTATGGAAACAAAAGAGCATATCTTCCTCTTCATCGTACCCCTTGCTATAACTGCTATTACAATTGCTTTTCTTAATCAGGATGAATTTCAAAAGTTAAATATTCGTCGTTCAACATTCTTATTGGTAGGTTTTGTTGCCGTTTTGGGACTTACAGTCGGTCTTATGGGCTTTATTATCTCATCGGCCGCACGCTGGGGAGCGCTGCAATAAAAATGAAAAAATCTCGTGTTATTTATGCTTCATCAATTGCTGCTTTTATAAATGCTGTTTTTGTGACGGCAATTACCATATCTGCAGAGCTTAGCGTGGCATTTAAGAGTTGGCTACAAGAGATATCGGGCCATCACTGGGTCTCAAAAAGCATACTCGCGATGGCGCTTTACACAATAATATTGCTTCTCGTATATACGATTTCCCAAGATGTAAGTTCAAAAAAAGTAAGAAATGCAGTATATTTTGCTACCTGGTCAGCCTTCGCCGGGGCAATTGTGATTTTTGCCTTCTTCGCTGGTCATCACCTCAAGTTGTATTAAAAATATTACGGTTAGAGTTTTATGAATCGAGAGGCCAGGAGTACAAGAATTACACCTGAGACATTTAGAATAAATGAAAGAAGTAAAAAGGTTCTGGTCTTCATTTTTGAGATTCCCATGAGCGTCACGCCCACCTCATCGGGAAGTGGCGATGCAATCACTATTGCCCCAAAAACCGGAAACATCCAGCGGAAATGTTTTGTATGAAGAAGTTTTATTAAGTGGTGGTTGTGATCCATGCTGTCATAAATAGGTTTTATTTCAGTGACGAGCCTATCCTTAACAAATCGAAATAGCATAAAATCTCCAAAAACTCCACCGGCGCCTGCAATTATTCCTATCAGTGGAAGACTCAATTTTTCTGCTAAAATCAAAAGAGTTACGACACCCGTAGAAAAACCAAAAGTTGACACAAAGAGCATTCCGGCAAAGAAGGCTCCTGCATATCCGTAATTGCCTAGATTTAGGAGAAGTTGATGGAACGGTTCAAATCTTCCTAAGAAAAAGGCAAAGGTTAGAGAAACAAAAAGAAAAGTAAGGTTTTTATATTTCCAGGATTGCCAAAAGCTCATTTTATTCTTAAGTATAACAAAAAGGAAGTATAGTCAATTTGTCTTTCGACAAATTAACCAAACGAAGACGATTACAGGATGGCCGGAATTCTTATAGATGCAAGCGTATTTGCGAGCACTAGCGCTATTATGACCGCTACGGTAAATGCAATTAATACATTTATTTCAAGCGCTCTTTTTAAAAATCGAGGCATGCTAAATCCCAGCCTGTAATTTGCGCTGTATATCCTAAAAGAATAGAGAACATTAAACATTACCAAGAATACGGCAGTCGCAAAAAACAGAGAATACACGATAAGTTTCACAAATTCCAAATTGTTTCACCTCCCTCCGGGCCAGAGGTCCTCAAGGGCGGGTGGCTTTTCTGTCCGTTAAAACCCTGATTCTTAATTTCTTCTACGTATTTCCATTTCCCCTCTTGATCCTTATCTTTTAAATACCAAGCATTAGCATCTTTTACCTGGCTATTTACATAAGGGTTAGTGGGGCTCAAAGTTCTATGTAGATGGGATTCTATTTTTTTGGGATTGGGAATAGAGGTAAAGACGAATTCCACTTGGTGGGTGGGTCTATCGAAAGTTATTATTACGTCTCCAACGTCCAATAACTCATTAATAATCCCCTCAATCCTCGTATCAATTTCCGTGCATCTGACTTGGTCAAGAAGGACCTCATTAACATGGCGAGCCGAAAGAGGCCTGTAGGCTACCTCGGTGATTTTTCTGTTTGTTACAATATACAAATTGAAGTACCAATCTACTATGGATTTGAGCACCATGGTGAATGTAAATATGAATATCAATGAGAACGCGATGATAATAAGCGGCAGAAGACTTGGGAAAAAGGGATATAGAACAAGGAATATAATGAAGGAAAGAAGTACAATAGCAACTGCGAATAGGGAGGGGAATACAAATATTGACCAATGCTTTCTCTGGACAAGAATGAGTTCTTCTCCTGGGAGGGTAAGGAATTTTGATTTAATCGCTCTGGCAGCGCGAATTTCTTTTTCAGGCATATCTTTCCTCCTTTCTTTCGAAATGCCTATTCTAGTTGTTATCCTCCGTCCATAAGTTTGAAAAAGCACCTTGTTTATACTCTATGAAAAATATTCATTCAGTAAACAACATTACCCATAAATTGTAATCTTACTTACATTTTAGGCATGTGATATAATTGCTTTATGGAAGAAGGGGAACAAAAGCTTTTAAAGTTTTTTTCAAAATTTCGGAAGCTCGATTATAAAAAACATGAGGTTATTATTCGCGCAGACGAAATCCCACAAGGAGTTTACTATCTTAAAAAAGGATATGTAAGATTATACTCTATATCAGAAGCTGGCCAAGAATTAACCCTCATCATATTTAAACCTAATGATGTGTTCCCAATAAGATGGGCGATAACAGACGCCTCTCCATACTATTTTGATACTTTGACGCCCATTGAGGTGATGAGAGCTCCAAGAGAACAATTTTTAGAGTTCCTTCAGCAAGATCCTGAGGTGCTATATAAAGTGTTAAGTAATATTTTAATAAGACTTGGAGGTCTTCTTGAGCGAATGGAGTATCTTATTTTTGGGGATGCGCATCAGAAAGTTGCCTCAATTCTTGTAATATGCGCAGAAAGATTTGGCATAACAAGCATTAGAGGAATTATTATTAGAGTCCCTCTAACTCATAAAGACATAGCAAATCTGATAGGACTAACGCGGGAGACTACAAGCATTGAAATTAAGAAGCTTGAGAAACTCAGGGTTCTTAAGAAAGAAAGCGGAAGATTTTTGATTAAAAATGTCACGAAATTAAAACAAGAGGCAAACTGGTACAAATTCGGATAAGTTATTGACAAACATCAAGTCGCCTGCTAGTATTACCTTGCTTCTGCCCGAACAATAATCATATGTCGTTCCGAGGCATTGAAGGAGATCCGCGACAAAGAGGAGCACAGGAACCCCAACGCCCCCAGATTGGCACTGAGTTTGATTTCGGAGGCGTAAAAGAGAGCGTTGTTACACGTGATGATTTTCCCCTCGAACAGGCAAGACAGGTTTTAGGGAAGGAAACGATAGCAGTTGTTGGCTATGGAGTACAGGGGCCGGCCCAAAGCTTAAATCTCCGCGATAATGGTTTCAATGTTATAATTGGACAAAGGGAAGGTAGGACATATGACAAGGCGCTAGAAGACGGATGGATCCCTGGAGTTAGTCTTTTTTCGATTGAAGAAGCAATAAAACGGTCTACGCAACCGGAAAGGCCGTTAAAACCCGGACAGATACAGTATTTACTTTCAGATGCTGGACAAAAAGACCAATGGCCAAATATAAGAGACCTACTTTCATCTGGTGCTAGCCTTTATTTTTCTCACGGATTTGGATTCACTTTTCGAGAACAAACAGGGATTAACCCTCCGGAAGAAATTGACGTTATACTAGTTGCTCCAAAAGGAGCAGGGAGAAGTGTCCGCGAACATTTCCAAGCAGGGCGCGGAATAAATTCAAGCTATGCCGTTGGGCAAGACGCAACAGGCAGGGCACTTGAGAGAACTCTTGCAACGGGAATGGCAATCGGCTCTGGATTTTTATTCGAGACGACTTTTGAAGATGAAGTATTTTCTGACTTAACAGGAGAACGGGGGGTATTACTCGGAGCTGTCTATGGGCTTTGGCAGGGCGCCTACAATGTTTTGCGCCAAAACAATTTATCACCTCACGATGCAGTGCTTCATACGGTCGAGATTTCTACTCAAACAATATCGAAAATTATCGGAGAAAAAGGCGGAGACGGTTTATTAAAAGATTTGCCGCCCAATTTAGTTCCTTACTTTTTAGGCGGGCTTAGAAGTGCGTTTGAAAGAAGCAGGTCGGTCTTTGAAGATCTATATGGAAAAGTCGCGACAGGAGTTGAGGTAACAAGAGTGCTTGAAGCAAACAGCAAGCCTGATTACCGTGAGACATTAAATAGAGAGCTTGCCGAAATAGCCGGCTCAGAATTCGGACGCGCTGCAACAAACATAAGAGAAAGAAGAAAGGATGGCCCTACTGTTGCGGAGAAAATTGAAAACAGATTCGACGCGGTTATGGCAGGAGCACTTATTGGAATAATGCACGCGCAGTATGACCTTTTTAGGGAAAAAGGTCATAAACCAAGCGAAGCATTTAATGAGACGGTTGAAGAGGCAACGCAAAGTTTGTACCCTTTGGTTGACAGAAACGGAATTGACTGGATGTATGCGAACTGCTCAACTACAGCGCAACGAGGCGCGCTTGACTGGAACGGCCGCTTTAGAAGTGTTCTTGAGAGAGGATTTGTTGATGCATATCAAGAGCGCGTTGTATCTCAAAGTCTTCTGGATTATATTATGGATTCTGAAATGTGGAAGGCCGGAGAAACCGTCCGCTATCTTAGGCCTGAGAACCAGAGACTTGTTCGTTGACCTCTTCGATTTCGTCGTATCCTGTAAAGCCGGGAATCATTCTTGATGTTAAAAACAAAGGTCTCAAGCCATGATTTTTGATACCAAAAACTTCATAAGGCTCGATTGTAATAGTTAAAAGTTCGTTTAAAATCCTCTGCGAATTATTCGCTCGTAAAATTTCAAAATCTCCTGGTTCTTGAAAATTTATTTGTTCCCGCCATTCGGGTTCTCTCTTGTGGAGGTGTCTTGGAATTTGAGAATTCGGATTTACTTTTAACGCAAAGACGGAGAAAAAGGGCATATCAGGGTTTTCTGGATTAATTTCCTCAGCCAGCTTAAAAAGAAAAACTCCCGGGTATGGAGTTTCCTTCCAGTCAAGTTCCTCCCAATCAGGCACCCCAACCGCTTCCTGTTTCATACACCGCGAGTATACTACTTCCTCGCCACAATCACAATATTACTCCCTCTTCCACCTAAGCTTTTGCTATACTGGAAATATAGAACCAACAACTCGAGAAAATATAACAAGCACACCTTCTTCTGAGATTCAGTCTCAAATGCCACCTCAGCCCGAAAAGCCAGCTTTTAATAAGCGAATAGTTGTTGTCTCTATAGCAGTTATCGCGCTTGTCATAATCGCCGGAATTATAGGTTATATTTTCAAGGATTATCTTTTGGGAAATGCAGAACGAGAGAATCCGACCACAACAGTAGTTAACTTAGCTACGCCAACACCAACCCCAGCGGATAATTTACCTAAGTCGACATTGTACAAAAATGAACAATTTCAATATGAATTGGAATATCCCACAAACTGGGAGGTTACTGAGGCTAAACCGAGAATAGGAAATAAAGTAGAATGGGCAGGGGATATTCTTCTAGAGGGAGAGTTGCAAAAAGTAACATTTACAGAGGAGGAGAAAAAAGATTGGCCAGGAGAATTTCAAATTAGAGTTATGGAAAATTCCAATAATGACACAGTTGAAACCTGGATCGAAAATAATAAACCAAAGGCGGCTGGTGGGGCCAATTTATTAAGAGGTACAGTTGATACGGTTTTAGACAACTCGGAAGCGAAAAGGCTGTCTATTTTTGGATTCGATAGGGAGATTACTGAACTAGTGGCTCTAAAAAATGGCTACATTTATAAATTGATTTTTGATGGAGAGAATCCAAATGATCCTGATCGCGAGAAACATCAGAAGATTTATGAAAAAATGGTATCAAGCTTTAAATTTACAAAATAGACCTAGGCTTTCACAGCCTTAATCACGATGTTGTTTGGCTTCCACCTTCCTCCCCACAACAAAGATATCACCCTTTTTATTCGATAGAAATTTTTAAATGCAAAAAAACATCTCTTTTCAAGCACTCTGAATCCTGAAAGTTTAAGTTCTGTAAAGACTATCGACTCAGTATATTCTCGTACATGTGAACTCGGATTTTCTTTCATAAATTTTAGCCCCTCATTTAAAGGAGTAGATAAAATGAATATACCAGTTGGTTTTAAGAGGCTTCGAATATCTTTATAAAGTTTAAAAATCTTTCGAGGAGATATGTGTTCAATTAATTCTATTGCAACAACTGCATCGAAATAATTTTTTTTATAATAATTTCTAATTTGTAAAACGTTACCTATATTAAATTTGCCCCTGATCCTTTTCTTTAATCGGGCGATCGATCTCTTCGATACGTCTATTCCATAAAGTTCATAATTTTTCCCAAGTTCTTGTAATCGTTGTTCAAGATAACCTTGTCCTATCCCCAAATCTAAAATATGAGAATTTTCTTCAGGAAGAAATTTTATGATAGTATTTATTTTGTCTCTTGTCATCCCATCTAAATCGCTAAACTTTACGGGAATGTTAAATTTTGTATCCCAATAACCCCCTGAATTATTAGCGTTTATTTCCGGATATTTGTTGGAATAAGTTTTTTTAAAGTCTTTATATCTCTTTCTAAATGCTAGCTCTGTTCGTAAATCTTCAACTTCAAATGAATTTTTAATTTTTATTTTCTCTTCTTGACTTTTTTTCATAATTACCTTTATGCTAAATTAGCGTTCATAGTCAATGTATATGAGAAAATTGAAGAACCTAGTATTAGGCTTTATTTTATCAGTTCTGTTTTTTCTTTTATACACACAACCCATATTTGCTGATCCAATTGGAACGTGGATGAACGCTACTAATTTCCCTGTAAATATAGCTAGCCATACTTCAACGTCAGTAGGTAATAATATTTTCGTATTTGGTGGGGCTAACTTCGATGACTTTTCCGAAGTATATTCTGCATCCCAAAACCCTGACGGCTCAATTACTACATGGGGGTCAATTTCTAATTTGCCAGAGACAAGGTATTGGAGTGTATTAGCTAAGAAAGATAACAGAGTTTATATTTTAGGTGGAACAATGTGGACTGGCGTAGCTAATTATAAAAATAATGTTTATTCAGCAATGATTCAGATGGACGGATCTCTGCCTTCTTGGCAAACAATGCTTCCTTTGCCTAACACCCGAGCCTTGGGGGCGGGTGTGATTGTTGGAAATAGGATTTATTATGCGGGGGGATTTAATAATAGCGGAGAGCATAATGAAATTTATTACGCGGATATAAATCCTGATGGCACTTTGGGATCATGGACAACGAGCGCCGTTTCGCTTCCGGAACCTCTTTCTGGGTTTGGGATGGTGGAATATAACAATAATTTAATTATTGTTGGAGGTTCCAATGGGAGTGTTTATCGCAATAAAACCTATAAAGCATCGGTTAACTCCGATGGATCTCTTTCTACCTTTACGGAGACAGCAGTTTTACCAGAGCCTGTTTACCGATCTGGGGTAATTAGAATTGGTTCGACTTTAGTATCTATTGGAGGATACACTGGAATTAATACCCTTGATAAAATTTATTACGCTACGATAAATAGCGATGGAACAATCGAGCCGTGGCAATTAAGCGGAAATCATATTCCCCAACCAGTTTGTTGCGGTGCAATAGCTTATTCAAACGGTTTTCTCTACCTTACTGGGGGTTTTGGTACTAGTGGTTACCTTGATACCGTCTATTATGCGCCAGTAAACACAATTCTCAATGTTCCTCTTTTGAAACAAACCGATCCAGATTGGGGAGAAGAAATTTATGACTCAGCGAACCTATGGGATCCATTATCGCCAACAATTTCTGCCTATGGATGTGCAATAACATCTGCCGCCATGGTGTTTAATTATTATGGCCTCAATACGATGCCAGACGGAGAGCCACTGAATCCAAAAACATTAAACGATTGGTTAAGTGATCAACAGGATAAATTCTTTAGGAACGGTAGCACAAATTGGGCAGCATTATCAAGGCTCTCAAAGATAACTAAATCGGTTAATCCAAATTTTACTCACGACGCTCTTGATATAACTGTTAGTACTTATAGCAAAAACTTATTATTACAAGATTTGATGAATGGTATTCCAGATATTCTTCAGGCAAAAATGACTTCTGATAGGGACCATTTTTTTGTAGCGAGAGGAACTTCAGGAGAGGATATTCTAATAAATGACCCGTTCGAAGATGAAAGCCTCTTGTCATTTTATGGGGACAAAACTAAAAGCATGAGGCGTTATATCCCGACAAACACAGATTTATCTTACATCATATTAGTAGTTGATAAAGATATTAATGTTTCTGTAAGTAGTAGTTCAGGAGAATTAGTCGGGGAAGTATTTATTGAAGGTCCTATTGAAAATGATCTTGGCACATCAGAGCCTGAAGTTTTCCCCCTCAACATTTTTTATCTTAAACAGCCTGAAAGCACAAATTATAAAGTACAATTATCTTCTTCCTCAAATACAAATTATGATTTAGATGCTTATTTTTACGATGTTGAAGGTAATGTTCAAATAGAACATGTTTCGGGGTTTATTGGGCCGGGAGCAAGTGCTGAATTTGATCTTGATTATTCTCAGGATGAACCCTCAGCTTTCATTGAGGTTGTTACTTTTGAGGGTTTGATAAATGATATAAAATCGTTGCATTCGTTGAATGAAATAAACTTTAAAAATTATTGGTCTTTGCTTTGGCAGACAAGAAGTGCAAAGCTTTTTTCGGTTGGGAAGTTTACAAAACGAGGGGCTGTTAATATTCTTAAATCAATGGATAAACAAATCTTTCGCGCAAAAGGACACGGGGTAAGCGACAACGCATATAATATTCTCCACAACGACATCCAAGTGCTCCTATCTAGTTTCTAGTCACTAGTTGCTAGTTCCTTGCAGTCTGCTATAAACTTAATATATGGCTGCCCACCGGGCCAGAGGCCCTCAAGGGCCGGAGGCCCAGATTACTGTTATAAATCGGGATGGGAGTGAAGCTGTTTTTGATGACAACAGGATTATTCATACAATGGAACGGGTGGGAGTCCCACGCGAACTTTATGATCGTGTGTTAGCCCACATTAAGGAAAAAGTACAGGCGGATAATACCATCTCAACCGATGAAATTTTTTATCACATCCGCGAATTTTTAATTGATAAGGATAAAAAAAGCGCGCTAAGACTTAATCTTCGCCAGGCAATTTTTGAACTGGGGCCAACAGGATTTCCTTTCGAAAAATATTTAGGCGAGATATTTGAAAGCCAGAGGTATAAAGTTGAAGTCGATTTAATTATGGAAGGGGAGTGCGTGAGTCATGAAGTCGATTTATTAATTGAAAAAGACGGCAAACGAGAAATAGTTGAGGCAAAATTCCATAACCAAAACGGCGGAAGGACCGACGTTCAAGTTTTGCTTTATACGTATGCAAGATTCTTAGATGTTCGCGAAAAGAATCGAATCGATAATGTATGGGTGGCGACAAATACAAAACTTACAAGCGATGCTATCACATACGCTGAATGTAAAGGAATGAAGGCTCTTTCCTGGAATTATCCGGCAGAAGAAAATCTGCACGAATTTGTCGAGCGGCCCAAAATGTATCCCGTGACAACGTTGACTGATTTAACAATTGAAGAGGAAAGAAGACTTATTGACAATGGAATTGTTTTAGCATCGGACCTATTGAAAGTCTCGGATGAGGAGTTTGCCTCAAAATATTTAATTGATGAAAAAAGAATCCCCATAATCCGCGAAAGCGCCGAGCTTATTTGCAATCCTTGAAAATTCGAGCTATGATTATACTGGATTATGGGCGCATTGTCTTACGTCTTAAATCTTATCCCCTTGCCAACTGTTTATGCGCATTGTGATATTCCTTGCGGAGTCTATGATCCAACCCCTGCTCAAATTGCCGCGCACACCGTTCTTAGAATGACGCAGCTTTTGGGCGAGAAAAAAGAGGAACATGATGTTTCGCGAATCGTTCATGTTAAGGAAAAACATGGAGAGTTGGTCGAGGAGGAGCTTGGAACTTTGGAAAATGATTATTTTAAGCCGGAGCATTATGAAAAATTTCCGGAACTTGAGAAACTTTTAAAATCTGCAGTAAAGCTTTCGATAACTTGTAGGCAAAATATCGATATGGATAGTGCGCAAAAGCTTTTGGAAGAAACTCAAAAAATCGCAGAAATATTTTATAAAACTAAAGACTTCGAACCCGTCCGCATCCCCTCAGGATATCCAACAGGAGGCGAAATCGTTTCCCACAAATAATGATCTTCGGAATCTTTAGAATCTCAGGTCACAGTATGATGCCTCATTTAAAACCCAATGATCGAATTATTATTTCGAGCATTTCATATTTACTTAAAAATCCTCAAATTGGAGATGTTGTTATATTTCGTTATAATAATAAAACGCTTATTAAGCGAATCGTGAGAATTTCGAACGGAGAATTTTGTGTCGGAGGAGATAATAGGAAAGATAGTCTAAAAATAAACGCAATCGAACGAAATGATATACTTGGTAAAGTAATTTTAAAACTTGCTGTATCATGAGGTATGATTGATCATACCATTTCTAAACATATTTCATTAGCAACATGTAAAAGTTGAGTATGGGGCTCATCTTAATAAATGTTTTCCTTGGAGTTATCATTGTTGTTTCGTTAATCATTTTGTGGTTTGTGTGGCCGCCAGATAGTCCCTGGACTCCGTGGTGGAGGACGTCACGAAAAAAAGCGCGCGCCGCGGCAGAGCTCGCTGGTATCAGTTCGGAAGATTTGGTTTACGAACTCGGATCAGGAGACGCAACGTTTTTACTGACGGTTGCAAAAGAATTCGGAGCTTGTGGTGTGGGTATAGAAATTGACTTTATTCGACATTTAACCGCCCGGTTAAAAGTTCGAATTTATAATTTAGGAGATAAAGTTACTTTAAAGCGGGGAAATTTTTTCGACTACAATATTTTGAAAGCAACAGTGGTTTTTGTTTATCTTGTCCCAAGAGTCCTTGAAAAACTCAAACCAAAACTATTTGCCGAACTAAAAAAAGGAGCTAGGATTATAAGTTATAAATATAAATTCGAACCAGACAAAAAATTAAAATTAATTCGCTCGGATGCTAAAAACCAACTCTACTTATATCAAATTTTTTAATTTAAGAAGTGTCCAACGGAGTTTGTCGGCAACTTTGTAAATTTCGTAAAGCCCTGGTTTTATAACCAAATCATAGCTTCCTACAAATTCGACCAATTCTGCGCCGTATCCTTCTTTAAATCTATGGAATCCGTACCAAGGATCGTTTTTGTCAGGATCGGGGCCCAGTGCGCCCCACATGTCAAAATATTTTAGTCCTAATTTTTTTCCGAATTTTATTGCCTCCCAGCAAATTAAATTATTCGCCATAACTTCGCGGTTTTCCCTGCTTGATGCGCCGTATGGATAATAAATTGTATCTTTAAATACAAACAGCACCCAACTTGTTAGGATTTTCGAATCATATGTCGCATTTAAAAGATGATAAGAGAGACTGTTCTCTGTTGTCGGTTTTCTGTTGTCGGTTTGATTAGCTAACAATTCCCACAGCTTACGATGATAAGCCGGTGTGTGAGCGTAAAATCCTTGGCGGGAGGTTGTTTCCATCATAAGTTTAAGGTAATGTTCGAAAGATTCTTTTGAATTGTCTTCGCGAATGCGAACTTTGTGCTTTTGCGCAACGTGAATATTGTAGCGAGTCTTTGAGTGCATGGCCGCGAGCAATTCTTGTTCGGTCTTTGTTAAATCGAGAACAAAGGTGTATTTGGTGAACAAGGGATGTGCCGCAGGTTTTAGGTTAGATTTTAGATCATAGATCTTAGATCTTAGATCTGATTTGACGTTGGGTTCGAGTTGGATAAATATACAATTCTCTTGGCGGCCAATTCGAGTTAGTTCTTCGACAATTTCTTCTGTTGGCAAATTACCTTTCGGGAGATAGCCGATGTAGAGTTTTGTTCGAGGAATTTTGTGAAGAGTAAGAGTGAACCCTTCGGCAAGCTTTTTATTTCGAACAAGTCCGCGGCGAATAACTTTGACTCCGGTTTTTTTGCGGAATTCACCCCACTCACAAGCCTGTAACGGATGGCTTACTACCTTATTGTAATCATCTTTCTTATCAGCGTCTATGTCTATAAAGTCTGTCATGGTTAGAATGGTTAAAATGGCTGCATGGTTTTTGACCATGTGACCATTCAACTATGTAACTATTCATAAATATGTTGGTTCGTCCGTATATCGTTCGATATAATTCTTTTTCAAAACGTCCTCCGGGAGCTCGTAAATAAAGCGGGAAATTTGGTTTGAAACAATTTGTCCAAAATATAATCTTCTTTTTGCAAAAACCAGATACAGTTTTTCTTTTGCGCGCGTAATCCCTACATAACAAAGTCTTCTTTCCTCCTCAAGTTCATGTGCATCCATCAATGATTGACTGTGAGGAAAAAGCCCCTCCTCCATCCCCACAATAAAGACAATTTTAAATTCAAGTCCTTTTGCTGCATGCACAGTCATAAGTGTTATTGCATCCTTTTCATCCTTAATAATTTTATCTGGCATGCTTGCCCGAAGCGTTGAAGAGGAGTATTCTTGCTCAACCAATGCAACATTCTCAAGAAACTGCGTAAGACTAGGAAATTCAATGGCAACAGATCTAAGTTCCTTAATGTTTTCTATACGCGACTTATCTTCGGAATCTTTTTCGTCATAGAGTGATGGATAGTCCGTTTTTTTCAAAACTTCATCGAGAATTTCGATTGTAGGGTTTTTATCTAAATATCCTCCTGCTTTTGCTTCTTCGAAATAATTCATAAAATTCGAAAGTCTCTTTTTGCCAATTTTTGTTATTCTTTTTAGAGCTACTTTATTCTTGGGATTCGCAAGATACGAAAGATATGCCAGAACGTCTTTTATTTCCTTTCGCTCGTAGAATCTTGTTCCGCCAATTAAGATGTATGGGATTGAATTATGTAAAAAAGTTTCTTCAAGCGCGCGTGATTGAGCATTAGTTCTATACAGGATCGCAATATCGGAAAATTGGATCTTAGATCTTAGATCTTGGATCTTTGTGATTTCTTGAATTATAAATTCTGCTTCGTTGTGCTCGCTTTCTGCCGGAAAAATTATTATATCTTCACCGCTCTGGTTTTGCGTCCATAGAGAAAGTACAGGGTGCAATGTGTTGTTCGAAATAACGCTTGTAGCGGCATCCAAAATCTTTTGGGTTGAGCGATAGTTTTGAGAAAGAGGAAAAGTTTTTGCTTCCGGGAAATCTCGTTTGAATTTCTCAAGATTACGAAAATCCGCGCCTCTGAAGGAATATATGCTCTGCGAAAAATCGCCGACAATGCAAATATTTTTAAATTTTCCACCCAAGAGTTTTGTCAATTGATATTGAGCTTCATTCGTATCTTGATATTCGTCAACCATAACGTATTGAAATTTGTTTTGGTAGGAAGCCAAGAGTTCAGGAACTTTTTTGAAAAGTTCGATAGTTTTTAAAAGTAGGTCATCGAAGTCAAGAGCATCTTGATCGCGGAGCAAGCCTTGATAGACGGGATAGACTTTTGCAACTATTTCCTGAAAATATCCTCGCGCAATAGATTGATACGTTTCTTCATCAATCATCTGGTTTTTGGCTTGCGAAATCATGGAGAGAACTGCCTGGGGTCTTACTTCCTTTGGATTTAAATCAAGAAACGAGAATGTTTCTTTCATCGCCTCAAGCTGATCTTGATCATCAAATATTTGAAAACCAATGGGAATTCCAATAGCTCTTCCGTCTCGTCGCAGAATCTTGGCGCAAAGGGAGTGGAAGGTTCCAACAATTGGCTGCTCGTGAATTTTATTTTGGGCAAATACTTTTGTAATCCGTTCAAGCATTTCTCCGGCGGCTTTATTCGTGAAAGTGGTCAATAGGATATTTGATGGTCTGACCTTCTTTTCGAGAACTAAATAAAGTACGCGATGCACAAGGACTCGGGTTTTTCCAGACCCTGCTCCGGCCAAAACGATCATCGGGCCATCTGTATGGACCACTGCCGCTATTTGTTGATCATTTAATTTATCATGCGGGTCCTGCCACTTCACAAGGCCGCTCGTGTACGTTTTTCTCAGACCCGCTTGGGTGGTTCGGTTGAGTATCACACCTTTATTCCCCCTTCGCTAAATGAAAATCGCATATTCACATTTATCTATAAAATAATATTTTTCTTGGGCGATTTTCAGTTGTCTTCGAAAAAGCACACTTCCCGGCCTGGAGTCACTTTCAATATGCAAATTCGCCTTTAATTTATTGAGAATATCATTCATGTGTTGCTATAATTGGAATAACTTATATTTTACCATGAAAGATTTACTCATTGTTGCAAACTGGAAAGAAAACAAAACTTGGGAAGAAGCGCTTGATTTTCTTTCGGAGTTCTCGAAAATTTACGAGCCCAAACCCAATGTAAAAGTAGCGATTTGTCCTCCCTATCTCTTGGTGCCGGAAGTTTCAAATTATGTTCGAACGAATAATCTTTCGATTGATGTTGGAGTTCAAAATTTATCAAAATTTGACGAGGGCGCGCACACCGGTGAGGTTTCGGCACGCGAGGCGGCGGAATTCGCTCGGTTTGCAATAATTGGGCATTCCGAGAGAAGGGCGCTTGGAGAAACAGATAGTGATGTTAAGATGAAAGTCGAAATGGCAATCAAATATAACATTGAACCTATCGTTTGTGTTGTGAACGAAAATGTCCCTATCCCTTCTGGCACAAAAATAGTAGCGTACGAACCAATCGAGGCAATTGGGACGGGAAATCCCGATACGCCGGAAAACGCCGATAGAGTAGCATCGGCTATAAAATCAAAATACCAAGGAATAATGCATGTTCTATATGGAGGAAGCGTTACATCTGAAAACGTTCGAAGATTCACACAAATGCAAAACATTGACGGAGTTTTAGTTGGAGGAGCAAGTCTTGATCCAAAAGAATTTTCCGCAATTGTAAAACAATGCTAAATAATTTTTCAAATAAGAAGAAACTCTTTTTGGTCCTACTTGTTCTGTTTATTTTTTCTCTCGGAGTATTTATTTTATATAAATTCTATTTCAAGCCCGATATTCAACTTAAAACCGAGAAAAAAACAGGCAATATTAATGTTTTGCTTCTTGGCAAAGCGGGCGGTCAGCATGAAGGCCCGGATTTAACAGACACCATAATTTTAGCAACTATAAATCCTCAAAAAAACGTAGTTAATCTTATCTCAATCCCAAGAGATCTCTGGATACCGGACCTTCAAGCGAAAATCAATACAGCATATGCATATGGGCAAGAGAAAGATCGCCAGGGAAAGCTTTTAGCAAAAACGGCCGTAAGTCAGGTTACGGAAAAACAAATAGACTATGTTTTAGTTGTTGATTTCCAGGCATTCGTAGATTTGATTGATCATATCGGAGGAATTGACGTAGGTGTTAAAACAATTCTTGATGATTATAAATACCCAATTGAAGGCCGCGAGGATGATCCTTGTGATCATACGGATGAAGAGATTATAGACCTTTCAGCCCAGATCGCCACCGGGAGCGCCTTACCAGAAGATGTATTCCCATGTAGATATAAACACATACATTTTGATGCCGGATTAGTTCATATGGACGGAGAACGAGCCCTAGAGTTTGTCCGGTCGCGCCACGGCACGAATGGTCAAGGGTCGGATTTTGCAAGAAGCATGCGACAGCAAGATGTTATTAATGCGGTAAGGGATAAGACTTTATCTTTGGGAACACTCCTTAATCCCATTAAGGTTTTAGGTGCTTTCAATATCATTCAAAACAATATTGATACGAATGCAGAGATCCGTGAGTTAGATGATTTCATAAATTTGGCAAGAAAAATTCAGGGCGCAAAAATAATAAGTACCGTAATAGACATTGGATCCGGGGAAGGACAAAGGCCAGGATTACTTATACATCCTCCCGTGTCAGAAGCGCAAAAACTTCAGTGGGTATTAATACCAAGAGTAGGAGACGGAAATTTTTCAGAAATTCATGAGTTTATAAAATGCATCGAAGAAGGATTCGAATGTAAAATTGAAGAAGACGGCATTAGTAAGAATACCACGAGTATCAAGAGTACCAAAAGTACCAGAAATATAAAAGACTAAAGAAAATGGTTGTTGGAAATTAGAAAATAGTAATGGAGATAGGAAAATAGAAAATAGTTTAAAAACCAATTTCTAACATCTAATTTCCATTACCAATTTCTATTTTCTAATAACTAATTTCTAACTCCTGATACCTTTTAGTTGAGTTTATATATCTTTGTCTGCCCGACTTCAAAAACTACATCTCCGAGCTTTTCAAACTTTGCCTCGTTGATATTATTGTATTTTTCGCGTTCAAGATTCCCGAGATAAACATATTTGATATTATGTTTTTTTAGAATCTTTTTCGTTTCGTCTAGATCGTTTGATTCGTAA
The DNA here is from genome assembly GCA_001782235.1 of Candidatus Levybacteria bacterium RIFCSPHIGHO2_02_FULL_40_18. Taxonomy (GTDB): domain Bacteria; phylum Patescibacteriota; class Microgenomatia; order Levybacterales; family GWA1-39-11; genus GWA1-39-11. The sequence goes on from MFOC01000007.1 coordinate 160,930, forward strand.
ATTAGTCTCACTTCCTCAATTCGAGGTGCCGGAATATCATACGTTCCGCGCCAGAGCCATTCGTGAACTGTCCAACCAAGGACCGTCGGGAGTCCTGTGTTTGCCGATATTCGGGCGTAATCCGTATAGGAGTCTCCCTGTGCCTCAACAATAACCGGCCTTCCCTCTATATTTTGGTTTAACCACATGATGGCTTTATAATCATCCGGGAGTCTGTCTTTCATGTAAGCGATTCCGTCAAGTCCGATAAATTTTCTTAAGTCTCCATAATAAGATTTGATTGCAAAGTAAGGATAGACGAAGACCAATATTAAAAATAAAATAGCAAGTAGCAAATATACGTAGTAAACCCCGTTAGACCAATACCGTCTAACGGGGTAAATATTAAAAACTTTAAAACCTTTCGGTTTGAAACTTACGGCCAATCTCACAATAATATAGCCTGATGAGATTGAAAGCATGATGAAGCTTTGATAGACAAGTTTAAACATAGTGTTCGCGCGATAGTGGGCAGGATAAATGTCTTTCAAATAGATAAGTTCCGGAGTTATAATTAGTATCGAAGAAAGAAGGATCAAAAGAAAGATAAAAACATCCGAAACTTCAACTTTGAATTTCTTTTTTTGCCTCCTGATAAAAATGATAAAAGATAAAACGAAAAAGTAAAAAAATCCATAGAGCGTTAATAGTTGCCACCAGGTGCTTCTTTGGCAGTGGTCTTTTTCAAAAAGAAGTGGTCCAATTTGCCCTATATTTTCTAAAAATTTTGGGGGGCAAACCATGCCGATTCCCTGAGCAAACGGCTTAAAATTTAAACTAAAAGGGAGCGTGAATAATACAAATAAAAAGAAGAGCGGTATTATTAACTTTGGTTTGCGAATATAAACAAAGACAAAACCGGCAAGAGCCATATAAATTAGTCCGTCCCACGCATTAGTCATATACATAATTGCTAGCAAGAGTGCTAGCAATAAAATTCGAAATTCGAAATTCGAAGTTCTATTAAAAAGAAATTGGTTTATAGAAATTAGAAAATGGTAATAGAAATTAGATATTAGAAATTGGTATTTTTTGCTATTTTCTATTTTCCAGCTTCCATTACTAATTTCAATTTTCTTAGAACTATTTTCCCTTCGTGGGGTTCCATGCCTTTGTATTAATAAGGCATAGAGTAGGGCGATTGTTAAGAGTACGAAAGGAATGTCGATTACATGGCCGTGTAAATCCGATACGACAAAAGAATAAATGGGGAATTCGTGGATTGTGAAAGGTATAAATCTTGTCGCATTTGGGTACCAGTAACTATTGGGAAAAGTAGAAAATAAAAATTGTAAATTCCAAAATGGAACCGGCGCGTCAGTATTATATGAGGCAAAAAACGCATATATTGTATGAAGATTTCCAGCTAAAGCCACAATAAGGCCTGTTAGAAGTCCTCCTATAAAAGCTTTTCTCAGAGATACGACTTTAGACAAGATATTCGTCCCCAAAGAAAATGATAAGGTCAATGTAAAAGAAAATAAGGTTGCGATCATTAAGTTATATGAAACAGAGGAAGGCACAAAAGAGATTTCTGTCATAACCGCGGTCACAAGGTGTCCAAAGTAATAATAATTTATCGGTAACGGCGGGAACCACATATCAACCGCTGGTTGCCACGTTGTTCGAAGAATCGAGTTCACAAATCCAAAATCCATGAACTTCTCAAGACCATTAATACTTGGTTCATGCGCACGAATATAGCTCCAGAAGACAATTCCGGCAAAGAAAAGAAATTCTTCGAATAGAAAAATTTTTGCGAAGGGCTTGAGTTTATCAATCCTATGCTTTTTAAGAATAAAAATATTTCCGATAAGACAAATCCATAAAATTATTGCAAGAGAGAAAACGCCAAAAGGCAAAAGATGTAGACTGTTGACCACAAGAATTATGTAGGAAATAATTCCAATTCCAAGAACCTTTGAGAAAAGAAATCCTCGATCCCAAAAATTCTTGAATATTAAAAAAGTTAATGGCGCAAATACTATTCCCACCAAAAAGAATGAGCCCCACCACTCTAGAATCCAAACAACTTCTTGAAAGCTAAACATATTTTGTAAAGAACTCGGCTAAATCCTTTATTTGCTTTATATTATTAGGTAAATTTCTTGTCCACCGCTGTCTCGTTCCACTCGCAGCCGGTTTCCCTCGCACTTCGCCGGAGCCGGTGCTCGGTCCAACCCAGTAAAATTCAATATTCGGATTTTCCTTTGAGAGAAAGAGGAGAAGATCTAAATCGTCATCTATATATTTTTTAATCTTTTCTTTTTTGATGATGCTATCCTTAAATTTATGAGGCTGTTCGTCCTTCTCATTAAAATAGCATTTTTTAAAATATCCAAAAAGATTATTCTTTTTATCCCAATCGGCTGTTCGTTGTTTTAAAAATGAAAATCTACTCGAGATTAGATACATATTAGAGAGGCGAGTCTTTTTAAAAAATAGCAGATTGTTTTTTATTGCCGGACGAAAAATAGGAATATGGGACAAAACTCTTATTTTCTGCTCTAATTTACCGGGGAATCTGTACAAAAGGCTGTTTCTTCTTTGTTTATAGAGCCACTCAATTAAAAATTTTGGTATGAAAGGAGGACCACTAATAAAGACGCCATCAAGATCAAAGCCTATTTTTGTCATTTTTTCATTCTACCTATTTTCGTATAATACATCAAATGAGACAAAAAAGATTATTAATTTTTACGGATTTTTTTACTCCTCATTGGACAGGAGTGTCAAAATCTATTGACTATTTAACCAAAGGAATAGGTAATCATTACAAAATTACTGTCCTGACAGTAAGATTTGATAAGTCTTTAAAAAAGAAAGAGAATCTTGGGAGAGTCCGAGTGTTGAGAGAGGATTTTGCCTTTGCACTAAGCAGAAGCAAATATTCTGTTAGGATCATATTTAGGTTTCTTGGGATTGTAAAAAATTTTGATGTCGTTGTTATCAATTCTCCTTCATCCAATATACTCCCAATAGCAATAATAACTAAGATTTTTGGCAAGAAATTAATTATTTTTCATCAAGGGGACTTGATATTGCCGAAAGGATTTATAAATAGAATAATAGAGAAGATTTTTGACATATCTTGCTATTTTTCTTTTTTAATCTCTGACAAAGTTTCAACATATACCGCAGACTACGGGAAGAACTCAAGGGTTATTAGGAATTTTTTATCAAAATTTGAACCGATGCTTGTACCGATTTATTTAACTAAAACAACAGATAAAATCAGATTAATTCAGGATCTTAAAAAAGAAAAGTTATATATATTTGGGTTTGCCGGAAGATTTGTTGAAGAGAAAGGGTTTGATATCTTACTTGATGCAATTCCGGCCGTTATAAAAGAAAGAAAAGATGTTAAATTTGTATTTGCTGGGGAGGCTAATATAACCTATGAAAATTTTTACCAAAAAAATCAAGATAAACTTTCAAGGATCAACGAGCACGTGATAATTTTGGGACTTTTAGGCGAATACGATATTGTGAAATTTTATAATTCGCTAGATTTTCTTATTGTGCCTTCTCGCTCGGATTGTTTTAATTTAGTTCAAGCAGAGGCAATGGTAAGAGGCATTCCATCAATAGTTTCTAATATACCCGGAGCGAGATTTTTAGTTGATGAAACTTCCTTTGGATTAAAATTTAAGCTAGAAGACTCAAGCGATCTTGGGAAAGCGATATTAAGTGCGATAAAAAATAAAGATATGTTTAAAAAGAAGTGGATTAAAGTTAAGGAGATATTAAATAATAATCAAAATGTTAAAAAAATTGAAGATATTATTGGATAACGAGATAGATCCGGCATACGCAAAAAGAGCAGAGTTTATTTTTCAAACCGTCGAGCGCGAAAAACCAAAAAGGATTCTTGATGTTGGATGCGGAAGAGGATTTTACGTAAACGCACTATCGCTTTACGATTTTCCCAAAGAAATCATAGGACTAGATATAAATAAAGAGTACCTTGAGGAAGCAAGAAGATATGCGAGTGATATGCGAGCAAAATTTATTAGGAAATCTGTTTATTCCATTAATTACACCAATAACTATTTTGATTTAGTGATTTGCTCAGAGCTTCTTGAACATCTCTCGTATGATAAGAAAGCCCTATCAGAGATTTTTCGGGTTTTAAAAAAAGGAGGAACACTTATTGTAACGGTGCCAAGCGAGGACTTTCCACTGTTTTGGGATCCGGTGAACTGGGTTTTGATGCGTTTTTTTAACACCCATATAAACAAAGATGTATGGTTTTTGGCAGGAATATGGGCAGGACATGAAAGGCTTTATAACATGAAGAATCTTTCAAGAATTATTGAAGAAGCAGGATTTTCAATTCTTGAGATGAGCGGGGTAATTTCTTTCTCTTGGCCTTTCTCCCATTTTCTTTTATACGGTTTAGGTAAAAATATTGTAGAGAGATTAAATGTGAAAAGCCTAAACAGGTTTGAACTTAAAAAAAATAATATTAAGATTTTTTTGGCAAAATTATTTTCTTATCCAACCAAACTTAGCATAGGCGATTCTTCTGTGGACATTATTGTTCTTGCAAAAAAGAATTAATTATCGTTTTTTTAAAAATCATGACTTTTGGATGGTCAAAGACTGTGAAATTTTCTTCTGCAAAATCATCGGGGAAAGTGATTGGAATTCCAAGATATGATAATGACGGATAAGAAGTAAATTCTTTTATTTTTTTGTATTCAAGCTTCCCATAGAATAAGTCTTTATAAAATTTTGCTATCCTTGGGTATTTTTCCGGAGCACGAGATATACTGCCCCAGGCGCGATTTGAGGAAAGTATATAATAATCTCCTTGCGAAAGCGAGTCCGTCATTTTCTTCCATTTTCCATCTGTATCTTGGTCAAAAACAGGCAGTTGAATAACCTTATAATTCTGGTATCCCGTCAAAGGAAGAGAATCATCCCAATGTTCGGTGAGTAGAGTTGCCCCATATGGGATATTCTCAAGAATCCAATTTGTTGCGGAGGTTCTCGTGTGGGGTTTGGTATAAATCGATAAAAACATAAGCGGTGAGATAAACATAGCGATTAAAAGCAAGTAGAATGCTATCTTGTTGATTTTTCTTGTGAGTTGGTCAAGACCGATCCCAACGAAAATAGCGATGAACGGATAAATGATTAAGAAATATCTTAGTGTCATCACTGTTTGAGTACCTTGATAAATAAAAAAGATGACGATCCAAAAAGCAAATAGTGAGAAGATAATTCCTGCTCTTATTTTTGCCGTATTAACAAGGCCCGCAACAAACAATATAAATGCGGGGATGCCTATACCAAATAAGATTAGATTTTTTAAAGGGAAAATTATCGGGATTTTATTTATCCATTGAATGTTCGGAGGGTAAATGGAGGTTTTTTGAGAGAGTATTTTTAACGTGTTGATGTTTTTCAAAAAGTCGGGATTTAGTCTGGGGTCAAAAATATTTGAGGAATAATACATATAAGGGTAGGCAAGCTTTGAGATAAAAAATGAAATAATCCCGAACAAAAAAACATTTCCCACGAACCTTAATAGAGACTTTTTAAGCGATCCGGCCGGCGTTATAAGAAGAGAAAGTATTAAAGGTAAAAGATAGATGGCCGATATTTTTGTGGATATGGAAAGACCAAAAAAAATAGCGCTAATAATTAAATTCGCGGAGGATCGTTTTATAAAATAAGATAATGCAAAAAAGAAAGATGAGAATAAGAATAAATTAAGAAAAGTATCAGTTATAAAGAAATGAGAAAGCTGGATTGGCAATACAAAAGTTGCATAAGAAAAAGAAGCCAAATACTTGACATTAGAGTTCAATTTATATTTATCCTCAAGCAACTTTACGGATTTATAAATTAAAAGAATAACAATTGTATCAGCTAAAGCAGAAAAAAATCTCCCCTGTAGTGTAAATGCATTATAATTATCATTATTTAACATTAAAGCTAATATTTTATTTAGAATGATTGGAAAAAGGCCATATACAAAAAATTCGAAGCCAATATTTGCCGGATTAAAAGTTGAATTCTTGGAGTCAAGGTATTGCATAAAATTATCTGGTAGAGTCATTGCATTGCCTACCATTGTTAGAAATCTTTCATCTGGATGAAGGTGAAAGTTTGCATCCCAATTGAGATTGTAGGTTCGAAAGAAAAATCCAATTACAACAATCAATACCAATAATAATTTTTCTCTAATTTTCATAATTTATGGTCGGGGTCCTGCCGCTCCGCGTCACCCCTTACTCGTTTAAAAATATAGACTGTTGGTCTGTCGAATACGCTTGTAGTTTCTTCGAAATTGAATACAGGGTTTCCTAAATAAGTAATTTTGCAAAATATGTCGCATGGCGTTTCATAAATTTTTTTAAATCCTAATTTTTCAGAAAGTAGATTTGAATAGAAATTAAAACCATTAGGAAATTTTTCTTTATTAGCGATTCGAGATTTTAATACCCTTTGGCTAGGAGTAATAAGATAGTCTGCATTTTTTAATTGTTTTTCAAGCTCGATTTTTTTACGGGCACTGCCGTCTAGGTCATAAAAATTAAAAAGAGTGATATTTGGGAGATAAGGGTTGAATGGCGTAATTCCAAGGTCATAAACTTCACTTAAAATTTTGGTATCTTTTGGAATATTCCAAGATGCCCATTTGCTTGCGGCAATTCTTGTGTCCTCTTTTATAAAGACTTCCGATAAATAGGAAAATGCAGAGACCGCATTTGTTAGTACTAAAGCCGCTACAATAACTGTCGCTTGCGTCCTAAAGTTTCGCAAGATCGTATCCAAAAAATCAACAACACCTATTGAGATAATTAAATATATGAAGGGGAGTGTGGGCACAAGATATCTAGTCCACTTTGCAAATAAAAGAGCATTTGGAAGAAATAAAATAACAAAAAAGATGCAAGGCATAAGATAGGCAACATTCCTCTTTTTTATTCCGCGATACATTACATAAGGTAGTGCGATAATAAACAACAGCGTGAGGATAGGGTTAATAAGAAAAGGCAAAATATCGGTAAATTGGTAAATTACCGGAATAGTTCCAAAGAATTCGCCAGTATAAAAAACCGGCAAAGAGCCTGTCAAAAGAGAAGCCTCATATGCGAACATATCCCTGAAGTTTCTCGTTAAATAATAAGGAGATGCAAAAAAGGTAAGAAGCAAAGGGGAGCTTATTAAAAGAAAAAGATATATTGATCCTTGGATTTTATTTATTTTTTTCTCGCGGAGATGCATTACGAATAGCAACACCGGAATTATTAGAAATATAAAAGAGTTAATTTTTATCGCCGTTGCTAAACTTACGATTAATATCGACATAAATATGTAAATTAATTTTTTAGTTTTCAGATACATGATCCCTGATAAGAGAAGCAGAGAATACATTAAAGTAAGAATGCTCTCATAGACTCCAAAATGTGCCGCTTGAATAAGTCCGACAGAAAACGTTGTAAAAAGAGTTGCGGCAAGCGTTTGTTGCCATTTCAATGTTTTGTGACCAATAAGAAAGACTATTAAAATCGTAAATATTGACGAAACGCTAGATACAATTCTCAATAATATAATGCTTTGGCCAAATGGGTCATTAAGTCCCAAAATACGAAGTATTGGGTCTGTTAAATTTTTGATCACGAATACAATATTTGAGACAAGGGTACCATAGGCAAAAGTCCCTTTTAAAAGGAAACCTAAGTTACTCCCGTCAAGTGAAGTGATTAAGGAGGCAATATTTCTTTCATCCGGGTGAAAATAAAATGGAGCCCCCCAATTTAGGTTATAAAAACGAAGGAACCCTCCAACTATCAAGAGAACTATTAGAATTTTTAATTTTAAATTTTTAATTTTAAACATTAAAAATGAACTCGGATATTTTTTGTCCAAGTTCGACCGCATAATTCGTACCCCTATCCCAGGGGTAGACCTGTTGAATGTTGGCAAGATAAACATTTGGGAGCGGAGTTTCAGGCGGCGGAATAATTTTTGAATAATTCGTGGGAATGATTGGTTGAGCAAAGGGGGCCTTAAACAATTTATAATTTATAATTGATAATTTATAATTTGGGTTAATCTTTCGGAGCCAGGGATCGTAGAGCTTGAGAAGTTCGTCTTCAGTCATTTTGAAGCGAGGATCATCTTGTTCGACATAATTCCCTAAATATATAATGTGTTCATTATTGTAATGTTCATTGTCAATAAAATTTGTGTGTTCAACAATTGCAAGAATTGGAGATTTAGCATCACAAACGCTCAGCCAATAAGTGCCGTCTGTTAAAAACTGTTTTTTTAAGCGAAGCATTAGATTTAAAGCGCCCAAAGATTTAAGCTTCAAAAGATTTTTTTTATAATCAGCAGGAAGTTGCGGGGCAATTTTTATAAAGAAAAAAGACGGTAAAGTTACAGTTACCGAATCGAACTCATGATCTTTAACTTTTGACTTTTGACTTATAATTTTGACTTTTGACTTTTGACTTTTGAGTTCTGTGACTTCGGTATTGTAGTAAAATTTTCCGCCCTTTTTTTCGACCTCTTTTTGTAAATGTTCGGCAAAGCTCAAGAATCCACCTTCAGGGTAGGCAAGACTTTCGGTTCGTTTATAAACTCGGGCCCAGAACCAAGCAAGCGAAACATCGCCAGCATATTTTCCTAACTTATTCTGCATCAAAGGTTTCCAGATTTTTAGGTATGCATCTTTCCCCATTGATAGTTCAAGATAGCTTTGCGCGCGAAATCGCTCAAGAGGGCGCCATACGGGATTGTAACGAAGAGCGGCAAGGGACGCCCCCATTCGAACTCTATCTAAAAAGCCAATTTTTGGGAATTTTAAAAGAGACGTAGGAGAGTCGAGTTGAAAAATTCCGCCATCAACAAAGGAGGACGTTTTGGGACGTCGGATTATGACTTTATGGTTAATATCATTTGCCAGTTTTAAAACGCTTTTGTCATTTGTGAACCAATGATGATAATGTTTTTCCAAAGACCAGTCCCATTCCTTCTCGCGATATCCGACTGCCAAACCCCCTGGTTTTTCATCCTTCTCGAAAACTGTAACATCGTACCCTTTTTGTGCCAAATAATATGCCGCTGAAAGTCCCGTAAACCCCGCTCCAATAATTCCAATTTTCATATAAAGGTATTTTAGATGTTCTCTAGAGGACAAACAAGCCCTTCGGCTGTGCTCAAGGTTATAGTCCTTCTAAAGTACAAAAAGGAGGGCGGAGCCGGCAAAAATTAAAAGGACCGATATCACTGTTAAGATTAGCGATGATGTATTTCCTGGTGGGGCAGGAGTGATGACGGGTATCTTCGTCGGGGAGACTGTAATAGAGGGAAGACTTGTTAGTGTAGGCGTTGCGATGGGCGACAGAACAGGAGCAACTGTCGGCGTCGCCGTTGGTTTAGGCGTTGTGGGAGTGGGTGTTTTAGTAGGAGTAGCAGATGGGGTTGCAGACTCTGCAACCTGAGACCCTTGGGCAAATACGGCAAAGTTTTGGGTCAGAATTTTTGAAACACCAAAGGAATCAATTGTTTCGATAGTTATTTTATGTTGGCCCGGGGGGATAGACAATGGAGGCCTATAAGTCCAAACGCCATTACTGTCTGACGTTACCTCGTCAATTATTATCTCTGATTCAATTTTTATCCTCACTTTCTGATTTGGCAATGCAGTGCCGCGGAAAAGAGGTTTGGAATCTACAAAAGATTCATTTTCTCTTGGAGTTGAAATTCTGATTGTCCCGGGAATAATTTTAGGGGTTGGTGCACGAAGAATCGATGACTCTGTGGAAATTTCAACTTCGGTTACATCCGTAAAATCATAATCTTGAGATAGACTTGCAACTGCAAGAGTTTCTATATTCTTTAAAAGAGTCTGAATAGTAGAGGAGAGATCTTGTCTTCTGAGTGTTAAAGTTATAAGGGTCTCAGGTTCTAACTTGCTGTATCCACTTAAGTCCGCTTTTCTAATAGAATTGGTTTGGATGGTAAATTTCCCATCGTCAGATGTTAAGGCGACAATCTTTTGAGCCCCTTGAATTTGAAGTTCAACAATTGTATCAAGAGCCGCTTGTCCATCAGGGAGTAGTCCTCTGCCCACTATCGGTTTTTGGGAAGACGGGGCTTCATTTAACTTTGGTCCTGTCCTAACAAAATACTTTTGGTCACCGTTTTGATATGTTTCCCCATCGGCAATTATAGTGAAGTTATAGGAAGTTTGAGGAGAAAGATCTGAGACAGTAATATAGTGAGAATAAAATTCAGTTTGCCCTCCGGTTTCTTTGTCTCTATCATCGAGGACCAGATATGGATTTTTCCCTACCTCCTCAACAGATAATCCGCTTGATGCTTTTCCATTTGTAGTAAAAGCTACAGTAAAAGAAGAGCCTGTTATATTCGCTATTCTAACATTCTGGGGGGTTTTATCGGGTGTGGCTTGTCCGGTAAATATCACCCCTGTTTGAATCAAATAAGACGTTACCCAAATGCTTATAAAAAGTAGAAGAAAAGCAAGTAAGGTGGGCATCCTCTTATTCCATAAGCCTCTTTTCATATTTAAAGTTGCTGTTGTGCAGAGCCCGTTCCCGGTTGTTGTTCTGCGCCTGTTGCTTCTTGTGCGGCTTCTGTTGCCTCATTTATTTCACTTATTTCCACAAGATTTTCGGTTAGGTCTGCCCTAATTACTTTTTTTGCCTTTATTTTTTCTATCGTTTCTCGATCAAAGCCCGACGGTATCGGAGTTATAATTATTCCCGTGTCAGACGAAATTGTCGACGTACTATAATTATGAAAGACGGAAAAACCAATCCATGATGCAGCTACCGCCGCTGTTAATAGTGCAAGATATAAAAGACCTTTAAACATAAAAATATTACTTGTCTGAAAAATAGACTCTTCCTATTATTGATGCCTCATAGTTATTTTCTGCATTTTTACCCGTCGAGATTTTATCTATCCCAACAATTCTGTCAAAGCCAATAATATTTGAGATAAAAGCATTAACGCTTCGTTGATCTCCAATAATATCAACAGTAAAATTAAAAGAGTATATTGGTTCATTTTTAATATTAGGATACAATTCAACAGTCCCAAAATTTAATTTTTTAATAGTAACACCCGAGTCTTTTGCAATATTCTCAAGCTGACGAGTTAAAAAGGGAATACGAGGAGTTTGCGGAATTGCCGAATAAATATTTTCCAAATCCTGCTGTATTTCTTTGTACTGAAAATCCAAAAGCGTTAGGCTCGAGAGTTTTTTATTCAAAGAATCAAGTATAAGCTTGTTGTCTTCATATTGTTTGTTGAGATTTGCGACTGTCGAAAGTGTAGGAGCAATAGCAAAAAATCCAAAAAATGAAAAGGCAAAGAGTGTCAAGATTATATAAAGATATGCCACAATCTTTTTCATTTGGTCCAGAGACAAAGCTTCAATATATCTTGAGTATATTTTCAGAAGATCTTGTATTATAGATATTCTTCTCATATTAAATTTCTTTTAACCGCTGTTTTAATTCTATGGTTAGTTTAAATGAGACTCCGGAAGTTGCAGAAGATACATCGTCTAAAGCCAATGAGACAACATTTGGATTTTCTTTAAGCGCTTCTAATAAGTTATTTATCGGGAATATTGAAAAAGCAACCCCATTAATACTAATTGAGCGTTGGCTTACGGTAAGGTTAGTTGATGAGAAATTACCTTTTGCTACAGAATCAAGAATTTGATTCATAATCTCAATTTTTGCTTGGGTGTCCTCTTCGGTATCTTTTATATTCAAAAGTCTCTCCTGAATGCTTCTGAAGTCTTTTTCTTTTGCGCTTTGCGCTTTTACAAACAATTCAGACTTTTTTATCTGATCATGCAGGTCTATAATTTTCCTGTCAATGGTAAATCTGTATATAAGAGCGGTAAGAGCTACTAATTCCGTTACGACAATTACGATTCTTCCAATATTTACAGTCCACTTTAAAAAATTATCGGCCACTGAAATGCGAGCTTTACCAATAAGATTAATCTTCACATGAGGTGAATTCGCCATAATTTCCCTTTCTGTATGTTATCCTGAACCCCGCTTTATCGGGGTGAAGGATCTTTTCTAAAGCGTACCGGAATAAAACTCCAGCTTCTTTGAGAGATCCTCCCAATTAGGATTTTTAGATTCGATTAGTTTTATTTTCTTTGCCCTAGTCCAGCCTTTTATTTTCTTTTCTGCTTCGATAGCGTCTCTTACATATGAGAACTCTTCGAAAAAGACTAGTTTATTTACATTATATTTAGCTGTAAATCCTTTCATAAGTTTAACTTTATGCTGTCCTGTCCGAATTAATATATTATTTGTAACACCCGCGTAAAGAACTTTATCATTCCAATTAGTCATTATATAAACAAAATAGTGTTTCATATAAGGCTAAGATTCTTCGCCTATGGCTCAGAATGACAATACCACTTTGAGGTGAATTCGCCATGAATCCAGTTTAGGGAATTTCGGCTAGTTTGTAAAGCCTATTTTTTGGATGAGCTAACTTTTCTTTTAGGACTTTTTGCGGCTCTAAGTTTCGCGGTGGGCTTTCGAATAGTCTTTGCTGGTTTAGCCCCTCGACTACGCTCGGGATGAACAAGTTTTGAGAGGGAAGATTTAAGCCGCGCAGCCTTATTTTGGTGGATTATGTGTCTCTTTACGGCACGATCAATAACAGAATATGCCTCGTTGGTCTTTGCGGGGGATTTTCTTGCCGTGCGAATCGCTCTTTCAAGCTTTGCACGAAGAGTATCATTCTCTTTTTCTCTCTTTCTATCCTTTCTTAATTTTTTAATTGCTGATTTTATTACTGGCATTTTTCAAGTCTAGCGCATGGCCCGCCTAGACAGATATTATCATCTATTTTTCTATCTGGGCAGGGCAATTTTAGCATGATATACTTGTAAATACAATGGTAGCAAGTCTTGTAAAAAAAGGATTAACCGCTTTCGTATCAAAACAAACAAATATTTTTACTGCGGCATCGTTTATAATTTTAACAACAATTTTTTCTCAAATACTGGGAATCTTAAAATACAGATTGCTAGTGTCTCTTTTTGGAGCTTCACAAGAGCTCGGAGTCTTTTTTGCCGCGTTCAGAATTCCCGATTTTGTTTTCCAGGTAGTGATAGCAGGCGCTCTTTCCTCATCTTTTATACCAATTTTTGCCGATTTTATTTCCCGCGATAAAAAGCAAGAAGGTTTTGAATTCTCTTCAACATTAATAACAATGGGATTGGTATTTTACATCTTTGTTTCGGCAGTAATTATTGTTTTTTCTTATCAACTGGCAAGTATTGTTGCGCCTGGGTTCTCTCAAAGTGAATTGCGGCTTATGGCAAATCTAATGATAATTATTCAGCTCGCGCAAGTTTTTTTTATTTTAGGAACCATATTTACTGCCATGTTGCAATCTTTTCAGCATTTTGTCATCCCGGGTCTTGCCAGCGCATTCTATAATTTTGGGATAATTTTGGGCTTAATAATTTTCTCCCATTTCTTAGGGGTTGGAATATACGGAGCTACTATAGGAGTTTTAATTGGAGCTATATTTTTTTCTCTTATTCAACTTCCACTACTTGCTGTTACCGGTTTTAGGTTTTCACCTTCTTTCGCTCTTACTCCGGGAATCGACAAGTTATTTCGACTTATGGTGCCCCGTTCTCTAACTGTTATCATTTCTCAAATCGCAGCAACAGCCAATGTTTTTTTTGCTTCATTTTTATCAGCAAGGTCGCTTGTAATCTTTGACCTGGCACATACACTTGCTATGGCCCCAGTTTTGCTACTAGGTCAATCAATTGCCCAAGCCTCTTTCCCGGCGCTCTCTTTAAAGTCGGGAGACAGACGTGAATTTCTTTCCATTTTAACATCTTCTTTTAATCAAATTCTATATTTAACTTTACCCATCAGCGCACTTTTAATAGTCTTGAGGATTCCATTAGTAAGGCTTTTTTATGGCGCGTCAAGATTTGACTGGGAGGCAACGGTAGAAACAGGATTAACACTTGCTTATTTTGCAATCGCAATTACTGCAAATGCATTAATTGCTCTTCTTTCGCGAGCTTTTTATGCTTTCAAAGATTCAAAAACACCGTTCATAATTACAAGTATTACTGTTGCCATTAATATTTTCTTGTCTTACCTCTTTATACTTACCTATCAATTGCCGATTTATTTCTTGGCATTTTCTTTTTCAACATCATCTATTGTTGGAGTGGTTCTAATGGCCTTTTTGTTAAATAAAAGAATTGAACTGCCAAAAATAGAAATTATGGTTTCCTCTGCCAAAATTATTATTTCAACTATTGTTATGGGCGCCGCACTTTATATTCCTATCAAGCTCCTCGATCAATTGGTATTTGATACCACAAGAACAGTCGGCTTATTGGCTTTGACAGGAATTGCCTCGGCGGCAGGATTTGCTTCCTATATTTTCTTCACGTGGCTTTTGGATATAAAAGAAGCATATTACGTTATTCGCGTTCTTAAGAAATTCGGACAGAAGGATAAGATATTAAAGGGCCTAAACGAAATCATCGGCGGTCCCAAATTCAACGGCTGAAGGAGATACTAGAAACTAGATAATAGTGACTAGGGAATAGTAATTAGGATGGCAGACAGAAAAATAACATATTCCAAAGTTGGAGATAATTACGATACAAAAGATCCAATAAAAAAACTCGCTCAGAATGCTGCTCGCTTAACCGCAAACAATCTTCGCAAGCATAATTTTGAAGAAATGCCGGATTCAAGAGGAGAGTCAGCTTACGTTTGGAAGCAAGGGGATGTCTATATGGCATCTGTTATTGAAGGTTTAGGCACTAAAAATTTAGTTGCTGACGGAACGCGAAAAATAACAGGAAAAACCTACTACGACATTATTGCATACGATACCGTTGCCACAATTATCAATGATTTAGTAACAGTTGGAGCCACACCGCTTGTGCTCCACGCATATTGGGCGATTGAGAATAATGAGTGGCTCTACGATGAAGAACTAATGAAAAACTTAATTTCTGGATGGAAGAAAGCTTGTGACATTGCAGGTGTTTCGTGGGGAGGAGGAGAAACCGCAACTCTTAAACAAGTTGTGATTAAAGGTGCTTCTGAATTTGGTGGATCGGCTGTCGGAATAATTCGTTCAAAGAAACACTTAATAACTGATAATAAATTAAGACCTGGAGATCGTATAGTTCTCATACAAAGTAACGGAATTAATGCGAATGGTATTTCGCTTGCACGAGCAGTTGCAAAAAAAATAAACGGCGGATACGGAACAAAACTTTCAAATGGGAAGATTTATGGCGAGGCGCTACTTACAAAATCTAATATTTACTCGAAATTAGTTCAAGATTTGCAAGATACAAACGTAGATATCCACTATATTTCAAATATTACCGGTCACGGAGTTCGTAAAATAATGCGAGCAAGACCTGCATTTACCTATACTATTGAGAAAATATTTAAGCCTCAGGAAGTATTTGTTTTTATACAAAAACATGCGGGACTTTCAGATTATGAAATGTATGAAACATATAATATGGGACAGGACTACGCAATTTTTGTCTCAAAAAAAGACGTCGAAAAAACCTTAAGACTTGTTCAAAAAAATAAATTCAAAGCAATCGATGCAGGTTACGTTGAACAAGGCAAGAGACAAGTTATCGTAAAACCCAAAAATATTGTTTATAGTTCTAAGACTCTAAACTTAAGATGAGAGAAAGAATGGCGAGTATGGTCGGCGAGAGCGGGACGACAATGGAATTCCTGGGGCGAGAGATAATGGATGGTAAGCTTGAAGGTATCGGTCTCGAATTGGTTATTGCCGATCATTCAAACACCCCATCTACTTCTCGAGCAGAAATTCTAAGAATTCCTGTCGAAGTAATTGAAAAAGCCAAATTTAAAAATCGAAATTCATATGGTGAAGCACTTTTACGACTATTTGAAAGATATCGAATCTCAGTAATTTCACTTAACGGAACTCTTAATATAATTCCTGAGAATGTTTTAAATGAGTTTGAGGATAGAATTTTCAATCAACATCCGGGTCCAAAAAAAGAAACTGAGAAAACCTGAGGAATAGGCCCGTATGCGATAATGCTTGAGTTTACAAAATTGACTGGGAGAAACGAAGGGACAAATGTAATTATTCATCGCGTAACTAATCAAATCGATGAGGGGCCAACAGTTGCTATTTCTCATGTTCCAATTTTTGAAGAAGATACGGCCGAAACTTTACAGGAAAGAGGTAAAGAGAGAGAAAGGCAACTTCAACTTGAGTTTTGGAAAGGGTTTGTAAAAGGTGAGGTTCAAGAAATTCAAGACACAGTCTATATGAGACCTGGTGAAGAAGAAATTTTGGAATCCGCCCGCCAAAAAGCAAGAAAAGACTACCCCAACGGCTGGAGACGTACTTGATTTTGGTTTTTTATATAACAAAACGGAATTTTTGGGGTGATATAATAATCGTTGGTGATTATTACAAAAGGTGAGCCCTATACAAAAGAAGAAATAAAAAAGCTAAGTGAACAATTTGATGTTTATATAAAAACAGTTATTGATGTAAGCAAAAAGATTTGTTCGGCAGGATGTGATCGTCATTTTGAGTCGGAGAGAGTTCTTTTAAATGAAGGATCAAGAGAGTCAGATTTGTGGGGAGGAGGAGTTGATCTTGAAACAGGTGAAGTTGATTGTAATTCGTTTATTAACATAAGGCCGGGAGATAATAATACTAGCAATGAAATTCAAAATCCTGAAACAAGAAAGGTATTTGAGGATCTGACAAAATACTTTTTTAAAGAAATTTATGGACAAAAATAAAATTGCCCTTTCATCACTGGCACTTGATTTAAAGCGAGTAGCGCTTGGATACTTCCGTGGATCAAATAGCATGGCTGAGCGTTTTTTTGAAGAAGCTTTGAGGAGAAAGAAAGAAATTGACAGCAGGAAAGTTAAGCCCTATATTAGGAATCTTCTCTCAAATTTTGAGAAGATAATGTTTGATCACGATCAAAAGAAACAGGCAGAAGACGCATTGATGTATAGTACCCTATTCCAGAACGCCTCCCTCGCGAAGAAATAAGTTTCTGATATAATTTCCACATGGTTCGACAAGACTCACCACAAGTGAATCAATCTAACATTCGGAATTTTTGTATTATTGCGCATGTGGATCATGGGAAGTCTACGTTGGCGGATAGGCTGCTTGAGATAACGGGGACTGTTCGAAAAGAAGAACTAAAAGAACAGTTTCTCGATTCAAGTGAAATTTCAAGGGAACACGGAATAACAATTAAATTAGCACCAGTCAGGATGGAATACAAGGTTGGGGGAGAGGTTAAAAGTTTGGGCAGCCAGTATAGTGAGGGGGTTGGGTCATTGGGTAAAAAAAGCCCTACAACCACACCCATAAACCATACTAGTAGCCACAACCAAACCCAAAACCAAACCTTCGTTTTGAACCTGATTGACACTCCGGGGCATGTGGATTTTTCCTATGAAGTTGTTCGAACACTTTATGCGTGTGAAGGGGCGATACTTTTGGTCGATGCTACAAAAGGAGTACAGGCCCAAACAGTTGCAAATTATAATTTTGCAAAAAAACTTGGACTTACAATTATTCCTGTAATAAATAAAATCGATTTACCTACTGCGAATATAGAAAAGGTCGAGAACGAAATTGTTTCGAGTTTTGGATTTGATAAAGATTCGATATTAAAAATTTCGGCCAAGACCGGTGAAGGGGTCCAAGAATTAATTCGAACAGTTGTCGAAAGAGTTCCTGCCCCAGGTGGTAGTTCGGATTCTCCAACGCAAGCACTTATTTTCGACTCAATCTACGATGAGCATCGAGGGATTGTTATTTATGTTCGTTTAAAAAATGGAAGAATCAAAAAAGGCGACAAAATTGCTTTTGCATCGGACGGTTCGAAAACTCTCGTAAACGAGGTTGGATACATGAGGCCATTATTTTCTTATTCGGTCGAACTTGTAAACGGTGAGGTTGGTTTTATTATTACAAATATTAAAGACATAACTCAAGCAAAAGTTGGGGACACGATTCTAAATGAAAAGGGCGAAGGGACTTCTCTTGGTAAATATATTGAGCAGAAACCTTTCGTTTATTTATCGATTTATCCTACATCGATCTCCGATTTCCAAAATTTGAGAAAAGCTTTGTATAGGCTAAAACTCAATGATGCGGCACTTTCGATTGCTCCCGAACAATCAAATATTTTTGGTCCCGGTTTTCGCTGCGGATTTTTAGGGCTTTTACATGCACAAATTTTAATTGAGCGGATTGAGCGCGAGGAGGGGGTTGAAGTGTTTGCTGCGCCGCCATCAATCGAATATATTGTTGATGGCAAAAGCATTACAAATCCAAAAGATTTTGATCTCGCAAATCACGAAGTAAAAGAGCCATATGTTTTGGGTGAGATTTATACCCCGCAGGAATATCTTGGTTCGATTCTTGAGTTAATACATAAGAGGCGGGGAGAAAGTTCGAACGTAACATATTTTGGCACACAGACTAAAATAGAATTTACAATGCCTTTGGCTAATGTTATTTATGATTTTTATGACAAATTAAAAACCTTATCATCAGGTTTTGCTTCTTTTGATTATGATGTAGCAGACTTTCGGGAATCGAATTTATCCCGAATCGATATTTCCGTAAACAATAAGACAATTCCAGAGTTGTCATTCGTAGTTCATAAAAACGAGACAGAAAGTTTCTCGCGAAGAATGGTTAAAGCTTTATCCTTGGAAATTCCAAGACACCAGTTTGAAGTTTTTGTCAGAGCCCAAATTGGTTCACGTGTTGTTGCGTCAGAAAGGATAATGCCATTTAAAAAAGATGTAACTGCTAAATTATACGGCGGAGATAGAACCCGCAAAGACAAGCTTTTAGAGGCACAAAAGAAGGGCAAGAAAAAAATGAAAAAAATAGGACAAGTCAATGTCCCCAAAGAAGCCTTTCTAGCAGTATTAAAAGCTTAGACGCTCGTGTACATTTTTCTCAGACCCGCTCGGTAAGTTATTAGTTTATTAATGTTATCCTCCCTTCGCTAAATGAAAATCGCATATTCACTTTAGTCTATATGTAATATTTTTCTTGAGCGATTTTCAGTTGTCTTCGAAAAATGTACACTTTGCGCCTAAAGGGCTAGGAGGGCGAGTCCGGCGACTATTGTCAGGATTATTGCCCCGATTATGCCAATAGTTTTTGCTACCTCCCCGGGCGGCGGAACAGTTGGAGCAGTTGTTGGAACAGCTGTAGGGGAGGATGTTAGCGTACTTGTTGGGGTGAGCTGGCCGGATGATGTGCCTGTTGGCGTTGGCGCCGCCCCGGTGGGGCTCTGCCCCGGAGGGGGCGCGGTCGTAGCAGATCCTGCCGCTGTTGCCGTTATTGTTTGAGTACATGCAGTTGAAATCTTACCTCCATTATCCGTAAATACCGCTGTTGCGCCAAATGTTCCCGCAGACTGATATGTATGATTAGTTTGAATAGTAGCGGATTTTTGTCCAAGACCCTCCGTTATATCCTGAATACTTCCATCGCCAAAGTTAAAAGATGCTTTTGTTAAGGTTCCGGCTGCGTCTGGATCATTGCCTTTGGCGGTTAGGGAAACTGAGAAAGGGGCGCTGCCTGTGACAGAAGGACTTACAGATAATTCTGTACAGAGAGGTGCTTGATTTGCAGTGCCTGTTGGAACAGTAGTGGGTGCGCTTGTTGGTGAGATTGTGCCAGTTGGCTGGGTTCCTGTAGGTGTCACAGTAGGTGTGACGGTTCCGCCAGTTGTACAGGCGTCAGACCCTATAGTTACATTTGCCGTAGAGACTTGAAACAATACATTTTCGGTTGGTTCATCAGCCGGCGCCAGAGAGAAAACACGAGATTTCTCCGAGTCAAATGATATCTGTGCGCTTCCTGCTGCTTTTGGACGGAAGGTAACCGTGGCAACCTTTGAGACTACTTGTACGGCCCGTGTGACATCTGCTCCAACAGAGACGGACATATTTGCTTCTCCGCTTGAGACGCTGACCGGTCTCACTACTGTTGAAAAACTATCACTTTCTTTAATTTGTAGGACATCAAGTTTGGTAGGATCATATTTAAGGTAAAAATCAACTATAGAAACAATATTAGAGCTGGGATCGAGCATGATATCAACATTGAAATTTTGACATTGAGTTGAAGTATTTACATTTTCAGGACTAAAGGTGAGTTTTGAAGAAGGAGCGGCACGACTTCGCAGTTCTTGTTGTCTTTTAATAAAAAAGAGAGTGAGGGGAATGCTTATCAAAAGCAACAATAAATTCCCAAGTATAAAATACCTGTTGGTTAAAATTTTCATTCAATGATGCCATTATAGCGTAGAAGATTTCATAGGATAAGTCAATAATTAGCAGTCAACAACGCCACTTGACAAAATTAGGAGTTTTTTTTAAAATACTTAATTGATTTCTATTATGGCAAAGACCTCTACAGTTAATATAAAGCCTTTATTTAATAATGTTTTGATAAGGCCGCTTGAGGCAGAAGAAAAAACTTCTGGCGGTATTTATTTGCCTGAAACCGCAAAAGAAAAACCCCAAATGGGACTCGTCATGGCAGTTGGTGAGGGCGAAGTTACTCCCAAAGGGGAAGTTCGTAAGATGACTGTCAAGGTTGGACAAAAAGTAATGTACAAAAAATGGGGCGGAAATGAAATCAAAGTAGGCAATGAAGAATGGACGATTGTTGAAGAGAAAGATATTCTTGCAATAGTTAGCTAACAATTGCAATATAAAAAATAAAATATAAAATAGCAAAAATACATATCAAATATAAAAAATGAAAGGCAAAGAATCAGCTTCGAGAGCACCAAGGGTTAAACTGCAGACAGTTGGTAGTTTTTCGGAAGCAGCAGACATGCAGACAAAGAGAACAAGACCTACAGTAATTACAGGTTTATCTATTGAAGGAAGTTGGGCAAAAGAAGCAAGAGAGGCAAAACAAAGAAGAGAATCGAAGCAAAATAGCTAAATATTTGATATTTGATTTGTATATTTAATTTTTAATATTTAAGATTTTATATTTATAGTATGGCTAAACAGATAAAGTACGGGGAAGAAGCCCGTACAAAATTAAAAGAGGGAATAGATAAACTCGCAAACGCGGTTGTGACCACTCTTGGTCCAAAAGGCCGCAACGTTGCGCTTGATAAAAAATGGGGCGCGCCAAATGTAGTGCATGATGGTGTAACTGTTGCAAAAGAAATAGAACTTCCGGATCCATTTGAAAACATGGGAGCACAGCTTGTTAAAGAGGCAGCCTCTAAAACTAATGATGTTGCAGGAGACGGAACAACCACGGCAACCCTTCTTGCTCAACATATAGTCTCATCTGGTTTTAAGGCAGTTTCGGCAGGCGCAAATCCAATGATCTTGCGCCTCGGTCTTGAAAAGGCAGTTTCTGAGGTCCTCTCGGAAATTAAAAAACTCTCAAAGAAAGTAGCAGAGGGTGATGTTGCAAAGGTTGCAACAATTTCTGCACAAGATGAAAATATAGGCGCCCTCATTGCAGAGGCCCTCAATAAGGTTGGTAAAGACGGAATTGTAACAGTTGAGGAGGGTCGAGGTCTTGAGTTCTCAATTGACTACAAAGAAGGTATGGAGTTTGATAAAGGTTACGCCTCCCCATACTTTGTGACAAATCCTGACAGGATGGAAGCGGAGATTGATGATGCCTATATATTAATAACTGACAAAAAGATTTCTTCAATTCAAGATTTAGTCCCATTCCTTGAGAATTTTGTAAAAGTCTCAAAAAACCTCGTTATCATTGCCGACGATATAGAGGGGGAGGCTTTGGCAACGCTTGTTGTTAATAAGCTTCGCGGCATGGTAAATGTTTTAGCTGTAAAAGCTCCTGGATTTGGAGACAGGAGAAAAGAGATGCTTGAAGATATTGCAGTTTTAACCGGCGCGACTGTAATTTCGGAGGACACAGGGAGAAAACTTGAAAGTGTTCAGATCGAGGATTGTGGGAGAGCAGAAAAAATTCGAGCAACAAACGAAGCCACTCAAATTATTGGCGGTAAAGGCGCAAGGGCTGCCGTAAATGATCGCATTGCTCAAATTAAAAAAGAAATTGAAAGATCAACATCCGAATTTGATCGGGAAAAACTCGAAGAGAGACTCGCAAAACTTTCAGGCGGAGCAGCAGTAATTAATGTAGGAGCTGCAACCGAACTTGAAATGAAGGAGAAGAAAGAACGCGTGATTGATGCAGTCGCGGCAACTAAAGCGGCAATTGAAGAGGGAGTTGTTCCCGGCGGAGGAGTAACATTAGTTCGCGCAAGACCTGCGCTCGTAAAGCTTTCCGATAGCCTGAAGGAAGACGATCAAAAAAGAGGGGTTGATATCTTATATCACGCATTAGCAGAGCCGGCACGGTGGATTGTTAAAAACGCCGGAGAAGAGCCCGGAATAGTATTGTCAAAAATCGAATCAGCAAAAACTGATGACTACGGATTTAATGTCATGACAATGGAATATGGATCAATGCTTTCGGCCGGAATCATCGACCCGGCAAAAGTAACACGTACAGCCGTTCAAAACGCGGCATCTATTGCTATGATGGTTTTAACGACAGAGGCGCTTATAACAGATATCCCAGAACCCGAGAAGCCAGCGCCAGGAGGCGGCATGCCAGGCGGAATGGGCGGTATGGACTACTAATCTTGCTCTTAGCTCTTGGCTGTTAGCTTTTGGCTTGAATTCAAACTTTCCAATCTCCAATTATTTTAGCGATTCTTCGAGCCATCTAAGATAAGACTTATTGACATTCCCGGCTTTTACCTCAATTATTTGGGGGATTTCGTAGGGAAAAATTTTTTCGAGAGCCGTTCGGACCTTATTAAAATATCCATCATCTGTTTTTATAATGCCCGAAAACTCCTGTGTGTTTATTTTTTCACCTTTCCAATAATAATGTGATTGAACCGGAAAGGTTTCAATGCACGCCGCGAGTTTGTTTTTGATCAAATAATCAGAAACCTTCTCTGCATCTTCACGGTTTTCAAAAGTCACAAATATCAAAATCATAGCCTTATTATACTACTTGAGATATAATTCTTTTAACTAGTTTCTAGTATCTAGTTACTAGTTCCTAGATTATGGTAGATACCCATTGTCATTTGAATTTTCATGTGTTTGATAAGGATGTCGATGAGGTGGCCAAAAGGGCGTTTGATGCCGGGGTTCGAATAGTTGTTAATACCGGGACTAGTATCCCATCAAGCAGAAAAGCTGTTGAGCTTGCGCACAAGTTTGATTCGCCAGCTGGCGAAATGTATGCGATTGTAGGAGTGCACCCCCATAATGCTGACAAAGCGGATCGCGAATTTGAGGGTGAGATTCAGTCGAATTGGTTCGAGGAGATTACCAAACTTGCCCATGATGAAAAAGTGATTGGAATCGGCGAGACAGGGCTTGATTACCATTATTATGAATCTAATGGAATCGTTGACAAAAAACTTCAGAAAGATGCGTTTCGGAAGCAGATTGAGCTCTCGATCGAATTAAAACTTCCCCTCCAGATTCATAACAGGCAAGCAGGTGAAGATGTTGTTTCGATACTTTCCGAATATCGAACAAAATTTCAGGATCCGCCGGGGATGTTTCATTGTTTTGCGGGCACGTTTGACGTGCTGCAGGATGCTTTGGAAATGGGATTTTACATTGGGTTCGATGGGAATATAACCTATAAAGGAATTGCAAAAGGTGAGACCGTAGAACTTTCCGAACTTGCAAAATCAACACCTCTCGATCGTCTTTTGGTTGAGACAGACGCGCCGTTCTTAACGCCAATGCCTTTTCGCGGCCGGCGAAATGAGCCTAAAAATGTTATAATCGTAGGGCAGTATTTAGCCAATTTAAAAAGCGTGAGTTTTTCTGAGTTTGCGACTATAGTCGATAATAATGTCAGGAGAGTCTTCAAAAAGATAAATGCATAGACTAGCCACAAAATTTTTTGCAAGATATCCCAGAAAGTCTATAAGACTTCTTGAGGTTATTCCGCCTTTGGCAGCAGTCTTTATGATAAGTATGCCTTTTTGGGGCGCAGTATTTTTCCCATTGTATCTTGCTTATTTCATTATCTTCTTCAATATGTACTGGCTTTATAAATCAGCCAATCTTGCAATCTGCGCATTAGTTTCCTCAAGAAAAATAAAAGAGGCAGAAAAAGTAGATTGGCTTGCGCGAGCAAAAGCTCTCCCAAATTTTAAAAAAATGGCACATGCTGTGATAATCCCTACATATCAGGAATCGCATCCCAAAATAAAAGAAACCATAGAAAGCATAGGGGACCAGACTTTTCCAGTTAAAAATATTTTTGTTTTTGTTGCATTTGAAGAGAGAGAAAAAGAATCAGCTGAAAAAGCAAGTGCTCTGCTTTCAGAATATAAAAATAAATTTGGGGGAGTTTATTGTACCTTCCACCCGGATAACCCGGAAGAAGTAAAAGGAAAATCTTCGAACCAAGCATATGCTGCGCGATTTGCAAATGAGATTCTTGAAAAGAAAAATATCAGCATGAATTTCTTAACGGTTTCATCGGTTGATGCAGATTCTATATTCGACAAGCAATTTTTCTCCTATTTATCCTATCAATTTTTAACATCCGCTGATCCTCATTATTCGTTCTGGCAATCGGCAAACGTTTATTACAATAATTTTTGGCAAATTCCTTCATTTATAAGGATCCTTTCTTTTTTTGGGAGTTTATGGAGAATCTCGCTTCTCGTACAGGGGATGCGGCTTATTCCGAATTCTGTTTATTCACTCTCATTTAAGTTACTCAAACAAATTGACTATTGGGATACAGATGTGATTCCTGAAGATTATAGAATCTTTTTCAAAGCATTCTTTGAGACAGGTGGAAAAGTTAATGTTGAGCCAATATTTTTAAAAACTTCTATGGACTCTCCCAAAGCCGGGACATACATAAAATCGCTACTTAATAAATATCATCAAGAAAGACGGTGGTCATGGGGAATCTCAGACGATGCCATGTATTTAAAGTGGTGGCTCTTGGTTCATGAAGCGCCATTCCTTAAAAAAACATATTTAGTTTGGAATGTTTTACTTGATCATATCTTATGGCCTGTCAACTGGTATATCATCACAATCTCAGCCAACTTAATAGTTTTCTTAAATCCTGTATTCACAAGAACAAGTCTTGGTTATAGTTTGCCAAGAATGTCGGGATTTATCCTGACTTTATGTCTATTCGCTTTGTTTGTTTTAATCTATGTTGATTTTGATATGAGATCAAAGAAATATGCCAGTGCATCACGATTTAGACAATTCCTGTTCCCTTTGGAATTTGTTCTCATGCCAATCTCAGGATTTTTTCTTTCCTCTTTACCTGCGCTAATTTCACATATACAATTAATAATAGGCAAGCGACTTGAATATCGCGTGACTGAGAAGTCATGAAGAAACAGGCGGAGTTATTTTTAGGGGGGATAGTTACTTTTTTTGCTGCACTTCGCTTTCCCTCTCTCTTTGAACCTTATTGGTATGGAGATGAGGGGGTATATCAAGTGGTTGGTACTGCTATTCGCCAAGGAAGAATTCTATACAGTGAGATTTGGGACAATAAACCTCCGATTCTTTATTTAATCTACGCCCTTTTTAATGGCGAACAATTTTATGTTAGGCTCGCGTCTCTAATAGTTGGAATCGGCACTATTGTCGTCTTCTATTATTTAGCAATAAAAATTTTTAAGAATCTGTACTCGATTTACTTTTCAACCGCTTTTTTTGCCTTGATGTTCTCTTTACCGGTTCTTGAAGGAAATATTGCCAATGCTGAGAATTTTATGCTGCTTCCGGTAATTGGAGCATTTTATTATGTAGTAGCATCTTCATCAACCCCGATTAAATCGGGGTCAAAAAATAGGTTCCTTTTTACGTTCATGGCGGGAGTTCTTATGTCTTTTGCATTCCTAACAAAAACAGTTGCGATTTTTGATATGGCAGCGCTTTTTATAGCCCTTTTTGTCCTAAGATTCTTTGAGGAGATGCATTTAACAGCAAAAAATATTCATCGCCACATAAGAGCTATTATTAACGGTTTAGAACAAGAAACGGTTTTAGTTATAGGATTTATAGCTCCCATAATTGTAACTATTTTATATTTTTTATTCGTTGAGGTATTAGTCGATTTTCTTCGCGCTACATTTTCTCAAAATGTGGGCTATGTTGGGTATGGAAACTTTTTCCTATTCCCCATGGGATTTTTATACCTTAAGCTTTTTCTACTACTTTTCTTGCTTCTTCTTGTCGTAAGATACAGAGAACATCTTGGGAAGAATGGAATATTAATTTTTATTTGGCTTGCATTTTCAATCTTTAACGCATTTTTCTCTCAACGGCCTTACACGCACTATCTTCTTGTCGCGATCGCGCCCTTCTCGCTATTTATTGGCTATATGATAGAGAATAAAAAACTTTCAATGGTAACACTGCCGCTTTTAATCGTCATGCTATTATTAATATTAAGCGTTTTTAGGTTAAATTTTAGGAAGGCAATTCCTTACTATGAAAATTTTCTATCATTTATTTTTAATAATAAATCAGTTGAAGACTATCAAGCTTTTTTTGATAAAAAAACGCCGCGCGATTATGAAATTTCAAATTTTGTAAAGACAAAAACAAATACTTCCGAAGGAATATTTATATGGGGTGATAACCCTCAAGTTTATAAACTGTCAGAAAAACTTCCACCGGGAAGATATACCGTTTCTTATCATATTACATTCTACCCCGATGCAATAGATGAAACAAAAAGGGCGATTGAAAAACAAAAAGTAAAGTATATAATTCAAACAAAAGAAAGTCCCGAGATTTTTCAATTCCTTGATAATTATGAATTGAAATATAGAATTGCGGGAACAAACATCTATGAGAGGAAATTTTAGCCTCATTCTTTCAGACAATATAATAAGAATTTCATTTTATTCCTCTCTTGCCATAATAATTCTTCAATGTATTTTACTTTCAGTAACTTTTAATAGACTTCCTCCTTTAATACCGTTTCTTAATAGTCAGCCCTGGGGGGTCGGGCGTCTTTACGAATCTTGGGTAGTTTTTATTATCCCGCTGGTTCTTGCGATAGTTTTTGTTATTAATAATTTTCTTAGCTTAGTTTACTATAGAGCAAATACTCTGGCCTCAAGAATTCTTTCTTTCAATGCATTTCTATTTATCCTTTTAGGATTTTTAGCGTATATCCAAATAGTGCTTTTAGTTTTTTAATATGCTTGAGTTACTTCTTTTCCCATTTTCGATAGCCTTTGCCTTTTCAATGATCTTAACTCCCATAACAATTAGTTTCGCGAGAAAATTTAAATTAATAGATGATCCAAAAACTCACCAGCACCCGGCAATTATTCATAAAAAGCCTCTTCCTCGCGCAGGTGGAATCCCCATTTTCCTCTCAATAATCGCTGCCATGATCTTGTTTTTACCCGACGATAGAATCTTTTTATCAATAATTGCGGCGGGAGCGCTTGTTGTTGCGATCGGAATTCTCGACGATAAATTTGATCTTTCGCCATATATCCGCTTTGCAGGAAACATATTTTGCGCAAGCATTATCGTTTTGGCAGGCGTTGAGGTTCCTTTTATAACAAACCCTTTGGGAGGAATTTTAGATTTTACAAATTTCTCTTATCAGTTCCTAGGTATTACTATTACCGCCGGAAGTCTTCTTGCAATAATCTGGATTGTTTGGGTTATGAATATGCTTAACTGGAGTAAAGGAGTAGATGGACAGATGCCCGGAATCGCCGTAATCTCGGCAATTATTATAGGCATAGCATCCTTGAGGTTTCCAATAATCACCCAAAATAATATTTATACATCGCAATTGTCTTTTATTATAGGAGGAGCGGCCCTAGGTTTTCTTTTTTACAATTTCTACCCTGCAAAAATTTTTCCGGGATACAGCGCAACGATTCTTGGTTTTATGCTGGGCGTAGTTTCTATTATGTCAAGCGTAAAACTTGCCACTGCGATTCTTGTCATGGGGGTTCCTACTGCCGACGCGCTTTTTACGATAACAAGAAGAATCTTATCCCGCAAATCTCCGTTCTGGCATGACAAAGGACATCTTCATCATTTGCTTCTTGCACAAGGCGCGAGTCAACAGCTAATTGCGTTATTTTATTGGCTGATGTCGCTTCTCTTAGGACTTTTTGCATTAACTCTCTCAAGCCGCGGAAAGCTTTTTGCTATAATTCTGGTAGTTGTTTTTGTTGGTGCTTTTATTTCATCTCTTAAACTTTTTGGAAAGATGAAAGAAGAACAATGATCAAACATTACTATTATATCTTAAAATTGCTTAGGCCTAGGCAGTGGATCAAAAATTTCGCCCTTTTCACAGCGCTTGTTTTTGGAGGTCAACTGTTTGAAATAGGCCCATTGATACAAGTTTTTTTAGGGTTTATCTCCTTTTGTTTACTTGTATCATCAACGTACATTATAAACGATATCTTGGATTTAAAAAAAGACAGGCTTCATCCTTTTAAAAAAGCAAGACCTATTGCAAGCGATAAAGTAAGCGTTCGCGAGGCAACGATAATATTTATAGCAATACTTGCTTTAGCTCTTTTTATTGCAAGAGGGGTGGGCGATGGGTTTTTCTTAATTTCGCTTCTTTATCTTGCTCTTCAAATGTTATATTCTTTTGTCTTTAAGTCAATTGAGATATTTGACATTTTTTTCATTGCGGCTGGTTACATTTTGCGAGTTTATGCCGGGGAGATGATAACCGGATATCATCTTTCGGTTTGGCTACTCTTGACCACAATTTCGCTTTCCATGTTTTTGGCAATTGGAAAACGACGGTCTGAACTTACGCTTCTGGCAAACTATGCAGGCGTACGGGCAGCAGAAATTAGGCAAAGCCTTTCTCATTACTCTGAGCCTTTGCTCGCTGCCTTTATTATCATATTTGCTACATCAACTTTTATTTTCTATTCGTTCTTTACGTTCCTTGAAAATCCTCAAGGTCCAAGATTAAGTATTGATTTTTTCCCAGATGTTCTACCATATTATCTTCAAAGAAAATGGCTAATGGTGACTATTATTCCCGTAGTTTATGGTCTGATGCGATATCTTCAGGATATTTATGAAAAACAGGAAGGGGAAAGCCCTGATCGCGTCCTTTTGTCGGATAGGTCTTTACTTGCCTCAGTTATAATTTGGGGACTTCTCGTAATAGTCATTATTTATTTTATTCCGTAGCCTGTTCGAGGCTCGCATATTGTTTGCTCACCCAGCCGAGCGTTCCGTCCTCAAGTTCTATTTGAAACCAGCTTGCATTTTCATCAACAAAAAGATAAGATTCTCCGGGATTTACGCGACTAATCTCCTGTGATGCAGTTGAAGGGTTTTCTCTCACTCTTAAAAATCCTACGGGCGTATTTTTGATTGTTACTTGCGGTTGATTTGCTTCTGTTGGGGAGGGTATCGGGGCGCCGCCCCGGAGGGACTCTGCCCCGGAGGGTGTGGACGTAGGTTCTAAGGTTTCATCGGCTGTACCTTGCGTTCCCAATATCACATTAAGAACCAGCTTATAAGAGGGAACCGCTCTTACTCTTACTGTCTTTTTTGAAAAGCCCTGCTTTTGAATTTCTATTTCGTGTTCTGAAGGAGAAATAGAGTTTTGCGAAAGAGGCGTAATTCCTTCTTCCCTTCCATCAATTGAAACAAGCGCGCCATCAGGGATAGACGCAACAAAAAGTTGCGGGTCGCTCGAATTGGTTTTTTCAAGCGCCAAAATATATGAGGAGGCATATGCCCCTGGCAAAAAAGTTCGCTCAACTGCCGTTAATACTCCGGAATTTATTCTAACGCGCGACATAAACGGTTCAACATTTTTATCATCTGGCACTATTTTTAATTCGTATACTCCTGCATTTAGCGTATCGTGTTGCTCACAACGACATAAAGGAGTTTGTCCTAATGGTTTATTATCAAGAAAAACCTGCGCCTTTATATTCGATGTGACTTGAAGGGCTCCTTTTCCGGCAGGCACAAGCGTATTTGCCGCAATCCTAACCAAAAGAAACATTCCGGCAAGAATTAAAATAATCGCAACAACAAGAAGAATTCTTCTTTTCATTAACGTTAATAATAACAGAATATAATCAGTCTTTCAAAAAAATTTTGATCATGTCTTGCTCCGAGCTTTCGCAATATCGCTCGCTTATCGGGGGAAAACCTCCCCCTCCGCCAGTTCGGCGGGTCTCCCCCTGATGCGTTCGCTCATTGCTCATGCACTTCGCTTCGAAATGACAAATTTTTTGAAAGACTTTATTGGAGGCGGGGGAAGAGAGGGGGGGCGGACTTAATTTTTCCCGAGAATTGCGGAAGAATCTTTTCGGCGGTTTCGGGAAGAAACGGCCTAAGGTTGTATCCAATCTCTTGGACTCTTTTGACTAGATCTTTTAATACCTTCGAAAGTTCTTCGCCCGCCAGCTTCCAAGGTTCGCGAGCGTTTATTAATTGATCTGCCTCAGCAATTAATTGCCAAATTCCCCGTAAACCTTCATTGAATTTGAATTCTTCAAAAGATTTATCGACATCCGCGCACCAAACTTTATAAGTATCAGGCGCTTCAAAATTTTCCTTCTCGCAAAGCTTTGCAACTCTTGCCACCAAATTCCCTAACCCATTGGCAAGATCTGCGTTATAAACTTCGCGGAATTTATCTTCCGAAAAATCACCATCTTGGAAAGGCGAAAATTTGGCAAGAAAATAGTAGCGAAGCGGATCAGCCCCATATTTCTCAACAAGCGGCGTTGGATCAATAATATTCCCGAGCGTTTTTGACATCTTTTGTCCGTTGACAGTAAAGTACTCATGAACAAAAAGAGTTTTAGGCAAAGGGAGCCCAGCGGAAAGTAAGATTGCCGGCCAGTAAATAGCGTGAAATCGGATAATGCCCTTACCGATTACGTGAACATCCGCCGGCCACCACTTTTTGTATTTTTCATCGTCCCGGCCGAATCCTATACCGCTTTGATAAATGTTTAAAGCATCAAACCAAACATATATACGCTGTGAATCATCGCCCGGAACGGGTACTCCCCAATTTTTGGCCCTCTCATTTGTTCGAGAAATGCTAAAGTCCGAAAGACCGGATTTTATTAAAGAGAGCATTTCGTTCTTTCTAAATTCAGGAATTATTTTATATTCGTCCGACTCGATTAGTTTTAATAACTTATCCTGATAGGAAGAGAGTTTAAAAAAATAATTCTCCTCAGAAACCTCCTCAAGCTTTTTGCCAGGATGCTCGTAGCATTCGCCTTTTTTGTTTAATTCGTCTTTTGTATAAAATACCTCACATCCTACACAATAGAGACCTTTATATGGTTTTTTATAGATATCGCCGGCCTTATCGCACAATTCCCAGAGTTTTTGGCTTGAGGGGTAGTGGGTTTTCTTATCACTTCCCTTTTGCCAGACATCAAATTGAACATTTAGCTTCTTTGAGAGATCATAAAAGGCTTGAGTATTACGATCGACAAATTCCTGAATAGGGACTCCGGCTTCCTCTGCGGCTTGTACATTTTTTAAGGCATTCTCGTCCCCGCCGCACAAAAGTAAAACATCCTCACCTTTTAATCTATGGTAGCGCGCGATAGCATCAGATTGGACAAATTCCAAAGCATGGCCCACGTGAGCGGCAGCATTCACGTAAGGGATCGCATTTGTGATATAGAACTTGTTCATATATGAATTATACCCGAGCCTATGAGGCTAAACAAGCCTCATGGGAAGAGTACCACGGGTATCAAGAGTACCAAAAGTATCAAGGGCTCTTACTTTTCGAATGTAGTCTAATGATCTAGATAATTAGATTAGACATAATTCGTTTTTATTTGCGTTTGGAGTAGAGGAATTCTATTAGTAAAATTATGGTGAGAAGAACAAGCATGTGGAAGGCGCCTCGAATTTCAAAAAACCTCAAGATCAAAAGCCCTATTATAAATATTGAGGCAAGAATTCCACG
Organism: Candidatus Levybacteria bacterium RIFCSPHIGHO2_02_FULL_40_18; assembly: GCA_001782235.1. Lineage (GTDB taxonomy): Bacteria > Patescibacteriota > Microgenomatia > Levybacterales > GWA1-39-11 > GWA1-39-11. Next base: position 193,069 of record MFOC01000007.1, read on the forward strand.
CCTTGTGTTTACAAACAGAAATGAAAAGAGAAAAAAAGAAGAGATAAATACTAAAGCCAATAAAAATATTACTGGGTGAATGACAGAATTGAAAACTTCGAATTCTTGTTTGGGAGATACTAAAAGGATAAAGAAGCCAAGCGGCAAAAGCGACACTAAAAAAAGATACAAAAACGGCAAAAACTTCCTTTGCGACCGCATACATTAAGAGTATCAGATTAAAAGGGTATGGTTAAAGGGTTAAGTTTGTGCTGCCAGTATGGTAATAGGGTGTGGTTTTTAGTAAATTTAAGCCTAAGACCCAAACCATAACCATACGAGCTGCCCCAACCCCAACGAAACCCTAAGCCCCATCTCTTGACATCCGTTAGCACTCGTGGTATCATCTTGCTAATTGCGAATCCTACGAATAATTGTTTGCATAATATTAGCATAATATGTACGATTTGACGCCAAGACAAATAGACATTCTTAAGAATATAATTCGAGAATATATTGATTCTGCAGAACCTGTGGGTTCTGAGACCCTTGAGAAAAAATATGATCTTGGGGTATCTCCTGCCACAATCCGTAATGAAATGGCCGAGATGACAAAAATTGGCTATCTTTCAAAACCGCATTCTTCTGCGGGCCGAATCCCCACAAGCAAGGCAATTAAATTCTACATCAATGAATTAATGAAAGAAAAGGAGATGTCTGTGGCTGAAGAGGTCGAAGCAAAGGAAAAGATTTGGGACCTGCGGGAAGGAAGAGAAAGATTTTTGCGCGAGGCTACACATGAGCTTGCTCAAAAGACCCATTCCTTAGCAGTTGCAGCAACTGATGAGGGAGATATTTATTATTCCGGCTATTCGAATATTTTAGAAATGCCTGAATTTTATGACATTGATATAACTAAAAATCTCTTAAGTATTCTTGATAATGCCTCATACTTTGAAAGAATTCTTCAAAGACTAGAAGATGAATGTTCAGTTTTTCTTGAGGATGATTTTGAAGAGGCTCTTCTTAAGCCCTATGGTTTTGTTTTTACAAGATTTGAAACAAAAGGACATCACATAGGAACGATAGGCGTAGTTGGTCCTACAAGAATGCAATATGAATTGGTAATTCCGGTTGTCAGATATTTTGGTAATTTGGTCCGCGAAGTTGCCACATGGTAAGATGGATGAGACAAAAAAGGTAAAAAAAACAAAGAATAAAGAGGTTGAGCAACTTTTGCAGCGGATAGCAGATTTAGAAGAACAGTTGAAAAGGACGGTCGCAGATTACAGGAACCAAGAAAAGAGATTTGAAGACGAGAAACACGAGTTTGTCAAGTTTGCTAATCGGGAATTATTGATAAAACTTATCCCTTCTTTTGATACGCTATTTTTGGCAGAAAAACATGTAGCAGACGAAGGAATAAGGATTACCATTAAACATCTTCAGGACGCTTTCAAGGATGTGGGAGTAGAGAGAATTAATGCAGAAGGAGAAATGTTTAATCCGGAAAAAATGGAAGTAGTTACGACAATACATGGAGAAGAGAACAAAGTTTTGGAAGAATTAAGACCTGGGTACATGCTAAATGGTAAACTTTTAAGACCGGCCCAAGTGACAGTAGGCAAAAAAACGATTGTCACGGATTAATAGCGAGATTTCCGCGGATATAATAATCAGCGGAAATCAGTTATAAATCAGCGAGAATCTTGGTGATAAACAAGAAAAAACATTAATATAATAAAAAGGAGATAAAATGTCGAAGATAATAGGCATAGACCTGGGGACAACCAATTCATGTGTTGCGGTTATGGAGGGAGGATCGCCCAAAGTAATCTTTTCAGCTGAAGGTCGCAACGTTACCCCTTCGGTGGTAGATCCTGTGGACAGAGTGGTTGGGGATGTGGCAAAGCGTCAGATGGTTTTGAAGCCCAAAAAGATAATTTACTCGATTAAAAGGCTTATGGGGCGTCGCTTTAAAGATAAGTCCGTTGACGAAGATAAGAAATTCCTGCCTTACGAGATAAAGTCTGGCCGCGATGGAATGGCGGTTGTAGAGGTTGACGGAAAGACTTACACACCTCAGGAGATTTCATCAATGATACTTCAGAAAATGAAGAAAGACGCAGAAAATTATTTGGGAGATAAAGTAACTCAAGCAGTAATTACAGTTCCTGCTTATTTTGATGATGCGCAGCGTCAAGCAACAAAGCAAGCAGGGGAAATTGCCGGACTTGAGGTTTTACGAATCATTAACGAACCAACAGCAGCAGCCCTGGCCTACGGCTTAGATAAAAAACACGCCCATACTATTGCAGTTTATGATCTTGGGGGAGGAACATTTGACATTTCGATTTTAGAGCTAGGAGAAGGCGTGTATGAAGTAAAAGCCACTAATGGAGATACTCATCTTGGGGGAGACAATTTTGATCAGGTGGTAATCAATTATATTGCGGATGAATTCAAAAAAGAAAATAATATAGACCTGCGGTCCGATCCTCAGGCTCTTCAGCGACTTAAAGAAGCGGCAGAAAAGGCAAAAATCGAGCTTTCAACATCGAGCGAGGCTGAGATCAATCAACCGTTTATTACACAGGGCCCAGCAGGACCATTGCATTTAACCATGAAATTAACTCGCGCAAAACTTGAGAGCTTGGTAGATCCTCTTATTCAAAAGACGCTTAAACCCGTTGAAGCCGCATTAAAAGATGCGGGAATAGATAAGAATAAGATAGATGAAGTCATTCTGGTTGGCGGTATGACCAGAGTGCCAAAGATTGTTGATGAAGTAACGAAGTTTTTTGGAAAAGAACCTAACAAAAGCGTTAATCCTGATGAAGTTGTTGCAGTTGGCGCAGCGGTACAGGCAGGAGTTTTAGGCGGAGAGGTAAAGGATGTATTACTTCTTGATGTTACTCCGCTAACTTTGGGTATAGAGACTCTTGGAGGAGTGGCGACGCCCTTAATTGAGCGAAACACAACAATTCCATCCAAGAAATCTCAGATTTTCTCAACTGCAGCCGGTAATCAAACACAGGTTGAAATCCATGTTGTTCAGGGAGAGCGACCAATGGCTGCCGACAATAAGTCTCTTGGTCGTTTTATTCTTGACGGAATTCCGCCTGCTCCTCGCGGTGTCCCTCAAATTGAGGTAACCTTTGATATCGACGCCTCCGGAATTCTTTCGGTCACAGCACAAGACAAAGCAACAGGAAAGGAGCAAAGTATTAAGATTACAGGTTCGACAGGTTTATCAAAAGACGAGGTTGAGGAAATGACAAAACAGGCAGAAGCGCATAGTGAGGAGGATACTAAAAAGAAGGAGCTTGTGGATGCCAAAAATTCGGCCGATGCTCTTATATTTACTGCAGAAAAATCATTAAAAGACGCAGGCGACAAAGTTTCGGAAGATGCTAAAAAGGATATCGAAGAAAAGATAAAAGTTCTTCGAGAGGCAACATCAAAAGACGACAAAGAAGATATTGAATCAAAGACCCGCGAGCTTTCAGATGCGTTATCAAAGATAGGAGAAGCAATGTACAAAGGTTCGGAAACTGGCGAAAACTCAGCTAAGTCGGAAGGTTCGGATAATTCAGAAGATCAGAAGGAAGAGGGTTCGGCAGAAGAAAAAAAGGAAGATTCGAAAGCTAAAAAAGGCGAGGCAGAAGAAGGCGAAGTCGTCAACTAGATCCTCTTGTGTGATTCCACCTGATTTGCTAGGATAAAAAGTAGCCTGTTTTTTAACAGGAGATTTTACTATGCCGACAGACTGTCCTACCGGTGAAATCCCGACAGATTTAGGTTGTATTCCTACTGACCCAATCGGATTTGTAGAAAGATTCTATGGAATAGGACTCGGATTTATAGGGATGGTAGCACTGCTTTTTATGATAATAGGGGGATATCACATAATGACATCAGCGGGTAATCCCGAGCGTCTCGCAACAGGCAAGTCTTTTATTTTCTATTCGCTTGCAGGGTTACTACTTGCCGTGCTTGGATTTGTATTTATTCAAATAGTAACAGGCGAAATATTAAGAATTCCGGGCTTTAGATAAATATGAAGTTATTCCTGCCCAAACTATTTGCCCCTATACTTTTCGGAATTGCACTTTTGTTCTTAAGTTTGTTTTATGCCCCTTTCGCATCTGCTCAAACCCCAACCCCTTCATCGATTGAAGGGAGATGGGTAAGTGACCAGGAAGTAACTTTTGTAGGTAAAACCGGTGCGCGTTCAGGACAATTTCTCGACTGGGCACTACAAAACTATCAATGGCTGACTTTGGTGAATGGCCAAAATCCCCTGATTCCGTTTTGGATAACGATTAGAAACATAGTATATGCCGTGCTCGCCTTATTTATTCTTGCAACCGCTTTTATTTTAATCATAACTCGCGGGCAAAGTATTACTGTTATGCGCTTCATCCCAAGATTTGTTTTTATAGTGATTCTTATAACTCTCTCCTTTTCAATTGTCCAATTTATCTATCAAATTAATGATATTATTCAGAACTTTTTCCTAAGAGTAGAAGATAGATTTATTTCCACCCAAGACCTTTTGTATATTGGATTTGATTATGAAACATTCACTGGATTCAGACGCGTAGGTCTTCAATTTGAAGAATCGGCGTTTATTTCTTTGCTGCTTGTTCGACTAACGGCAATTACTTATTATGTCATGACAGGTCTTCTTTTGGTAAGAAAAATAATTTTGTGGTTTTTTATTATACTTTCTCCTGTCTTTCCCCTTCTTATCTTCTACAGACCTATTCGCAACACGGCCAAAATTTGGGTTGGAGAATTTTTCAGATGGCTTTTTTATGCTCCGCTTTTCGCAGTCTTTTTAAAAGGTTTGGTTGTGATGTGGAGAACAGGAATTCCCCTGCCATTTGATTTTTCACAAGTAGGCACAATTGTTTATCCAACGGCAATTAATATTCTCTTGGGAGGGCCGGGGCAAACAATAGGTATTAACAATTCCGTAAATCTTCGTGACACTTTTGCTTTATATGTTGTTGCGCTTCTTATGCTTTGGGTAGCAATATTACTTCCATTTTTGTTGCTTAAGATATTCCTTGATTATCTTGCGTCGCTCTCTTTTGATAACAGCATTTTTGTAAAACAGTTTATGAATAGAAACCTTAATTTCTTATCGCCATCAAAAGGAGGTCCTTCCGCTCCACCTCCGGCACCTCCCGGATCGCTCGCGCCAACCGGAGTAGCAAGAGCTCTTCCTTTCCTCCGAAAAGGCGCTGGCGTGGCAGTTGAACCGGTAAAGTTTCATGCAACAATTCAAGCCAGCGTCCAAGAAAGTGCTGACATTTTAAGACTTACAGATCTTTCGATACCCAGGATGCGCGATATTGCAAGATATGAGGTTTCAAGTATTTCAAGTGACATCTCAAAGAGAAGTGAGGTTTCAACCTTCCATACTACGCTTCAAAAAATTGCCAATCCGGCGAGCGTTTCAACAGTAACTGAACGCGAGAAATTTACAACTGTCAGACAGAAACTTCTTGAGCAAAAACAGAAAGGAAATCCAATTGCAACATCTATTATTAATGCAACACAGGTAACAAGTTCAAGTGTTCAGAATCTTGCAACGAATATCCTTAACACTTCACAGATTTCAACGACAGGTATTCAATCAAGGCAAGAACAAATTAATAATATGAGTCACGCTCTTTCGATGGTTGCAAATCCTGAAAAAGCTACTTTACCCGCCGAGAAAGAGAAGTTCGTTAGCCTAAGAGAGCAACTAATACATGAAAAAGAAAAAGGAAATACTCTTGCCTCATCTATACTTGAAACAAGCGAGAAAATCAGTAAAGCAGAGATTGTAGGAGATCAGAGAGCAACTCGAGAGGCGGCACTTATTGAAGAGCTATTAACCCGGGAAAAGAGAGAGAAAGCAGCAGGAGCGGGCACGCCTTTAGCTGGCCCGCATGGTGTCGTGAGACCTCATGAAGTTCTGCCTATTGTTAACAAAGTTCAGCAAGTAAGCGTTGAGGATTACGAAGAGGTAAGAAAGCTTTGGACAGAAAATTACCATCAACTTTCGCCGCCAAAAGATCTTTCAGGACAAGAAGCAGACAGGGAAACCTGGATAAAAAACGATATAGATCGCGTAAATCAGGCAATAGTACTTCTTACATCCTCCGATCAAGCTAAAGTTAATGAGGGAATGGAAATGGTCGCAAATATTTTGCCATTCCTTTTAATAGGAGGATTCTCAAAATCAGAAGTGACTGCATACCTTAAGGCAAAGATGCAAGCAGGTAAATCAGTACTTGAAGAGTTGTTGCGCAAACGCGAGGAGGAGGAGACAAAAATCAGTGCTGTTGCAAGGAAAAAAGAAGAAAAAAAAGAAATGGCAGAAGAAGCAAATGTTGAAGAACCAAAAGAAAATCCTGATAACACAAAAGAAGCAGGTGAAGCGTTTGATAAGGGAGAGGCAGACAAAGGCGCTGTTGATAAGAAAGGACAGATATGAATATAATTAAATAGTTTGTAAGGTTCGTAAAGTTTGTAAAGTTCTTAAAGTTGAACTTTATAAACTAAAATTATGTTTGGAAATTTATTTAATTCAAGAAAAACAGTAAGATCAGAGGATGAGGCAACTGGCGAGACTCAAGTTACGGGCGCCGAGGTTAAAATAGAGCAAAACAGTGGCGGAGATTTGTTCGGTGATGCTACAAAAGTTTCAGAATCTATAAAAGTCGCGGCTCCAAATGTGCCTTCAGAACCTTCGGAACAAAGCAATAAAAGCATCGTAGCAAATCCCCAAAGTAGGGAAAATATTACAGCCTTATCGCGTCTTGATCCCCGCGCCACCCAAGTTTTAAATCAAGCACAGCAATTAGCCAAGAAAAACGGACAACAGCTTATCGAACCCATGCATCTTCTTTATGGCCTCATTTATGATGGAGAAATATTTAAGGTTCTTGAGCAATTCGGAGTTGATGGGGCCAAAGTTTCGCAAGAAATTGAAGGTAGACAAGAAAAAGGAAATTTTTTCGGCCAGCCGACATTAAGTGACGGTTCAAAAGAAATTCTTGAAGAAGCATATGGGACAGCAAAACAGAGAGGCGCAAGCTTTATTAGCCCTGAGGATATATTACTTGCTGTCTTTCAAGCCACACAAACAGCGGACCTTCTGAAATCAAAAGGGATAGATAAAGCAGGCGTTGAAGAGAAATTATCAAAGAGTACAGGCTATGTACTCGCCCACAAATCAATGATTGAAAAATACAGCATTGATTTGACCGTCGAGGCGCACGAAGGAAGACTTGATCCCGTGGCCGGCCGGGATCGCGAGATTGAAAGACTTATACATATACTTTTGAGAAGAACAAAGAACAACCCCATCATCATTGGAGAGGCGGGAGTTGGGAAGACGGCGATTGTTGAAGGACTTGCTCAAAAGATAGTTGATGAGAAGGTTCCCAAAGACCTTTCAGGACGCAAGATTATGCAGCTTGATATGGCCTCTTTAATCGCCGGTGCGGCTCATCGCGGTGAATTTGAAGAAAGATTCCGAGCGGTAATTAAAGAAGCGCAAGCGTCAAGCGGACAACTGATACTTTTTATTGACGAAATTCATTCTTTAATTGGAGCAGGCGACACAGAGGGCTCAATGGACGCTTCGAATATAATAAAGCCATATCTTGCTCGCGGCCAGATTCAATTAATCGGAACCACTACAACGGCAGAATACAGAAAGTATTTTGAAAAAGATAAAGCATTTGAAAGAAGATTTCAACCAATTCTGGCAGAGGAACCGTCTGAGGAAGCGGCAATCGAGATGCTCAAAGTACTTCAACCAAAATATGAAAAATTCCACAATGTCACTTTCTCAAAAGAAGCTCTTGAGTCGGCAGTTCACCTCTCAAAAAAATACGTTGGAGAAAGATTTCTTCCTGACAAGGCAGTAGATCTATTGGATGAGGCGGGAGCTGAAGTGAAGCTTACGCGCTCCGAGGGCAAAAGAGCGGATAATGAAGTTAAAAAAGAGGATATAGAAAAAGTAGTTTCCGCATGGACAGGCATACCCATAACAAAACTAACAGAAGATGAAAGTCAGAAGTTGATTCACCTTGAAGAGTTGATTCACAAAAGATTTATTAATCAAGAAGAAGCAGTGGTGGCAATTGCCGAGGCAATAAGGAGAGGGAGAATAGGGCTGTCTGCCGCCGGAAGGCCGATAGCCTCATTCATCTTTCTTGGGCCAACGGGAGTCGGAAAAACCGAACTTGCAAAAGCCATGGCAGAGATTTTGTTTGGTAAAGAAGAGGCAATGATCAGGCTTGATATGAGTGAATATATGGAAAAACATGAAGTGGCAAAATTAATAGGCGCGCCACCTGGATATGTTGGATATGAAGAAGGAGGGCAGCTCACGGAAGCTGTCCGGACAAAACCTTATTCTATAGTTTTGCTTGATGAGGTTGAGAAGGCGCATCCTGACGTTTTCAATATTCTTCTTCAGCTTCTTGAGGACGGAAGGCTGACAGATAACAAGGGGAACACTATATCGTTTAAAAACACAGTTATTATTGCAACATCAAATATAGGAAGCAAGATCATTCAGGAACAATTAAGTCAAACTAGAGACGCCTCTCTACCGAATGGAGACTCGACAAATGCCAAAAATCCAAGCGGAGAGGATAAGTCCTTCGACGATGCTCAGGGTAAACAAGCTCAAGAATTTGAGAAAAAATTTGCGGAAGTAACCAAAATTCTCCTCGACGAACTGCATAAATTCTTCAGACCCGAACTTCTTAATCGATTTGATGAATTGGTAGTATTTAAACCTTTGAACCCACGCGATATGATCTTGATCGCAAAACTTGGGATTGAGAAAACAAGAAAGCTCCTTCGAGATCAAAAATTTGATCTTGAAATTACTGAGAAGGCGTTGAATCAACTTGCTAAGGAAGGGTATGACCCAATTTATGGAGCAAGACCTTTGAGGCGCTTGATTCAAACCGTAATTGAAAACCCAATCTCTCTTGAGATCATTGGGAAGAATTATGTTGCCGGAGACACAATCCTCATAGACTTTGATGAACAAAAAAACGAATTTATCTTCTCAAAAACTCAGGTTCAAAAAGTTACTAGCGAATCAAAAACTGAACAAGAAAGTCAAACCAATGGGAAAGAGCCTGTTTATGGCTTTGACAATGACGGCATGATGCCGCCTGTTAAACCGCAAGAACCGCCTTCTTCTTCCCCGCCAGTCCCGCATGAACCTCCCGCAGACGGCACGCAGATGCAGAAGAACGTGTAAGATAATTATGGATTCGGTAAAGAAATATTTCGAGAATCTGTTTGGCAAAGTTATCTCGACAGATGACCCCGATTTTAAAAGGAAGAGACTACTTGTAATCACAGTAACGATTATTATCGTAATTATCCTTTTTATCCCCTTGGTTTTTTTTGCTATTTCCGCTCTGGGACTTAAGGAATCAATCAAAGATCTTGAGAAAACAAAGGGTCAAAAAACTTTTTCCCTCACGGCACCCTATGTTCCAGACGAATTGATTGTAAAGCTTAAAGCATCTTACACAGAGGAAGAGCTTGCGAGAATCGAAAAAAAGTTCAAAGAACTTGGAGTTGTCTCTCAGAAGAAAGCCTTTGAAAGTGAGGACCCCTTGCTTAGAAACTATTATTTACTTACGTTTAAAAAGGGGACAGACATTAAAAAAGCAGGACAAGAGCTTACGGACTTGAGAGAGCTAGTAGGGGTTGAACCGAATTATCTTGTGGAAGTCCAAGCTAGTCCGAATGATCCCTTTCTCGGGCAGCTTTGGGGTCTTGAAAAAATTCAAATGCAGAAGGCTTGGGATATTTCTCAGGGGTCAAATTCAGTAATTGTTGCAGTTGTTGATACGGGAATTGATTATAACCATCAAGATTTTGTTGGGAGAAACATCATAAAAGGAAAAGATTTTTCAACATGTGATCTTTATTCATCAAACGACAGCTGTTCAAGCCCAAAAGAAAGGGATTCGGATCCTATGGATGATCACGGGCATGGTACGCATGTTGCAGGGACAATAGGAGCTGCTACCGATAATAATATTGGAATTGCGGGAGTAAATTGGAACATAACTCTAATGGCCGTAAAGACAATAGGAAAAGATGGTAGAGGAACGACTCAGGATATAGTTGATGGAGTGGTTTACGCTTCGGACAATCGTGCAAATATAATAAATTTAAGTTTTGGCCAAAGCAGCTCTTGTTCTGGAAGTTATCAAAATGTTATCAACTATGCCATGTCACGGGGCTCTATAATTGTTGTGGCTGCAGGAAACAATAATGTTAATGCCCAAAATTATAGCCCCGCATCTTGTAGCGGCGTTATAGCCGTTGGAGCTACGACCTCATCGGATGGCAGAGCAAGTTTTTCTAATTGGGGAAGCGTTGTAGATATAGCAGCACCGGGGGTAGGAATCTACTCGCTCTCACCCGGTAACTCTTACAAATCAAGAAACGGAACATCAATGGCAGCGCCTCATGTCGCGGGAGTAGCGGCGCTGCTTCTTGCTGCCAACTCTTCGCTATCTAGCGCCCAGGTTGAGAGTTGTCTTGTGAGGGGAGCAGATCCCATTAATACGGATAAACCTATCGGGCCAAGGCTTAATGCTTACAAAGCATTGACAACGTGCCTAAATATCAGTCCAGTGCCTACGGGCGCTTCTCCTACTGGAATGCCTACCATTACGCTTTCTCCCACCCCTTCCCAAGTTGTGCATGAAATATATGGGGGAGTGTTTATTGATGCAAACGGAAATAAGGCATGGGACGCGGGAGAAAGCGGGTATTCAGGCGCCCAAATCACAACTTCGGGCATGCAAGCACTTTCTACGTTAACAGATACATCCGGAATATTTAGTTTTCCCAATGTTGCGGTGGGTAGTTATTCAGTGAATCTGATAATCGGCGGACAAATTCGTGCTACAGCCGGGGCTTTCACAATCACTAATAACACGCGACAAATTCGGGTGTTTTTCTTTCTACCTCCATCCATACTCACTCCAACAACAATAGGAGAACAAGCTCCATCCCCAACTCCTATTCAAATAACACCGACCGTAATCCAGACAACCCCAACGCTATCTATCACACGGCAAACTAGTCCCTCACCGACACCTATTCAAACCTACACCTGCCGCGAATCAACACCTGCCAAAAAACCTCTCCCGGGAAGTATCAAAATAGGGAGTTTAGTATGCGAGCCAAACTAATCCGCCAGTGGCGGATTATCCCGAGTCTCGGTCTAAGAGGCGAGGGATCTCTGAACCCGCGTGTTGCGACCGAAGGATCCATTGCGTTCCACTAGCAAACGGCCTCAACTTTTGCTAAAATACCCTATGACAGAAAAGGATTATTACCAGATTTTGGGCGTTTCAAAATCGGCTAAACCCGATGAAATTAAGAAGGCATATCGAAAACTGGCTCTTCAATATCATCCGGATCGTAATAAAACAAAGGAAGCTGAAGAGAAATTCAAAGAAATAAATCACGCCTATGAAATTCTTTCGGACCTTTCGAAAAGGCAGCAGTATGATCAATTTGGACCGTCTGCTTTTGCGGGTGGCCCCTTCGGCTCCGCGAAGGCGCGGCAGGGACCGTTTGGCGGCGGATTCGGTGGATTTCGTCAACAGGGTCCATTCACATACACTTATTCAACCGGAGGTGGAGCTCAGGGTTTCGATTTCGGCGGGTTTACTGATCCTTTTGAGATATTCGAGCAGTTTTTTGGAGGGGCCTCGCCTTTTGGTCGGCGTAAACCCACTTATTCAATTTCAATTGATTTTATGGAGGGAATAAAAGGCATTCAAAAAGAAGTAAACATAAACGGTGCGGTAAAAAAGATTAAAATACCGGGAGGAATTGGTGATGGATCAAGGATTAGATTTGATGACTTTGATTTAATTGTTGATATAAGACCCCACGCAAAATTTGTGAGAGAGGGGCAAGATATAATAACAGAAAAAGGAATCCCTATGGCTCAAGCAGCGCTTGGTGGCGTAGTCAATATTGAAACTATCGATGGGCAAATTAAGCTTAAAATCCCGGAAGGTACCCAGCCGGGAGCGCTTATTCGTTTGAGAGAACATGGAGTCCCAAATCTTGTCGGCAAAGGCCGCGGAGATCATTATGTGCGGGTAAAGGTTAATATTCCTACTAAGCTTCGAGGAAAACAAAAACAGCTTTTAGAAGAGTTTGAAAAAGAAGAGAAAAAAAGTGGTTGGTTCTAAAGTTTAGCGAGTCACTGAGATTGTAGCTCCAAGTTCTGCATCCGGGGCATTAACTGTAATTCTATTGTCGGTTGCGCTCTGAGAAATTGTATATCCTGTGTCATAAGCTGCCGCACATTCGCTCTGATCAATAGGGTCACCGTTATTGGTCAGTGGATCAACAGGAAGCGCTGCGATATATTGGGGAACCAAATCATCACAAATGTTCACTCCGGTATCTGCAATTGCCGATGCTGTTGCCGTTATTCCCAGAGCAGTGAGATTCCCCTGGTTGTCTGCCGCATATTGGCCGACAGCGTTAAGAACTGCGTTAACATCGCTACTTCTTTTTGTGTTATTTGCTTGAGAGAATTGCCGTGCAGGGTTAATTGCTATAAGCGTGATTGCTAGAAGCACAGCAAGAATACCTATGACGACTAAGAGTTCGATTAGGGTGAACCCAGCACTATTTTTACAATATTCCACCCAACGACGAAAATGGTGCTGGGTGAATCCTTGAATGCGGCGGGCAGATTTCATTACATACTAATCATAAGCATATTCCCAAGTACTTGTCAAGAGCCTATACTATCTCCCGGTGAATATAAGGAAAATTAATATTAATAAAAGCAGGCCAAAAATACCCAATATGATATAGAGCCTTAAGCTTTTGGGTTTATTTTTGCCTACTTGTGATTCAACTTGAGAGGCTGTTTTCTTTTCATTTCTCTCAAACTCAAAACTTGCCTCCTTTAAAGAATCAAATTGCTTGATAATGGTCTTTGAAGTCTCTGTAGTTACGGAATTTATTCCCGAAGAAAGTTCGCCAAGAAACTCATACGGCACCATTCCCTCAATTGAAAAGCCAAACTCTTCAAAAGAGATCTTAAGCGCATCCAAAAGATTTTTATTTACAGCTATAGCTCTTACTCCTTGTTGGATTGGGAGAATCTTAGTGCTTATGGACTCAAAGGGAATTATATCCAGAAACTTCTGGACCTCCTGGGCTTGAGTATTTGGATCCTGAACTTGAATATCTTTTTCGAATAAGACGTCTGCCAATAGAATAATCATTAAATCTGCCCGAGAAAGTTTGTTTGTTTCAACAAAAGTCTTAATTTGATTCTTTAGCTCTTTGAGGTTGATAATCTCTAAAGAAAATACTACGCCTTGCGAAAAGGGGAAATTTAAAATTCGGCCATCGCGATCTTCATAAAAATCAAAGCCGTCTCTTCTAAGAAATATTACTCCTTGCGATCTCATGTTGTTTTACTCGTTACTGTTCCTTCCAAGAGGAAATGGTTAATATATTATCATTATATGATGCTTGCGCTTGAATTGTTCTTTTAAAATTTCCATTCGTGGCTTGTGATGTAATAATATATGGAGCCCCACCCCCTCCCGATACCTGAATTTCCAAAGTGTAATCTTCCAAACTCAATGTTTCCCCCGTATAATTCGGGTCTCTTAAGAGTCTTATGATTGCATTTTCAATACCTATTTCTGCGGCATCATAAGAAACCATGCCCTGATATAGCTTACTCGTGGTCTTGCTGTTTATTATAATTACGGCTACAGCGGCTGTTATAATTATTATGGCTGTTACCATAAAAATCATAAGAGACACAAGAGTTTGCCCACTATTTTTTTTCATCTTAATCCTGAAGTTGTTTGAACTGTTCTTGTTTCAGGCCCCGCTTCTCTTTGGGTAACGCTTGTTAGCGTTAAAGAGATAGTTACAGTATTTTTCCCGCCGACATTCCCAAGTTTCTTAAAGGAAAGGTTTGAGATCCTTGTCCCGAAACTGTTTAAGTTATCGGACCCTTGGCTATTCGTGATTAAAAGATTTCCGGCAGAAAGAGAGTATATGTTTGATGTTCCATCAATGATGAGCTCAAGGGAATCGGTAACAGCCGAGGGAGTTGCGGGCACTGCGATATTTTCCGCACGATTTATATCATAGATAAGCCGGGCCATAATAAATCGGGAATCTTGCGAAACTTGAGAGTTTGCTTCCGATTCAAGCCGTACCCCGAGAACTGATGTAAAAATTTGAGTTTGGACCAGGAGAAAAAGCGAGAGAATACCCATATATAGGAGGAGTTCGACAAGTGTAAATCCAGCACCATTTTTTGGTTTTGGAGAACATAGTTCAAGCTTAGATAAAAATGGTGCTGGATAAATCATGGTGAATAGTTGACAGTAACGTCATTTAATACTGGTGCCGCATATACATCGGTGGTAGAAAAATATGCTTTATACTTAAAGCAGCGTCCTGGATTAACATACCCTTGCGCGTTTGTAAGAAGAGGAATAGCAGACGAGGTTGCAAAGAACGTGTTTGAAGTTCCGTCCGGCCCCACAAAATAATAAGAGGAATTAGTGCAGCTTCCACCAACATCGGAAGCCACAGCTACTTGAAGCTCCAAATTTGTTCCCAAAGGCTCAATGAAATTAGGAATAATTCTGTTGTAGGCAACACTTGATCCTGCGTCAAAAGGGCCTGAGACAAAAGTGCCTGAAGTTGTATATTCTCCTCCGGGTCCGCCTTCAATAACCTTGAGCTCCAAAGGAGCATCCCCGGTGACAATATATGAATAGGCGTCTCCATCTGCTTCAAGAACTGATGCGCTGTCATTAATGCCAAAGTTCATCTGCATTCCTCCGCATCTGACAGGACTTGCTTCTGTTGAGATATCAATAACCTGATATTCTTCGCCTCCCTGTCCAATAACAACTGCCCGATTCCCGGGTACAATTTCAACGGCTTTAAGATTAACAGAAGTCCCGGCATTATAAGTGCCTAAATCCGGACAATCACTGCAATTTTTGTTTGTAGTGTTAATTATGAAAAATTCGGGCAGTGTGGATGAAGCATCTGTAACAAGATAGGCTCTTGTCGCATCGGAGTTCATGTAAACATCTCTTGCTGCCTCTCCATTTACATCTGCCCATCCAACTCGAGTTATGCTGGCCGGGTTTGAGATATTGAAAATCTCAAGTTCTCTTACGTGTCCCGCAATCGAGACAAATGCATAATTTCCCGAAACCACAACAGACGTTCCGGTCGCAGAGATTGCCGCGCCATCCGGGTCAATTGCGGGACAAGAGCCAGTTCGATTTCCTCCGCTACAGGTGGCAAGATTGAAATTTCTAAGTCTATTCCCTTGTGTCATATAGCCGGTGTTGCCCACTATAAAAACACTATTTGTGTCGGTATTTCCGAACGCATCAAAGTATCCCGATTCGGAATATGGAAGGGTAGCCATGTTAATAATAACTATCTCCTTAGAATTCGTGTCTGTTCCTATATATCCATAATTACCTTCTATATAAACATCATTTGTTTTATAACCGTTAAATGTTCCCGAAATTGTAGCGACAGGTGGATCGGTATTTGTGACGGCAATATCGGCAAGGGATACTCCGGAAGAGTTTTCTCCTGTTCCTGCCAAGATGCGGCCTTCATATGCCGAGACGGCATTTGCTACTCCACTTTTGGGAAGATCAAGATCTTCGACAATGTACTGATTAGGATTACACCAGTCACCGCCTCCTCCCGCGCCTAGAGTGACCTCGCCTCCATTGGTGTTTGTAACTATGGTACCCGATAGAGTTCCCGAATTAAAATCGGACTCTGAAGTTTGCGTAAAAATAGTGTTGTTAAGATAACGAGTTAAATACATGGTCGAGGTGACCCCTGATGGGTATGGAGTATTCCAGGAAACAGTGATAACGCTCTTTTTAGTTGATGGATCAAGCGTTCCGCTTTCGACAAGATATCCATTAGAATCTCGGTAAGCATCACTTATCGTGATTTGACGCGCGTAGCCGTTAATTGTTTCGCTTCCTGAGATAAGCTGCCATGAAGGCCCGGATCCTTGAGGATGATAAGTTCCATTTGTTTCAACTTGCGACCAGCTTGTTTCGCGGATTACACGTAAAGCTTCCTGACCCTCACGCAAAAGCCCCGTTGCCTCAAGTCTCTGCGCATTTTGCGCTTTTCCCTCTCGTGATGCCACAAGCCCTGTTATGAGTCCTGGCAAAACAAGCGAGGCAAAGGCCAGAGCCACCAGAAGTTCCACCAATGCCTGTCCATTGTGGCTTCGCCACAATTTTAAAGTTAAAAGTTTAAAGTTAAAAGTTTTTAAAGAGAAGCTATAATTTTGACTTTTGAATTGTAATTTTGAATTTTGCATTATGAATTTTTAATTTAAAGAGGTGACTACGCCATATCTATTTATATTTATGGTTTTTGAGTCCTGAGCAACAGTATCTTCTAAAGTTATAGAATTTTGTGTTTCCGAAAATGAGGTTACTTCCCCACTTTTAATTAAAAAAATAATCTGAGAGGACGGAAAAGTCGATTGGATTTGTAAATCCTCGTTCAAGTTTATAGTAAAGTTTGAAGGATCGTTTGGATCAAAATTGTCACCATGGAAGAGAGTGTAAGAATTAGTTCCAAAATAGATTCCATAATTATCGTTTGTAGAACGTCCTTCCGTGTCGCCTGCCATAACTTTAATCTGTTGAGAGGAGAGGTCTGAAATAAGGGTTGTTATAGCTGTACCTAAAATGGACCCACTTCTAAAAGGCACGAAGCTGATGCTTGCCATGCCAGCAAGCGTCATGAGTATTCCGATAACTATGATTACTTCAATAAGAGTGATTCCGCGCTTCATCGTGGTCCAACCTGACCAATCAGGCCATAAATTGGCGAAATAATTGCCAACATCATTCCTCCTACAATTATGCCCACAACAATCAGCATAATTGGTTCAAGAAGAGAGATTAGAGTCCTAAGAGTTGTTGACACCTGATAATCAAGATATTCCGATACATCCTGCATGGATTTGTCTAAGGAACCGCTTTTTTCTCCCGCCTCGGTAATTTTTATCATTATACTCGGGAAAATATTTTTTGCTGCCTTAAGTCCTTCAGATAATTTATTACCTGATAGAACCATATCGCGAGACCTTATAATTGCCTGTGCTACTTCTTTCTTTAAAACAATCTCCTGTGTTAATTCTAGCGCCGTGGTAATAGGTATCCCGGCATTAAGAAGAATATAAAGATTTCGTGAAAAACGTGTAAGATCTATCTGCCTCGCAAGACTTCCTACAAGTGGAAAGGAAAAAAGAATGTTTAGGAACACATGTTTTTGATTTATATACATAAAAATAAATACTATAAGTAAAATTATTCCTCCCAAGACAAGAAAAATGGTTTGTTTAAGAATTAGATCGGACAATAAAATCAAGATTTGAGTAGGCAAGGGGAGAGGAACGTTTAGACGCAAAAAAACTGTCGAAATTTTAGGGATAACCACGGTTAGGATCATGAGCAAAACGCCAATAAATACAAGAAGAATAAAGGCAGGGTAAGTTAATGCAGCCCTTATTTTATCCCTAAATTCTGTTTCCATTCTAATATTTTCTTTTAGATCCAAAAGAGTTACATCCAGAGTTCCTCCCTCCTCGGCCGCTTTTATAAGATTTACAGTGACTTTGTCAAAAATTTTAGGGAATTTTTCAAAAGAGGCCGAAATATGGACGCCTTGCATGAGATCTTCCCGCAATACCTCAAGTAGTTTCTTTTGATTTCCTTTTGAGTCCTCAAGAAGGGAGTCTACGATCTCAAGGATTGATAGACCTGCCTCAAGCATTGTTGCGAAGTTGCTAATCAAGCCTAATTTTTCAGAATTGGATATTGAAATAGATTTTATGTTCATTTTTTCACCCCGCCACGGCGGGGAGAGCCCCTCATACTAATTCTACTTTGGTAACTCTTAGGACCTCTTCTATAGTTGTAACGCCTCGTGTTGTCTTGTCTAAGCCATCTTCAAGCATTGTAACCATCCCCTCGCTGATTGCTTTTTGCTCAATTACATCAGAGTCGCTTTTCTCGGTAATTAATTTCCTTATGTCTTTTGTAACCTCTAATACTTCAAATATTCCAATTCTTCCGGAATAACCTGTTGAATGACAAATTTTACAGCCTTGTCCCTTAAAAAATTCAACCTCGATTTTTTCTCCAAAATGTTTAGTTACCATTTCTTTTGGAAGATTCTTGATTAATTCTGAAGTGGAAATTTTATATGGCGCTTTACACATTTCACAAATTTTTCGAACCAACCTTTGGGCAATAATTACATTAACAGTTGATGCGACCAGGAACGGTTCAACGCCCATATCAATTAAGCGGGGAAGGGAAGTGGCCGCATCATTTGTGTGTAATGTAGACAAAACTAAATGACCGGTTAGAGCAGCATTTACAGCAATTCCTGCAGTTTCATTGTCGCGAATTTCCCCAACAAAAACAACATTTGGGTCTTGTCTTAAAATAGAGCGCAGACCATTGGCAAAAGTTAGATTGGTTTTAGGGTTTGCCTGTATTTGATTTACTCCCATGATTCTATATTCAATAGGGTCTTCTATAGTGGTGATGTTTTTTTCCCTAGTATTTAAGATCTTTAAGATAGCGTAAATAGTGGTAGTTTTTCCCGATCCGGTAGGACCGGTTGATAGGACCATTCCGTATGATTTATTGTATGCGGATGTTACTTTCTTGAGTTCCTCCTCATTCATTCCTAGATCAATAAGAGAAAATTGTCTGTATCTTGCGGCAAGAAGTCTTAACACAGCCTTCTCCCCATCCGTAATTGGCAAAATTGATACTCTAATATCTAGATCCTCCTCTTCAAGCTTAACTCTCATTTTTCCATCCTGCGCACTTAAATGCTCATCGGTTCGTAGCCTTGAAAGAATTTTTATTCTTGAGATTATTCTGTCATGAAAATTTTTTGGCAAGAGAAGCACGTCATGGAGTATTCCGTCAATTCTGAACCTGATTAAAGATTCTTTTTCCTGCGGCTCTATATGAATATCTGACGCTTTATCCTGATAGGCAAATTCTATAAGAAGCGTTACGATTTTCTCAATTGGGGCTTCATCTGATAATTTTGAGGGATCTGTCTCTCCCAGTTCTTTGTGCAATAGCTCTTCAAAGGTAACCTGAAGGGCTTTTTTATAAATTTTTAGAACGCTTTCGATATCTCTTTCCGTAGCAAGATATGGTATAACCCTAAAACCGGCTTTCTTGCCGATTACATTTTGTAACTCAACATTTGTTGGATCAACCATGGCAAGTCTTAATCCATCTTGGTCCAATGCAAACGGAATGACTTTATTTCTCCTCGCAGTTTTTTCAGGGATTATATGAAAGATGTTCTCAGGGATTGATAATTTTGATAAGACTATGAAAGGGATATGGAGAAAATTGGCAATAAGAATTCCTAAATTTTCATCAGAAATTATGTCCTTTTCAATTAAAGCATCATTAAGAGTTACTTTAGAATTCTTAGCGAATTCATTAAGTTCCTCAAGCTTTTCTTGCGTAATAACTCCTGTTTTTAAAACTAATGCTTTTAACTCTTCCTCAGAAATCAGCATGGGCAGCAAAAGACAGACGCCTAATTAAACGCCTACATTTATCATACAATAGGTCGAATTTAGATGCTAGATCTTGGATGATAGATATTAGATAATAATTAAAAGTGAAAAGGTTAATAAATAGTTTCGATAAGTTAAAAGCGTGGCAAGAGGCTCATAAATTAGTAGTTATGATCTATAAGGTAACAACTAGTTTTCCGAAACATGAAATGTATAGATTAACAGATCAGCTATGTCGATCAGCAAGTTCGATCGCGGCAATTTTGGTTGAGGGTAATTCGCGAGGTTCAAGAAAAGAGTATATTCATTTCGTTTTCCAAGCAAGAGCATCCTTAGAAGAACTTAAGTATCACCTTCTACTGGCAAAAGACCTAGGTTATTTAGATGAAAGCTTATATAATAAGTTAATGGCACAGGTAGATTTGGTTGGGAAACTAATTAATGGCCTACTTCGATACTTAAAATCTAGTAGAAATGTCCAATATCCAAAATCTAATATCTAATATCTAATATCAAAATTATGAAGTTTGCGTGTTTTGAACTACAAGACTGGGAAGAGGATTATCTTAAAGAAAAATTCGGAAACACCGTTGACATCTCGTTCCATTCGGAGGAATTAAATATTGAGAATGTTCCGGCCGTAAAAGATGCGGATGGAATTGTGGTGTTCATCTATTCGACTATCGATAAACAAGTTCTTGACCTGATGCCTAATCTGAAATTTATCGCAACTATGTCAACGGGATTTGACCATATTGATATTGAGGAGTGTAAAAGACGAAACATTATCGTATCAACTGTTCCGACATACGGAGAGAATACCGTCGCAGAACACGCTTTTGCTCTAATTTTTGCCATATCACGAAGATTGATTGAGTCCCATAATAGAGTTTCCGAAGGAAATTTCTCACCAACAGGGCTTACGGGGTTCGATCTTTTTGGAAAAACTTTAGGGGTGATTGGGGTTGGAAATATTGGCTCGCATGTTATCCGAATCGCCAAAGGGATTGGCATGGATGTTTTAGCTTATAAACGAACGCCGGATCCAAAACTTGCAGCTGATCTTGGGTTCCGTTTTGTATCTATGGACGAGTTGCTTTCTCAATCAGATATAATTTCAGTTCATGTTCCATACAATAAAGAAACACATCACATGCTAAATAGCGATGCATTTTCTAAAATGAAGGATGGCGTTGTGATTATAAACACTGCACGAGGGGCAATTATTGATACAACGGCATTAGTTTCAGCGCTTCAAAGCGGAAAAGTTGCGGCCGCAGGACTCGATGTTCTTGAAGAAGAATCAATTATTCGCGAGGAACATGAGCTTTTGCACAAAGAGTTTCCGATTGAAGATTTAAAAACAGTTCTTGAAAACCACATGCTCTTAAATAATCCAAAAGTTGTGATTACTCCCCATAATGCCTTCAACAGCCGTGAGGCCCTGATGCGAATATTGCGGATCACCGAGGAGAACATCAACGGCTTCCTCGCGGGCCAACCTAAGAATTTGGCCTTCTAACAGAAGGGTATCACGAGTATCACGGGGAAGTTTTTGTGCCTAGTCTAATAATTCAGATCATTAGACTTGAGGTGAAGATGGAAGCGCTCTGTTTGTGAATTTGTTTCCGAATAAAATCGGAATTCGCCAAAAGGCGAAAGAGCGCTTCCGGATCGACACGGATGTTACCTTCTGATGCCGTTGATGAGCATTTCGGGCGACGGGTCTTGCCAAGGGCTGTTGTCGAACGCGACAGTTGCGACGTATCCTGCGATGCACAGTACGCAGAACGTGACTACCCATGGGTCGGAGTGGAACTTGGTGATGATGAGAATCCCGCTCCAGAGCACAAGGTAGAATAGCACGGCAAACATGGCAGTGTGCCAGATTTGGCTCGGAAGCCAAGAAATTGCCGCTTCGCGTCCAGGCGCCGATCTTGTCTCGATCGCAATCGAGATGACGAGTCCTACTATGAGTAGTGTGACGTGCCAGTAGAAGTTGCCTTGAAGCCCAGTAACATCTTTGTCCTGGATTAGTATTGCTGCACCCACACCGTAAAGAGCGAGTAGAATGTCGCCTACCTTGAATGACCACCAGCGTGTCCAGTAGAAATGCCCTTCCCAGATAACCCTGATGTAGAGGATTGCGCCCCATTGGATCGCGAGCATAAAAAGTCCGGCCTCGACAGGGCTGTTCCAGATTGGGAGCATGAGTTCCCTCCTTGCAAGGTGGATTCATGGTTCGATCTTGCCTCACCATGCCTTGTACCGCTAGTCTTCGGCCTCCATTCCGGCAATACCGAAGAGAACCAAAATTGCCAAGAGGATCAAGCCAAGTAATGCGGCCATCACCACTAGCACAGGCTCTCCTGTCAAGATGAAAGACGGTATTCCGATCAGTGCTATAATCACCCATATCACTACAGTCGCTATGGTAAGAAGCGGATAGGACTTCAGCATTTTCTGCAAGCCATCCCTAACGAGATCGGTAACTCCCCAAACAAAGAAAATCAGGAAGCTGATAGCGTTGATCATGATTCTTCCTTTCTTTTGTCGCGATGCGACTGATACTTTGATCCGTGTCGATGTCAAAGAGCCAAGAGTCTCGATACCTCGCCATAGGCGGGCCACACAGCTATTGTGTGTTTACGAGAAGCTTTCTCAAGGGCTGTATTATACTCTTCGACTTCGCTCAGGGCAAACCAAAACTATAAGGTGAGGGAGTTGGGGAAAGACTATAGCTGTTTTACGTCGTCCTCGATGCCTTTAAGATCGGTCTCAGGGCTTCCAAGATCGATTGTTTCTATATCTTCTTCAGAAAGCGGCGTGGGCGTTGGTGTTAGCGTGGGCGTTGGAACCTGTGTAGGGGCCGGAGTTACCTGTGCGTTGTTCTGATTATTAAGCTGAGTTGCCAAGAAATAAGTTACCCCAAGAACTATAAGCAAAAGAATTCCAACTGCAATAAATAAAACCATTTTACTGTTCGGCGGCATGGCAGGCCCTCCTTGACTTGCGGGTGGTGTGAGGGGAGCAGTCGGTTGAGGAGGTGTTGGCGCCGCCCCGGAGGGGCTCTGCCCCGGAAGGGGTGGTGCGGGCGGAACGTTTCCCACAGGCACAGTGGGATTGTCAAGAGTTTGATTTTGTGGTTGATTTGGGTCCATATTATATGTTAGCTGAGCCTGTTGCCGTATTATCTTCGCCGCGAAGCTTTGCCGCTTCCATTATTGCTTTCATAACGGCTTGTTTTGCATCAACAATCAGCTTGTGCACTGCCTGAATGTCCAATCGGAACTGTGAAACCATTTGACCAATAGTATTTCGCAATGTTGATTCATCCGTAATATTTGCCGTATATTCTTTTGATTTTTGAGCATCAACTGCATTTTTCGCTGTCGTAATTGCGTTTGCCGCTGTCGTAATTGCCGCGTCGAGCGCCGTTGTGTCTTTCCCTTGTGCTTTGAAAGCTGCCGCCTTTTCCGTTACTCTATTAAGAATATCTGTCAAATGATCCAATGCTTTATCCATTTTGTTAGTTAATCTTGCGTTTGCGCTTGCTACTTTATCAGCAATTCTCTCGGTAAGCAGCTGTTTTCTAGTATCTTTAATAGCTCTGATTTGGGATTTAAAAGCCTCCATTTTTTCTTTCATTTGTTCGCGTGTGTCCTGAACAAACTCTCGGCGATCCTCTTTTAAATTTATCAATCGATCGCGAGTTGTTTGGGGTGATGAGGTCGCGGTTTGAGCACCTATAGTTTTAGGATTAAATATTACGGCAATAAAGATTATTAGAACCAAGAATTTTCCCACGTAAAATTATATTAGGGTATTTTTAAAATAATTTCAAGTTTTACTCCTCAATTCTTATGTTCCTATAATTACAGAAGGGGCAGGAAGGTGCGGGAGCAGGCATTTTTCCTTCAAGAATTCTTATTGCAGAGGCTATTTTTTTTGCAGTATTGGCAGGATTTCCGCGAAGCTTCTTAATATGAATGACCATTGGAAATTTATCATGAAGCTCGGTTCCTTGATCTGGATAAACATACATAAGATATCCAAAATCTCCAACTTTTTTATTGTTTTGCGCGAGTAAGAAAAGGTAGGCGTCTATTTGGGATTGATAAGCAGCTAGCGTTTCTCGATCTCGAGGATCAGTGCTTGCAGTTTTAAAATCCAGAGGAATATGCTCCCCATTTTTCTCAACAATGCACTCATCAAGCTTCCCCTTGAATCCGTATCTATTATCAATTCGAATCCAATAAGTCTCCTGATATGGATTTTGAAGTTTTCCTTCAATTTTGCCTTGAATCATTGGGGGCAACTCACCGGTATTTCTATAGATGTTGAAGTAATTTTTGAGTACTTTATCAAACCTATTCGCAAGACGCGAAACTATTCCTTCAGGTTGATAAATGCCTTTAACATATTGAAGCCAAAAACATCTCGGGCAGCGCTCAAGTGCTTCAATTCCGGTATGCGACAGCCAAATAGTATTTGCCATGTGACAAAATATTATAGAGATAAATCATATTAAAGTCGAGGGGCGTATTTTAGATATTAAAATCCGAGGAAGTATTCGATTTTGGCCTTTTTACGAAGATTTTCAACAAGAGATTGAATTTTTTGATTAATTTTATCCTGCTCAAGCTGTGCTTTTGCTTGCGATCTTAAATCTTCCGGTTTTGCATCTTGTGGCAGAGAAGCCTTATTTTGTTCAATAAAATCATCAATTTCTTTGTCTGAGACTTCGACTTTTCCCACAAGCTTTCTTAACAGAAGCTGGGTTTTTACCTCTTCTTTTAATTGTTGTTTTGTTAATCCTTGAAGAGCCAGTAGATCATCTAAATTTTGCCCCTGATCTTTTATGCTTTTTTCAATCTTTGAAATTTCATCATTAATTTCATTATCAGAAACAATAATCTTCTTTTTCTTCGCTTCCTGAATTATTAATCTTTCATTTATAATTCCCTCAAGAGCATTTTTGCCTTCTTTTTTCTCAAGTGCCCGGATGAGCTCTATGCGGTTAATCTGTTCGCGATTTACACTTGCAACAACAAACTGATCCTTCAATAAACCGAGAGCTAATACAACGATTACAATTGCAATCGGCAAAAGAAGACTTTTTATCTTGATACCAGTGAACCTATTGGATTTTTTAGCTTGAGAGCTTTTTGCCATTCCGTGATTATATCAGATATCTTCAATTTTTGTATCACTGACTTTTCCAAAACCACACCCGCCCGGATCAACCACTTCTGAACCACCTATTGCTTTTGCACTTTGGTGATTAAGGGCATGATAATGCTCCACGGGTTTCTGATTTGTTTGGCATTCGGGACCAATTCCTGTTGTGAGCGCACTTATTGGAATCTTTTTTCCGTTAAAATCTATAACTTTTACCCCGTTAGATAATTTTGATCTAACGGGGTTTATCTTTTGCGCAGGAGATGTGGGAAATGGGGCTGAAGCTTTTTCCGTTTGCGGACTCCGGAAATTTATGACAATTCCGACAGCAACTATTATTGCTGCCGCAATTGTTATAATTCCCAAAGGGCCTTTGAATCCTGCAAGAATATTTTTTGTGCTGGTAAAAGCTTCTTGCGAATCGCCCTGCGTTTTCTCAAATTCACTTTTTACTCGTTTAACTTCTGATTTAAGCTGATTCCAGTTTCTTATGAAAAGCAAAAGCGCCTTTTTCCTATTTTTGTCCTCGCGGGTTTCCTCTGGCAAGTGCTCAACGCTTAGCCCAACAACATCACCCTCCTTAAATCGTAAAATTTGCGAATGCAGTTTAAATAATCGGTTTAAGATTTCGTCTGCCTTTGGATTTATGCCGCGAAGTAAGGTTCGAATCGATTCTAATTTTTGAATTGTTGTTGAATCCTCTTGAAGTAAATCATATGCGGCAAGAATTTTCTTTCTCGTCTCCTGATTCATAAATTTTCCTATATAAAATCAGATTCTCCCTCTTTTTTAGAACCATTTTTTGGTTCCTTTGTGGACTTAGAGTTATTTAAATCTTGGCCATTACCAGGTGTGCTTGTGATGATTGTTTTTGGGTGGGCAATTGGCTCAGGTAATTCTCCCAACATTTTCTTAACTAAGGATTTATTTGCCCTTTCCATTTGTCCTAAGATAGCGCGCTCTATGTAGGCTGCGTCAATTCTCTCAAGCATTTTTTCAAGCTGAGGATCGGGTTTTTTAATTCCAAGCTCGCGCCTTATTTCTGCCAAAACCTCGAGAATTTTTGTTATCTCTTCTTCGGCTATCAAATTTATTCCCATGTGGACTTCATCGCGAATAGTTGAAATATATGCGCTTCTGTTTTGAGACACAAGTACAAATATTGCAAGGAATATTGCCTCAAGAGATACGACCATTGTAAGAAGACCAAAAGGGAAAGGGTCAAAAGGAACAATCCACGGAACATAATCAAGGTTTATAGTAACCCACCCAGTAAAAAATAGAACGTGAAATAATAAAAATGGGGTGGAGCCGCAAATTGCGGTTAGATCATCCGCAATTTGGGTAAGAAAGGAACGTCCGCGCAGGGATTTAGCCTCAAAAGATTTAAAGAATTGCCGCCGTGTTTCTGATCTCTTAAGAGATGCCATACTTAAAAAGTATCATACTTTTTAAGAAATTTCCAATTACCAATTGCCAGTTTCCAATGATTAACTGGCAAATGGAAACTGGAAACTGGAGATTTCTCGGTAGTTTGCTCCGAGCGGAGAGAGTTTTGATTCGAATAAAGTTATTTTGCCAACAGTCATTTCCCAACTGATGTTCCGTTCGATTTGTTCATCCTTTAATTTCTCGAAATTTAGATGTTTGAACCGCGCTAAGGTTATATGGGTTTTGAATGGTCTTTTTTCAGGTTTTTTTTTAAGATGAACATTGATATTTTTCCTGAGTTCTAAAAGATCTCTTGGTGTTTGTGCTTCTGCCCAAAAAAGTCTTGGAGCAATGCTTGGACCCAAAGAGATACTATCGAATCTTATCTCGAAATTCCGAATGAGAGATTTAAAAGAGGATAAATATTTAACCAAATCGTTAATTTTTGTTTCATACCATGGAGGGACTAAAGTGATATGGAGATTTTCAGGCTTTATGAATCTAACAGGCAGATTTTTATGTTTTTCCTGCCACGCAAGAATTCGTTTTTGAATTTCTTCCGATGTTTTAATGCCGATAAAAACCCTCATAATTAGAAATTAGTTTTTGGAAAATAGAAATTAGTAATGGAAAGTGGAAAATAGAAAATAGCAAAAACAAAAACCAATTTCCAATTTCAAGTTTCCATAACCATTTTCCAATTTCTCACAACTATTTTCTTTTATCGGGGATGAAGTCAAGTACTAGTGAGTTTATGCAGTAGCGTAGGCCTGTTGGCTCGGGGCCGTCGTTGAAGACGTGACCCAAGTGTGAGCCGCATTTTTTACACAAAACTTCGGTTCGTCTCATTCCAAGGGACATATCCTCTTTGAGTCGAACATTCTCCTTCGCCACTGTGTTCCAGAAACTAGGCCAGCCTGTTTTAGAATCGTATTTAGTATCGGAAGAAAATAAATTGGAATCGCAAACCACGCAAACGTACATCCCGGCCGCCTTATTGTTCGTATATTTCCCGGAGAAAGGCGACTCCATTATATCACCGTCTCCTCATTTTCTATTTCCTCGGGGAGAGATTTAATGTCGGAAAGTTCAGGGGCAACTCCCTGGAGCTCTCCGTACATTTGAGAAGCACTTCTGTCTATACGGTCAATATGAGCTTCTCGTTTTTTCCACCGAATCTCTGTTAATCTTTTTTCAGTTGTCAAATCATCGCGCAAAGACTTAACTGCCTCAAAATGCGCTTCAAATTTGTGCCTGAAGGCTTCGCTCGTGATATATTCGTAAATTCTCTTTAGTTCGTTATCTTCATGCGAGGCAGAAGCGCGAGCGGCCGAAACTTTCAATAAAATAAAACGAACAGTCCTCGCAATATGTAGAGCATACTCATAGTTTGTAATCCAGACACCGTCAATTCTGTGAAATCCTTTTATATCAGCGGGTAATATTTCCGTTACTAAAATGCATTCGCTTGCGTTGATGCGTCTTGTGTCTTCCCGAAGTTTTGGAAGCCACTTTTTATCAAAACTCTTGGTTCTTTTTGTTTCCCAAAGAATAGATCCTGCTACATTTCCACGTTCGCCGCGAACATTTTGCCAGATATCCGCGCCTTCAACGCCTTTTGGTATTGGGAGAAATTCGTCAAGTGGGAATTGGGTTTTAAGCTGGCCCTCAAGATCAAGCTCCAAAACCTCTCCCTGAAGTTGCTGGGAGCCTTGTTTTCCCTTCCGCTGCGCCTCCTCAAGCGCCTTTTGCATATCGCTTATCTTTTTTTCGTATTCTAATTTTTCAAGCCTGTGTTTTTCCGATGCTTCTTTTGAGACTTGTTCGCGAATTTTTTCTTCATCCTCTTTTTTCTTTTTTCCAAATGTTTCGATTAACTCTCTATTTTTCTTCTTTTCTTCTTCGAGTTCTAATTTTTGCGCTTTATCTTTTTCTTCGAATTCTTCTTGGACTTTCTTCCGAGCTTCTTCTCCTGCCGCTTTTTTGATTCGTTCAGCTTCTTCTTTTAGTTCATGGGCAAGAGCATCGCTTATCTTAATGTCGCGGCCACAGTGCGTACACTTAATTATGTTGTCCATAAAAGATTGGCTCTATTATAAAGAAGGGTACCACGAGTATCAAGGGCGTGGTTTGCGGTATGGTTGGCGCGGCGCGTATGGTCAAAGGGTTTCGTTTGCGGTAAACTTAAAGCATGAGTAAACCAATTCGAAGTTTTAAAGATCTAGAAGTTTACCAAAATACTTATAAAGCATCTATCTTAGTAGCCAAAAGGATTTTGCCTAAACTTCCAGAAAGCGAAAAGTTCGATCTTAGAGATCAGCTTAGTAGATCGACCAAAGCTCCCCCTCGCCTTATAGCCGAAGGCTATGCTAAAAAGCACCAGAGACTAGGCTTTCAGAAATATATAGATGATGCAATGGCAGAATGCAATGAATCTCAAGTCGGACTAGAACAAGTAAAGGATATTTACGGAATAGAAATCGAACTATGTAACGAATTAATCGACCTGTATGATAAAAGTGCGAGGCAGCTATATCGGCTAGCAGAAGCCTGGGATAGTTTTAAGAATAGACGAAGAAAATCTTCCGATGACAACAACCATACCGATACGGGCAGCGACACCTAAAACGAAAACGATTAATGAATTGGTTTGGGGTAAGGCTTATTTCTTTTTTGTACCTTGTATTATTTGGTTTTCGTAGCTTTTGATTACTTCTCGGAGCTCATTAATTGTCTGCTCGCGTTCCTGAACCATGTTGAATGTTTCTCTGATCTGCGGCTTGTAGCGAGTCCTGGCAATCAAAAATCCTGCTGCAAAAGCAATCAGAAGTACTATTATTATTATTAATTTTCTATTGTCGCGAGAGAGTCTTGCC
Source organism: Candidatus Levybacteria bacterium RIFCSPHIGHO2_02_FULL_40_18 (assembly GCA_001782235.1). GTDB lineage: Bacteria > Patescibacteriota > Microgenomatia > Levybacterales > GWA1-39-11 > GWA1-39-11. The sequence goes on from MFOC01000007.1 coordinate 222,232, forward strand.
TTCGCCATATTAGTCAGTAAGTTGGTAAGATGTAAGATTTAAGATAATTTCTTACATCTTAAAACTTAAACCTTAAAACTAAACTGGTAGCCCAAAACTATATTTAGTATTAGACATTTCCTATAGAGATGTCAAGGGGTAGCGCACAGTTCTGGCGCCTTATAACCTATAGTCTTGACAACTATAGGGTTTTATGTTATACTGCCCGCTTACAGTTTCGGAAGGTAGTATTTTCCTTCTTTTATGAAGAATTTATTTAGAAAATTTCTTAATTTTACAGCAATATTTATATTGCTTATAGGTCTTTTTTCAAAGACTTACACTCTTCCTTTAAGCGTCTTAGCAACTTCGCAAGATCAGTGTAATCAAGTATTTACTTACGAGAAATCATCTGATTTTAATGATTCAAGGGTAAATATCAATTTTGAAAACTCTGATGAGCAAATTGATGTTTCAGCTGACCCAGGGTATGAAATTACAGAGGTTTGGCTTGACGTAGAGAATGACAATCATAGTGGATATTGGTTGTATGCAACAGGTCCCGTTAATAACTTTAATCCAAATCCAGGCAGAGACATAGAAAAGGCTAAGGTGAAAGTTAAAAAAGTTTGTCCAGACGCCTGTACAAATATTGAGGGGCTTCAAGCAACTGTCCCTTCAGGATACACAGCAAATAACGGTATCTGCACTCCTATTGATGTCTGTACTAACCTTGACGGTAGTCAAAGTTCTGTTCCAGAGGGATACAGCGAGGAAAATGGTGTGTGCGCCCAAAATGTAATTGATCTATGTCTCAATATTGAAGGTACACAAGCGTCTTTGCCTGATGGCTACCATTTTGAAGAGGAAGGAAATTGCGTGGAGGATGTTGTAGAACAGGAAGAGCCTACACCTACACCCCAAGAGGAAGAGAATAATGAGTGTGGCGAGGGACAGGTTTTTGATCCGGGTCTTCAAATTTGCATTGATTGTGATGGAGAAGGAACATGTGAGGTTGTAATTGGAGATGGGAATCAGGATATTACTCCAACTCCAACTCCAACAGAACAACCAGTAACAACGGAGACTCCTACGTCTATCCCAACCCAGGCTCCTACCAGCTCTTCAACCAGCGATACTGGTGGAACAGGCGGCGCAGTAGAACAAAAACAGGGTGAAGTTTTGGGAGTATCAACTGTTGCCGCAACAGGAGATTCCAGGTCAGTTCTTGCTACAATAGAACAAGCTCTGGGTTTGGTTCTTGCCTCGCTTGGAGCACTTTATGGCAAGAAAAAGGTCAAGAAAAACAAATAACCTCAGACGGCAACTCCCCATTATTTTATTAGTTTTTGGAATTACTTTGTTTTTCCTTGGTACAGCTTCCCATATTCAAATCTATATAAATTCGGTAAGATTAAGTCAAAAAGAAGCTCCACAAGAAATCCCAACAGGAGAAGACCCCCGCCTAATTGTAATACCCTCGTCTGGTATAAAAGCAAATGTAAAACAGGGAGGGATTGTTAATAGGGAATGGATTTTGTCGGACAAAGATGCCTTATACCTTCCAAGCAGCGGCAAAATAGGCGAAGGCTACAATACAATTATTTATGCGCACAATAGAGAGAATCTTTTCAAAAATCTTAAGAAAGTTAAGAAGGATGATCTCATACTGATTTTATCTAACAAAGACAGAACTTTTACGTATAAGGTTTATTCTATTGAAGATATCAATCCTCGCGACGTTGATAAGCTTTATTCAAGCGAAAAAGATATCTTAACACTTTTTACATGTGATGGGTGGTTTGATCGTGAAAGATTATTAGTGAGGGCAAAACTTATTAATGTGACTATTCCTTCCACCAAGGCCCCCATGTCATTCTGAGTGCAACGAAGAATCTTAGCTCTTAAAAAAGATCCCTCACTTCGTTCAGGATGACAATCCGCTTCCTATTCCTTCCACCAGACCAAAATAGCGTACAAAGATGAAACTACCGCTACAATAAGGAGGGGAGTTGTCCAGTCTAAAACAATTCCCGGCCAGTTTGCTCCGATTAAAATACCAACAGATAAAAGCGAGATTTTTAAAATGAGAGCTTCATACCAGTGAAGCCTTAAGGTTTTAAAAATGTTTAAGTGATTTACATGCTTTTGCGCCATAAATTCACCTTCTTTCAAAATATAATGTAACTTGGGATGTTATAGTCTGAGTGCCCGGTTGAATATCCGGTGCTGGCGCACCACCTAACCCTGCCTCTTGTCTAAAAAGCGGAACAGGGCCGCCGGAAGGCGATTCGACAATATTTACAATTCTTCCAAGTTTAATACCCAAATCCTTTGCCAGTTTTTGTGCTTGTTCTTTCGCATTCTGAATTGCCTTATTTCTTGCCTCCTCCCGATATTTTGACGGGTCATCAACTGTAAAACCTGAATTGTAAACTTGATTTGATCCCGCCTCTGTTGCCGCTGTTATAATCTTTGGAACAAGTTCAAGTTTACGAACAGTGATTGTTAGTGCTGCGTTTCCGGCGTATCCTGAAATATTATTTCTGCCATTCGGAGTAAAATCATAACTTGGATTTATTGAATAGTTGGTGGTTTTAATATCTTTTTTATCTATCCCAAGTTTTGAAACAGAGTCAATGAGCCTATTGTTGACTTCGTTAATTTTACTTTCGACCTCTTGCACGGTTCTGCCCTCAGCGGTAATTCCAGCCTGAATGGTTGCCGTATCAGGGACAACATCAACTTTTCCTTCCCCCACAACCGATAGTTCGCCTGAGACGGTTCGTGAAGAAACGGAGATTGGGTAGGAGATGTTGAAAAAATTAACCAAGAAGAGAAATGCCAAAATTATAGCAGCCGTAAAAACAACAATGCCGTATGCTTGACCGGGTTTTGTTTCCATACCCTTAGAATTTTATTAAACCAGAACCACGCATTTCTTGTCAAACCCTGGGGTGTATTCTTGAATCGGGTTGATTTATTTAGTAAAATTGCGCTATGTCAAACATTGAATCGGAAAGATTGCTTGCGGAAGTTTTGGGATTTGATCCCGAGACAAGAGAACGGGTAGTGCAGCAGACAAAAGAAGGCAATAACTCTCTTTTATTTGTTCCCGAAGACGGGAATCCCAGGGTAAAATATCCTTCCTGGGAGAGCATCGTAGGTAAAAATTCTAAGTGGAGAAGTTACCTGGCCGAACCATACGAGTTGGCGGTAGAGTTTATAGCAGAAGGTCGTAAAATATCCAGGAGGAGAAGGAAGTGGGTAAAGAGACAGAATGCAATACAAGAAGCTCATAGAGAGTATATAGAGATAGCGCACCAAGTTATTATTTTTTCGGAATTATCTCATCGGTCTCTAGGACCATGGGATAACGTTGTTATTGAAACCTACCATCATCCGTCAATAATGCATCTTAACGTAGGAAAGATAATTTCAGCTTTTAGACCTTCTAGGGAAGATATTTTAAAACTGGCAAATAACTCTGCGTGGGGACCAGAAGGGGGTTTTAGGACATTATCAAATATTATGGAAAAACCTGTTACGGTAAAGGTTTGCGAGGATGTTTCCCAAGTGTATTATCCACACCGCGCGGAACGGTAAGGGCTATTCGTACCGAATAGCCTCAATGGGGACGAGATTGGCGGCGCGCCGGGCCGGAAAGACGCCAAAAAATATGCCGATTGCGGATGAAACGCCTAGAGCCGCAAGAACCGAAAGAAGATTAACTTCTGCAGGAAAAAACCTCTGAATTACAGCGACTATCATAAAAGCGAGTATAAGCCCGGCCGCGCCGCCAAAAACAGAAAGAATCACCGATTCTGCCAAAAACTGGGAAAGAATATCCGTTTTTGTCGCGCCAAGAGCCCTTCTTATTCCTATTTCTTTTATCCTTTCGGTAACTGTTGCATACATGATATTCATAATCCCGATTCCCCCAACAAGTAAGGAGATTGATCCTATTGCAACTAGAATTCCATTAAGAATCGAGAAAATGCTTGCAATGGTACTTAAGAATTCAGTTTGTTCTACAACCTGGAATTCATCATCTATATCGTAGGTCTTTGACAGCTCTCGCTCGGCATCACGCTTCACTTGAGCGATTGTTCCCTCGCTTTTCACTCGGATATATAGCGCGGAGAATTTTTTATTAGGATTTATTCTGAGGGATGATTTATAAGGTAAGTAAACAATCGTGTCAAAACCGGGCCCCCCCAAAACTCCGCTGCCTTTTGATTTTATTACTCCTATGACTTTAAAATTTTGCTCGGATATTCGGACGGTTTTTCCGACCGCCGCCTCTTTTGCCCCAAAAAGATCCTCCGCAAGGCTTGGTCCCAGTACCACAACTTTTGCTCGCTTATCAACGTCTCCCTTAGTAAATAATCGTCCAATATCCGCCTCAAGATTTATGGCGGAGTTCATATTCTCATCGCCAAGACTGACCTGGGTATATTTAGTCTCTCCGCCTGCTTCAACATTTGAGAAAGTTTCAAAATAGGGCGCTGCAAAATCAACATTTTCGATTTTTTCAAGTTTTGCGACATCTTTTTCTTCAAACCGCGGGATCGCGGCAGCGCCTGCCGCCTGAAGCCCTCCTCCTTCACCTATCAACCTTGCCGGAATGACATATAAAAGGTTTGTTCCAAGCTCTTCAAATTGCTGTTCAATATAATTTCGTAATCCCAAGCCAAAAGCTATCAAGAGCACTACGGACAAAACTCCTATCATAATTCCAAGAGATGTTAAAAACGTTCTGACTTTATTTCTCCTGAAATCATCAAAAGATGCACCTATCAAAAATGATAAGAATTTCATAGGTATTTTTTGACAATCTGGCCGTCGCGAATAAATATCTGCTTTTTAGTTTTTGCAGCAATGTTTTTCTCATGCGTAACTATTACGACAGTCAACCCAAATTCCTTATTCAGACTTTTCAAAAGATCCATTATATCTTCTCCGGTTTTAGTGTCTAAATTTCCCGTGGGCTCATCCGCCAAAATTATTTTTGGGTTCATAATCAACGCTCGGGCAATTGCCGTCCTCTGTTGCTGGCCGCCTGAGATCTTATTTGGACGGTAATTGCGTCTATCATAAATTCCAAATTTTGAGAGAAGTTCAAGAACACGATTAGTCGGATCAAATGGGAGCTTTTCTTTAGAGTAGAGTGCCGGCAAAAGCACATTTTCAAGGACACTATATTTGTTGATTAAATTAAATTGCTGAAAAACAAAACCAACGTAATGATTCCGAAGCTTTGAGAGCTCATTATCCGAAAGCTTTGACGCATCCTTCCCGTCAATTAAAACTTGTCCTTCACTCGGCGAGTCGAGCAACCCTATGATATGCATAAGCGTGGATTTACCCGAACCCGAGGCTCCAAGAATTCCGACAAATTCCCCATCTCTGATTTTCAGGCTTATTCCTTTAAGAACTTGAATGATTTGATCTCCAACTTCATATTGCTTTGTTACGTTCTTGAGTTCAATCATAAACCATAGTTCCCTCTTCGATTCCTTTCAGTTCAATTACCTCTTCGCCCTCAATTCCTACCTCAACATATTTTTTCTCTCTTTTTTGGGAATCTATATAAACATACCTTCCTTTTTCATCAGTCTTTACAAATTCCAACGGAAGAAGAAGCACATTCTTTTTTTCTTGGGTCACAACTGTTATATCACCTGTCATCCCCAAAAGATACTTAAATTGCAAGTTATCTTTATTCAAAGAAACTCTAACATCATAAACGGTGCCAATCTCATCGACTCTTGGGGTAAATGAAACATCTATGACTTCTCCTGAAACCTCTTCCTCAGGATATGCGTCAAAAACAATTTTTCCGCGCGTCTCCCTTTTTAGATCGACAACCTCCGTTTGATCTGCTGTCACATTAAAATATATCGTGCGGGGATTAACAACCACAAACTGAGTCGTGAAAGGCGCTACATTTACGCCGGGATTGGGCGTATTAACTTCTGTTACAATCCCTTCAATAGGTGAATAAATGCTTGAAAGTTGAACAACCAAATCTTGCATCTCAACCGAATTTACAGCAAGTTCCAAATTCCATTGGTTTCTCTCCAAGATCCTTTTCATCTCATTATTAATCGCTTGCTCGGGAGTCCTGTTAAGATTTTCTTCCCGAACCTCATCAAATGCGCTTCTTTGCAAAAGATAAGAAAGCAACTGTTTTTCAAGACTTTTTCTTGCGGAACGCTGATCAAGGCTTGCTATTCCCTGAAACCTATAAACGTAATCTCCCTCTTTTACCCCAATCCAAGAGACCAATCCTCCCGTTTGGAATGAGAGATTTGCTTTTTCAAAAGCGTCAATCTCACCGGATAAAGAAAGCTCCTGTTTTACGTCGCCTCTTTCAACTTTTTTGCTTTCGGCTTGTGGCGCTCTTATTCGTTGAAAAATGTAGAAACCAGAAATAAGAATAATTACCAGAATAGCAATGCCCGCGACTAATTTTCTTTTCGCGATAAAATCTAACAGCCTGTTCATGTTCGTGGGATTATAGCATAGTTATAGGATTATGTTAATAGGTCAGGAAATCTCCGGAAAGATTTAGAATATAAGGAAAAGATAAAATGTTTATTAAGTTTTATAGTATTAAACCCTAAAATATTATAGGCCTTTTTGCCTATTGCAATTGCTCAAATAACATGATATTATCGCGCTAAGTGCCTTTCATAGGCATGGTTTTATTTTATGTACAAGCTTAGGCAGGTAGGCAGAAAGCTCCTCACGTTCGTGACTCTTCTTTCCATGGTGGCTCAATCTATGAGTCCCTATTTATATGTACTGCCAAGGGTTGCATATGCGCAGGAAGTGCCTCAGGATGCAGATCAAACACAAGTCACTCCAACCCCGGAAGTAACTCCTTCTGCCGAACCAACGCAAGAAATAACACCGGTACCATCCCCGCAAGATACGGGGCAAGCCAAAGAGCCCAGTGTAACACCTGAGCCAACAACAGAAGTAACTCCGGTTGTTGAACCAACTAATGAACCAACAGTTGCGCCGGAGGAAAATCAGGAAAACAACAACAGCCCTCCCGCAGATGATAGTTCGAATCAAAGTTCGACACCAACAGTAACTTCGCAGCCCACACCGACAGAAACTCCGGCACAAACAGAGGACGGAGATCTTTCAATAGTAATTCTTGATAATACAGCCGCGCCTTCAATTGACCTTGAATCTTATGAGGCTCAAGGCTCAGCATCGCTTGTGACTGACAAACCGGATTATGCGCCTACAGACACAGTTCTTATCACAGGGAACGAATTTAATCCCAATGAAACATATACATTAGTAATAACTTCAGAAGACGAGCCTCCTGTTCATTTTGAGGCATCCGTTACAGCAGACGAAAACGGATCCTTCGTTTACGCCTACCAGCTCGACGGCAACTATAGGCCAAACTATAAAGTAGAAGCAAAAGATTCCGAAGGCAACATAATCGCAGTCGTTACATTTACAGACAGTGTCGCTGGTGCTAATAGCGGTTCTACATTTGCGGGAAATATTGCCGCTCCTTCAGGTGACGTGAGCTGGTCCAATGCTAGTAATGTATCTGCTTCTGATAATTCACGGGCAACAGTGACAATTGCAAGCTCTGGAGACGTATCTAATTACCTTCGAGCTACTGGATTTGGTTTCGCTATTCCTGGTACTGCAACAATCAATGGAGTTGTAGTTTCAATAGAAAGAAGTGAAGCCAACACCCAGACTGCTACCATTAGAGACAGCAGCTTAAGGTTGGTAAAGAACAATGTCATTGTAGGAGATAATAAAGCCGCGACTAGTACAAATTGGCCCACCAGCGACGCAGCAGCAACATATGGTACTACAAGTGACTTGTGGGGAACCACATGGACCGCCGCTGATATCAACAATGCTAATTTCGGCGTTGTACTATCAGTTGGCCGTACTTCTGGAGGAGATGAGCAGGCAAGAGTAGACCATATTACGATTACTGTCACTTATACAGAAGCTGCTCAACCTGACCTTGTGGTTACCAAGACTAATAATGTAGCGGGGAATGCAGTAATAAATCAACCTTTCACATGGACATTGACAGTAACGAATAATGGAAACGCTTCAGCTACGTTCAGCGATGAGGATATTCTTGAGGACGATCTTCCGAGCTCCGGTGCAACGTACTCTCCAACCTCAAATCTTCCAGTTATAACCTCGGGCGGGGTTACAGGTTCGATTGATTGCGATATTTCAAGCAATACTCTTGACTGCGATGATAATTCAGGAGGATCAAGCGTTGTTATTCCTGCAGGTGGATCCTTCAGCGTTTCAATTACTGTCACGCCTACAGAAATTGGAACATTAACTAATCCAAGAAGCGGTTCTGGAAACATATGTCGGGTTGATCCTGATACCGATGAATCCGAATCTAACGAAAACAACAATGATTGCTCAGATTCCGTAACTGTCGGTTACGACATTGTTGATAATCCGACGCTTCCCCAAGCTTGCGGTCTTGATATTGCGCTGGTTATAGATAGCTCGGCAAGCGTTGATTCCGGAGAGCTAACGCAGATGAAAAATGCTTTCAAGGCTTTCATAGATGCGCTTTTACCTTCTACTCCAACGCAATTTTCTGTTACTGATTTTGATACCACAGCGTCTGTTGTGCAAGCTTTTTCAGGCAACGCGACAACGGTTAAAAATGCTATTGATGGTACTACAAGCGGCGGGTTTACAAACTGGCAAGACGGATTAACCAAAGGACAAAGCACTTTTGACCCAAGGCCTGCCAAACCAAACCTTGTAATTCTTGCTTCTGACGGGAATCCAAATAGAATCGGGAATCCGGCCTTATCGGTAAGCGAATCACAGGCGGTCTCAGATTCGGTAACAATAGCCAATACAATAAAGTCAGGCGGAACACGCGTGCTGACTATTGGCATAGGAAGCGATCTTGATACGCCAAATCTGCAAGCGATATCTGGACCGAATGTAAACACCGGTAATGTTCTTACTTCAGATGTTATCACCACGGATTTTGCCGGGCTTGCAACTCAACTTGGAGATTTTGCAGAACAGACTTGTGGGGGAACAATTTCAGTTATAAAACTCGTTGACCAAGATGGCAACCTTCAGACAACGGGAGATCAAACTCCTGCTTCAGGATGGGAATTTAATATTGGCGGTACAACTAAAACTACTGATACAAACGGACAGACAGACGCTGTCCAATTTCCTCAACCGGGGACTTACGATGTAGAAGAAACAGTCCAGCCCGGGTATAGTCTTTTGTCAGCCTTTTGCACCGGCGCGGTTAATAACGGGAGTCCTGACGGAGATACCATTTCCGGGATTGAGATTAATAATACAAGCGTTGTGTCATGTACTTTCATTAATACACAAACGGGTTCGGTTAAAGTTAATAAACTACTTGATGAAAACGGAGACGATACGTATGAAACCATAAATCCGGGGAACTTTACATGGAGCCTTGACGGATCAGACACAAACGCAATGGGGACAACAGTTCCAGGCGTACTTGCAGGGCAGCACAGCGTTGATGAAAACACTGTCGACGACTACCATTTTATAGGATGGTTCCCGGGAGGCACAGACAGCACTCAATTTTCATGTTCAAATCTTCCGGAAGAGAATAATTCTCTTCCTGCAAATATTAATGTTGAACCGGGTCAGACAACTGAAATTACGCTCTGTAACCAGGTTGACAAAGGATCAATTTCGGGATCAAAGCTTGAAGATGCGGATGGGAATATACTTGGTATAGAAGATCAATCTCCCATAGAAAATTGGACAATCGAGCTCTATAGCTGTGTTTCCGATGGTGTAGATTGCGACAATTTAGTCGCAACTACGTTCACAAACGTAAGCGGACTTTATAACTTTACAAATCTGTCTCTTGGCTTTTACCAAGTAAGAGAAGTTCTTCAGGCGGGGTGGACTGTTTTAAGTTCACTTTTTTACAACATAACAATTAATCCGGGGACAGAGAGCACGGGTAATGATTTTGTTAATTTCGAGAATATTAACATTACCGTTTGTAAACTAAACGATGCGGATGGGAATCCTGAGACAGATGGGGATCAGGTTGAGGTTGAGGGCTGGACGGTAAACCTTTTAGTAGATGGTCAGATTCAGGATACTCAAGAAACAAATGAGGATGGATGCTACACATGGACAGATCTTGGTCCGGACCACACATATGGCGTTTCAGAAGATACGCCTCCCGGTTGGACACCATTAACTGACACTTCTGTTGATTTTGGCGCGCCTTCAAGTGGAGAAAATGAATCTTTTACATTTATAAACTTCTTGAATATATCCCTATCGGGACAGAAGTTTAACGATCTTAATGGAGATGGCGTTAAAGACCAGGGCGAGCCGGGACTTGCCGGTTGGACAATAAATCTTGGAGGAGACGGGAATGACTCCGCAACAACAAATAATGACGGCAACTACGAATTTACAAATCTAGGACCGGGAAGCTATGCAATTGCCGAAGAACAACAGGCGGGATGGGCTCAAACGGCACCAACCGGAGGTTCGTATAGTGTTGATGCATTAAGCGGACAGGATGTTTCCGAGCTTGATTTTGGCAACCAGGTAATTGAGCCTATAATTGAGATTTCAAAAGTTAACGATGCAGTAGGAGATAAGGGGCCGGGAGGAAGCGTGCTTTACACCATAACGCTTAGTGTTTCCGAGGGTTTTGCAAACAATGTTTTCCTGACAGATCTTTTGCCCGAAGGATTTACGTACCAGTCAGGTTCTTGGACAGCACTCTTAAACGGCCTTGCATACGCGATTCCCGAGCCTGTCTATACTTCCCCCGGAGTTTGGGATCTTGGAGATCTTATCCCGGGAGACATTGTGACCCTCTCATACGTTGCGAATATAAGCGGTGATCAGAAGGCAGGAAACTATAAGGATGTTGCCTTTGCAAAGGGAGAAAACATAATCAGCGAGCAAGTATTAGCTTCAGCTATTGACCCAGGATTTGTTGACACAAACTTTGCAGGATCAGAAGTGAATGTCGTAAAAGGCAGTACTGAAAGCGTTGGATTGAGCGTTAACCGAGGAGGAGAAGTTCTTGGTGCTTCAACAGAATTGCCGGCAACTGGCGCAAAAACACTTTGGACGCTTTCGGCAATAGCTTTACTTTTAGCCGGTTTGAACCTTATGGTAATTGGTTTTACAATTCGCAAACGCTATGTTTAAGATTTTATCTAAATTATTACTGTCGGCTGTTTTTGTTCTGCTTTTTATTGCGAAAGCAGATGCTGCCGTGTCTATAAGGTTGGATCAGCCAAAATCACCCACTAATCAAAATAATTTTAAGATGACCTTTGTCACGCTTGACACAGAAAGCGATCCTGTTATTGTAAAATGCTTCAAAAAAGGGCCTTCTGACGGCGGATTTAGCCAGTTTGGAGGGGATGTTGCGATCGCAGCAGGCGGAAATGCGGGAAGCTGTGGATCTGTTTCGTCTTTTGTAAGCGCGGAAGGCACATACCAGTTTTATGCGGAAGCAACAGGAGGTTCAGATACCGCGACAAGCCCGACAATTTCGGTTGACTATAAGACTACAGGGCCTGGTACTCCTACAAACTTTAGTAAGGACAAATCTGCATGCGTATATAAGATTAAGTTCAAGACGGCAGACGACAGCGGGAAAACCATAAAGGTTGTACTTTATCGAACAGACAGCTCATCAAGTGAGGCAGGTGAGGTTGACTCAATCTCAATCGGGTCAAACACCGAGGGACAGTTTGAGAATACGATTCCCGACTGTAATAAGGAGTATTTTTATGCGGTAAGAGCATTTGACGCGGCGAGTAATAGTTCAGGTCTTGTTGGTGACAGCATGAGCGTTACAACTACCTCAACGGCAACAACCGGCGGAGTTGCCCCAACTCAAACAACAGGCGGCGCAATTCCGGTCGGCCAAGGCCAAGGCCAAGTTTTAGGTGAAAAAACAGCAACCAAAGAGGGAGAAGTTTTAGGAGAAGAAGCAACTCCAAGCGGCGAGTCACAAGAAGAGAAAAAAGAAGCAGAAAAGCCGGAAGAAAAAGCCGTACTATTTAGCGCAAGAAATATTTTGTCAGGAGCAGCTATCCTTGCCATTCTTGCTCTTATTTTCCTCTGGTACAAAAAATCAAAGCAGTCTGTATAATATTCTTGTGAGAGAATTATCCTCGATTCTCATTTTTCTAGGCAGAACATTGATCGCGCTTTCTTTAATTTCTTTGTTTTTAATTTTTTATCCTGTCTTAAAATTGGAGCTTCAATATTGGATTCTAGGGCCTAGTAAAGGTTCGGTTGTTTCTTTGGATGAGATTAAAGGCAAGAAAGTGATCAAGCCTCTTGATGAGAGCTTCGGTATAGTTATCCCTAAAATTCGGGCTAATTCAAAAATAGTCGCAGAAGTTAATCCCTATAAAGAGCGCGAATATCAATTGGCTTTGACGCGCGGAGTGGCCCATGCTAAAAGCACAGGATATCCAGGTCAAGGTAAAAACATTTTTTTGTTTTCCCATTCGTCAGTCGATTTCTATAATGCCGCCCGCTATAACTCAATTTTTTATTTGCTTGAGAAGCTCGAAAACAATGATGAAATTTATATTTTTTATAAGGGCGAAAAATATAAATATAAAGTTAGCGAGAAGAAGATAGTTGCGGCTGACGCGGTTTCCTACATTAATCTAAAATCGAATATCGAGCAACTAACTTTGATGACCTGCTGGCCCCCTGGGACAACATACAAAAGGTTGCTGGTGATCGCAACGCTTTCTAAGAACTAGCTCTTCCGATTTATCACCTGTACAACACTTACTTGCTCGCAAGGACTACGTCCCTTGCCTCGCAAGAGCGTGTGTACGGGGCAGGCCCCTGGGACTACTCTAAAAAGACTTCTAGTCATTTCAGAGATTGTAAAAGAGTAGCTTCGGCCTGCATAGTTATAGGATTATTTTCAAAAAAATCGGCTTAACTCTAAAAAACATAGATTATTATCTTCTAGTTCAAAGGATATTTAAGCCGACCTTTTAAAAAAGCCTACCCCAGTTAGATAATTTCATATCTAACGGGGCTAGTTGCAAAAATAATTTTTTTTGTTATAATCTCATAATATTCTGTCCCCGAAAGTGCCACTATGGAAGAAGAAGAATTTTGCTTTTAAAATTTAGATTGAATTTTCAACTTATTTTAATTAGGGTTTCTTTAATTATTAAAAAAGCCTACCTCTTGACAAAATAAAAGTTATAGGATAGAATCCCACTTTACCAATGATAACTGCCCTCTCCGAGCCAGAGGCTCTCTGAGCCGGAGGCCAAAATGGCAGTTATTTTTTTAAAATGAAAGCTAAAAATTTAATAAAGGTATTTACAACCTCAGTTCTTCTTATTATATTGGCAATCTTTGTTACGGCGGCTAATGCCGAAACAATTGAGATCTCGGGTAACGGATCAGGCTCCAATAATTCTATACAATTAAATCAAAATAATTCTATCAACATTAACCAATCTAATTCAGCAGATGTCTCAAACAGTGTGAACATAAATTCCAATACGGGTGGAAATTCCATTAATGGCGGCGTTGGAGATGGCAGTATTACGACTGGAAACATAACCAACAACGTGAACATAAACAACCAGCTTAACACAAACATTGCCGATGTTAAGTGCAAAAATTGTCCGTCCCCAACAAAAGCGCCCACTCCTACGCAAAAACCGGGAGATCCAATACCAACAACCCCTCCCGGAGTGGGTGACCCTGACGGTGACGGAGGAGATGGGGGCGACGGAGATGGCGGAGTAGGCGGCCCAGGCGGCGAAGTGCTTGGAGTATCAGAACTTGCTGTTACAGGAGATTTTGCAACGCTTGCAGCAATTACAGGACAAACGGCAGGAATTGCTCTAATGTCTCTTGGAGCACTTATATCTCCTCGTAAAAAGAGAATCCTTGATTTATAAAATAAAATAGTATATAGTCCAATGGGATGAAAGAAGTTTTACTTTTTTCTGCCCTCCTATTTTTACTAACTCCCAAAGTATCGGCAGAGATAATAGAAGGAAAATCCACTGTGAACACCTCGGTTACTACGAATGTTAATAGTTCATCTAATAATTCGAATGATACATCCGAAACAAAAACCCACATAGAAATAGAAGTTAACGGTGAGAAAAAGGTTCTTGATACGAGTGAGCCCGGAACACACACGCTATCAATTGAAAATGAAGGCGGCAAGAGTTCGGCAACAGTCAGAATAAACAGCAGTTCTGATAGTTCGAATGACGAGGATACTTCCACGAGCGGGGATCAAAACGATGATGCGGATGAGGGGCCGGAAGCCTTCCTAGATGACGATGCCGTAATGAATGAAACAGGGGAGTTGATAAAAGAAGTAAAAGAAGAGCAGAAAAATGTAGTGGAAAAAATACTTGACAGTATTACAAATTTTTTTGAAAAGTTATTTAACTTTTAGAACAGTGGGTCTTGACCCCGCCACCAAGCTTACTCCGATTTAATCGGAGGGCGCTGGTACGGGGTCTGCGGGTCGCTAAAGCGACCCTTGACAAGCAGATATTCTTTTGATATAGTTCGATCACTTTAATTGCTGCCCCGCATAACGGGGCTTTTTTATTTATGTCAATTAAAAAAAATGCTCTAGTATTAACCCTGTTCGATGTTTTATCCGAGGTAAGTGACAATCCGCTCGCTAGGGGAAGCGAACGCCTCCGCAATATAAGATTTCCCAAGTTCAATAAAAGGAATATTTTCAGATATTTACTCCCGGCCGTCCTTATTTTGGTTGCAGTTTTTATTGTAAGACAAGCCTTAGTCCCGAACCCACAGGTTGGAAATACAGTGATAGGGGTATCTGATACAAAACCGCTTGCAACAACAACTCTGAATCGGGAGTTCCAATTTCCTCTTCGAAACGAGAAAGGCAAAGAAGTCGGGAAGCTATTATATACTATAAAGGATGCCGAGCTTCGAAAACAAATTATTGTAAAAGGGAAGCGAGCAACTGCGGTTGATGGCAGAATTTTTCTTATCATAAATCTTAAGATCGTTAACGATTTAAATCAGGGACTTGAAGTGAACAGCCGCGACTACGTAAGGATTACAGTTAACGGAAAAACAAAAGAGTTATTTGCGCCTGACATTCATAATGACCCGGTTGAGGTTCAGGCCATATCAACAAAAAACACTCGCGTAGGCATTGCGATAAATGAAACCGATAAAAATATAGAGCTTCGCATTGGAGAGATTAATGGACCAAAAGAGAATATAAAGCTTAATTTCTAATGTCTCACAATTCTCTGACAAAACAAAATCTGCTTCGTGAAATAGAAAACGCCTTAGACGCGGTGGACGGTTATGGAAGCGTTGACATTATTGTTCAAGACGGCAAAGTGACACAAATCTCAATCAGAAACATAAAAAAAACATCTCTTAATATTGCAGAGAAGCAAGAAATTCCGGAAGTTCGAAAACCCAAACTTTTTACGATTCAGGCCCGCATGGGGCGCTTGCGCGAATAATTAAGTATAATAAGTTTGGGTCTTGACAATTAGCTCTAGGCAAAGTTAAAATAGCTTAAGTTAAAGGGCTGACCGCGAACGGAGGCTTCTTCACACAAGAAATTGTGTGCGGAAGTCTCCGTTTTTTTTGTCCGCCGGCTGGCGGATCTCAAAAA
>MFOC01000007.1:237950-248592 GCA_001782235.1 Candidatus Levybacteria bacterium RIFCSPHIGHO2_02_FULL_40_18
GTCAAAAAGGAGGTGAAAAGAAAATGACAAATTTTAAAAGGCAACTTATTTCAGTAATTGCGGCAGGAACAATGGTTCTTAACCTTGCAACTCCCGCACTTGCAACCACTATCGTAATATCAGGAAACGGCTCTAACTCAGACAGCGAAGTAGATGTCGAATTGGAAAATGAAACCGAGGTTGTACAAACCAACGTTGCAGATATAAAAAATGATATTGATGTTGACAGTGATACTGGAAACAATGACGCAGAGGATAACACCGGTGGAGATGTTTCTATTGACACCGGAGACGCAACCTCAACCGTTACAGTCAGCAACAATGTCAATACCAATGCGGCTTCTGTCGATTGCTGTGAAGCAGGCGGAGACGTTGATGTTCTGGTAGAAGGTAATGGTACACACTCTGACAATAATGTTTGGCTGGATCGAAAGAGCGAAATTGATATCGAACAGTTAAACTTTGCAGATGTTGATAACGACGTAGATGTTGATTCCGACACCGGAGGCAATGACGCAGAAGACAATACCGGCGGAAGCGTAGAAATCAAGACAGGAAAAGCCGACACCACTGTCACTCTTAGCACAAAAGCTAATAGTAACATGGCAATGGTTGGTAATGCTTCCTCAAACGGAGGCAGTCTCTCGGCAAGAATTCTTGGTAATGGTTCAAATAGCGACAACGAAATTGATTTAGAGCTTGAAAATAATGTCTGGCTCGATCAAATAAACGTTCTTGATCTTGAGAACGATGTTGACGTTGATTCCGACACCGGAGATAATGATGCAGAAGACAACACCGGAGGATCAGTATTGATCGACACCGGAGATGTTGACACTGATGTTACCGTGGATAACATGGTTAACTTCAATGCGGCAGATGTTGACTGCGGATGTCTTCTTGATGACATAATGGCAAAGATTTCAGGAAACGGAACAGATTCCGACAATGAAATCGAGCTAGAGGTTGAAGGTGAGACTGACGTTGAGCAGGAAAACTACTGTGGCGCAGAGGGTCCAGGTATTCAATCTGGAAACCGTGGTTCCGACTGTGAGACAGATGTTGATGTTGATTCCGACACCGGAAACAATGATGCAGAGGATAACACTGGTGATCCAGGAGATGATCCAACAGTTGAGACCGGAGACGTCGACAACAATGTTGAAGTAAACAACTCAGGAAACGTTAATGCTTTCGGAGTTGATCTTGATGATCTGGATTGGCCAGATTTCTCAGGATTTAGCTTCAGCTTTACCTTTGATTTACAAGATCTTCTTGATCTTTTAAACGGTTAAATGGGATGACGTAGGGTGCTCTTGTTAGCACTTCGACAAGACACCCTACAAGTTCCATAGCAAATAGAAAATAGTAAATAGAAAATAGAAAAAGTAAAAATGAAAAGGTTTTTAAAACAATTTACAACTTACATATTAATACTTGCATTATTCGTGGTGCAGGGAGTATCTATTGTGCGTGCACAGGAAGCCCCTCCGCCCCCACCGGAGGCTCCTTCTGCTCCTTCTGCTCCTTCTGCGCCTACTTGGGGTCAGGACAGCGCAGGTAGCAATTGGGATAATGATAATAATGACGAAGAAGATCACGATGATTGGAATAATGATGATGAAGAAGAAAATGACGAAAGTCAAAGCCAAGAACAACCTGCTGTTGATGGGCAAACAGCAGAGAATATTCAGAGTAGCGGTGATTCGGATGGAAGCGGGAATGTAGGCGATACGGAAATTGAAACAGGAGACGCCACATCAACCGGAAGCATCTCAAATGTTGGCAATCTCAATACTTCAGGTGATGGCTGCTGCGATACAGGAGGCGCAACGGTTATTAATTCCGGAAATGGGGAAGATTCTACAAATACAGGGTCTGCTACTATATATAATTCGGACAATACAACCCAAGATAACAGCGCAACCGTAGTTAATGATCTTGATCAAAGCTCTACAACAGGCTCAAATGAGGCCTCGGACAATGTTGGGAATTCTTCAATTGATACAGGAGACGCAAACGTTTCAGGAACCATTGTTAACGCTGTAAACACAAACATAGACGGAGTGGCAGTTGCCGAATTTAATATTGTTGATGATCACATGGGGGATATTATTTTGGATTTTGGAAATTCAAATTGTATTGTTGGATGTGGTTCTCCCGGTGACACAACTGTTGAAAATACAGAGAATGGTTCGGATTCAAGCAACACGGGCGAGGTGACTACAACTTCAGAAGACAATACTTTTCAGACAAATGATGCTACGGTTGAGAACAATATGACTCTTCTTGCCGATTCCGGCGATAATGACGCCTCGGCAAACACGGGCGGCGATTCAACCATTGAAACAGGAGACGCCTCTGTTGCCGCAAACATACTAAACGCTGTCAACAATAATATTGCGGGCAATGTAATAGTTGGAGTTGTAAATATTTTTGGAGACCTTATCGGAGACATAATTTTGCCCGATAATCCCTTTGCCAATTGCTCGACCTGCACGGCCGCGAACATCACAGCAGCAAATACAGGCAACGGTTCTGATTCAACAAATGAAGCAAATGTTACAGAAGAGGCTAGCGACAATACCTTCCAGTACAATGATGCAACAATAGAGAATAACGTTATTGTAGATGCCACTACCGGAGATAATTCCGCATCCCGTAACACGGGCGGATCAAGCACTATTGAAACGGGCGATATTGATGTAGACGTCCAAATTTTAAATATCGCCAACTCTAATATCTCAGGTGCAGACTGGTGGCTCGTTATTGTCAATGAAGCAGGACAATGGATCGGAAGGATATTGGGTGCGCCTGACGGGCAAAACTTTGCAGGTGGTGCGGGAACAGAATTTGTGGTGGATCCTGTGACCGGCGAGATAACCGCGATGAACACAGGGAATGGTTCGGACTCCACGAATAATGCAAATGTCACAAATGAAAACTACTCGACAACAGAGCAGACCAACACGGCAAATATTGTCAACAATCTTGATTTAACAGCCAATACCGGCGGAAATTCAACAAATGACAATACCGGCGGAGACAATTCTATAAAAACAGGAGATGCACATGTAATTGCTAACATTATTAACTTTGTTAATAACAATATAGCCGGGAATGGCAGGCTGTTTGTAACCGTGGTAAACGTATTCGGTTCCTGGATAGGAGATCTGGTTGCGCCGGGACAAGAAAAACAAAATAATTCAGAGAATCTTGCGGCAGGCACTGATTCGGAAAATTCTAACAATTCGGACAACGGAGTCGGAGGAAACTCAAACAACAATTCTAACAATTCGGACAATTCGAATTCCAATACAAATTCTAACTCAAATTCAAACGGCGGCAGTAATACTCAAGTTTCTGGCCAAATTTCGATTGGGGCGAATATAAGTTCAAACGACGGAAACGGGAGCCCGGAGGGGGAAGTTCTGGTTGCGCAAACAAATAGTAACGATAGTGGCATCTTAGCAGGCGAGGAACAAGTAAAAAGTGTTACCGTAAATCTTGCGTGGATATTACTCTTAACTGTTCCTTTTTCAATCTTCCTAGTCTTAAGAAGAAAATTTGGCTTTATTAACAGCGTGATTGCCAAAGGCATACACCTGATTTTTTAGATTACCACGAATTTATTTCTGCTTAAAATAGCGTAGGGTTCTTTTGGTTCAATATGAGAAAAATCCTTTTACTGGCATTGCTTGTTCCGATTATATTTATCGTCTATTTAATAAGCGTAAAAACTATCAATGCGGAGCAATCCGAGAATAGCTCTATATACATTGTTTCAGAAAATTCGTTTGAACATTCGCAGGAAACCTATTTTTATTACGAGACACTTGATTCGCAAATAAGCTACCAATCTTCCGCGAGTAAGCTTTTGGGATATGTCTGGACTAGAGCAGGAGATGTTACAAACATCATAAAAAACTTATTAGCTAGAAATAATAATCCGGTATCTGGCGCTCAAGGAGCTTCAGTATATTTTGCAAGTAATAGCGGTGGAGGAATTTTATCCATAACTAAAATAAATAAAATACCAGTAGCAGGACACGCAATATTTGGAGCTCGCGGTCATCCATGGTTCTTTCTAATGACTTTATCTTTTGGAACTATTCTTTTATCACTTTGGTTTCTGCGTTTCTCCACAGGAGTAAGCCCCCCGGGTTTAGATGTAAGATTTAAGATATAAGATCGATATCTTAAGAAAAACCCCTCTTGCGTCTGAGGGGTTTTTTGTTGGATGTCTAGAGTTCGCAAGAGATTTCAAATTCCGCATCACATGTGTCAGTTCCTTTTATTCCGAATGCGGAATCATGCCCGTCTCCGCCTATTAATGTGTCATCGCCGTGTCCTCCTATAAGAATATCCCATCCTCCTTGGCCAAGTATTACATCATTCCCATTATTCCCGAAAAGCCAATCCGGTCCGCCTCCTCCAACTATACAGTCGTCTCCGTCTTTTCCAATCACAACGTCTCTTCCGCCGAGCGCAAAGATTAAATCATTTCCATTTGTCCCAAAGATATTATTATTTCCGTCTGTTCCAATAATCGGTGCGCCAAGACCGGAAATGTCCGAACATTCCGCGGGTACAGCAAACGGATCAGGTTCTTCGGGCGGTCGAGTACTCGACATCAATGTCAAGTTGTCAAACAAAAATCCTTTTCCTAAAGTTTCAGGTACTGCTGTCCCTCCTGTTCTAAAGAGAACCGTTCTGACAATTCTAGGACTTTGTTCAGCAGAGGCCTCCGAATCATATCTGTAATAGTTTTCCCAACTGGTTCCTGTGTGAGCGAGCGTTCCGTCTATATAAACCTCAACTACATCATTTGAGGGACCATCAAAAACATCCATGACAAGTTTTATGGTATGCACGGCGTTTCTATCATAGGTGCCAAGATCGGTTAAAACAAAATTTGCCGGATTACTTGTGCCCTGAACGTCATAAAAAATTATATTTAATCCATCCGCCACGTCTTCAAAACCAACATAACTCATACGGGAACCGTCTCCTCTGTCAGGAGAAACGGACACAAATAAGCCGGGTTGGTACGCAGGCGGATCGGCAGCAGACGCAATCTGAAATTCCGTTTCAAAATGATTTTGTCTTGTCCCTTCAGGAAAAGTTCCCGCGGTCGCGTCAACTTCTCCCACGGAATCGGTTAAGGGCTTTGAAAAGGTTTGATCGCCAAAGCAACCGCTTGTCACGGCGTTTGATATTCTTAAAGATCTTGCTCCAAATCCCGGCCTGCCATAGCTTGTGTCAACAGCGTGATCATACATGGCGCACCCAACACCTGCCGCTCCGGCGCTGGTCCATCCGTCCTGTCCGTGAACGTTTCCAAAAGAATAAGTTTCAAAAGTGATAGTAGGTAAAGAATCGGAGAATATCGTAGTAACTCCCGCGACAAGCATTATAATAACCACAACGCAAAAAGTTATTGCTAATTTTTTAATATTCATAACTCGCAAAAGATTTCAAATTCCGCGTCACAAGTGTCAGTGTCCGGGCCGCCGTTGGCATCATCCATTCCCGGCCCTCCTATAAGATTATCGTCTCCCGCATTTCCGCGGAGTGAATCCGGCCCGTCGCCTCCTTCCAAAATATCATTGCCGTTTCCGCCTTCAATTAAGTCTGTATCTTCATTTCCAAACAAGTGATCGTTTCCTTCTCCGCCGTAAAGATTGTCCGCGCCCGGCCCGCCAAATATCAAGTCATCTCCGCCCTCCCCATAGATTGTGTCGCCCCCTTCATTGCCAAAAATTACGTCATTGCCTTCTCCTCCAAAAATCGAATCCTCGGCTCCCTCCCCTCCAAAAATACAGTCATCCCCGCCATTGCCATTGATAATATCCGCCCCCTCAAGTCCTAAGATCAGATCGCTACCGGGAGTCCCGTTTAGAGTCTCGGCGGCGCTTGTCCCGGTTACAGTATTTGTAATATCAAGCCCTTTACAGTCATCCGGTAGCTCACTTGAAAGGCCAATAATCAAGTCAAACACAACTTTTGCATTTTGGTATTCGTTTCCGGCGCTTGAGGGGAATGTGGCCTTAAAGGTATAAAAAGTAGAGCCGCCGCCCGGTAGGGTTGAGAGAAAAAGGCCGCTCGGGCTTGCGGCCTCATCAAAGAAATCCGCAAGAGTTTTTGGTCCGGTCCCGCTTGACCCGCCCCATATCTCAGTGCTGTTTTCAGAGATTACAAAATCAAGAATCGAAGAAAAACTTGCAATCTCCTCCTTCTTAACGCCTATTATGCCGACATCCCGGGCTGAACTTGCCCCGTTAAGAACATTAACGGTTCTCTGTTCCATGTCTCCGGGCAGCATGTTCGTGACCACAAAAATAGGGTCGCCGTCCGGCACTCCCCACAAAACATTAAGATCGCCAACTGCATAGGCAGTTTTCTTCTCAAATATGCCGAACCAATTATTCTGAAAACCTACTAGTCCTATTAGAGCTAATAACAAAACAACAAAAATCTTTTTTTTCATGGCCCGTTAGCCGCTTTCGGCGTTGCTAATTCACCCTCTCCTATGTCAATATTTACTTGGGTTGTAGCCGTATGCCAATTGGTGGAAACAGTACCATCTCCTGGGATTGAATTTCTCTCCATCGAGCTTTTAGGATTTTGTCCACCCGGATTTGCACCAGCAAACCAACCGCCACCGCTGTTATCGGCTGTGTCAATAGTGACTGCCGATGCATCCCTAAGGATTAGTTGTTCACCAGTATCATTCATACTCAAATTCACGACATGGTCAGGGACAACACTCATGACCGAATTAGGCTCGGTATCGTTAGCAACAATAAAGAAGCCGCTTGCAGGAATAATTTTGCCGGATGGAATTGTTATGTCAGCGGCCCCCGGGCCAATATCAGTTATAACCCAATTGGATAAATCGATTGGAGAACCTGTCATGTTTCGTAATTCTATCCATTCATCTGCAGCATCTCCCTGCGTTCCCATCCACATAATTTCGTTTATCACAACATTACCTGGCTGAACGCCTGTTGGAGTAGGGGTGGGAAAAGTTTCTGCGGCCTGGAATATATTGCTCGCGCTTGTCTCCGTGTCCACATATTGTGCAATAGCAAAAGGAATGCCCAGAACAAGCGCTATGACTATTGGAATTAGAACTTTAAGCCCAAAATGAAATCTCGGTTTTGTCGAGATTGATTCGAGTCGAGTAAAACCAAAGGCATTACTCTTTTTCAAGGCCTCGCCTTTGAGAATCTCACGAATAATATTCGCAAACTCGATTATTGCGACAAATACTGCCGGAAATATTATTAAAGAAGGAAAACCTATGTCTGATTTTGCAAAAGCCAAGAGTCTGCCCGCATAAGGCAAAGTGAAGTAGACTTTGCCCAAAACATTCCCAGGACTCACTTGCCAGCTATCAACATTGTCATTGCCGTCGCCTTTCGTCTTATAAAAAAGGCCGTTTTCGCTTGCTTCGATACTTGTAACTCTGTGGGTTATTATGGTTTTTGAATTCTTTTCGCTTCGGAAAGCAATAATATCGCCTACTTTATATAAAGGATTTGCAAGTGGTGAGGCGAATTGTCCGTTATTTTTTCTCGCAACAACAATTGATCCAATGTCAATTGCGGGGGCCATGGAGCCGGAGCGGACAATTAAGGCCTGGTTACCAAAATAGGGAATCGCAACATATGCAATCCCCGCCGCCGCAATAACAAGTATTATTGCAAAAAGAATATTTATCGCTTTTACAACTTTGCTCATACATACTTAAAAAAGCTCTTTGCTTTTCGCTTTTAGCTCTTCGTTAAAAACTTAATCCTCACTTCCCAGAGGGCGGGTGAACTTCTCTCCCGCCCTTGTTCCAAAACCTGCCATACACTAAGGTGCTATGGTTGGAAATACCGGTGGTGTCGGATTGTTCCTGTGCTGAACGATATCGAAAGCGATATCTGCGCTTACGCTATCTGTCTGAACTTCATTTCCTACTCCCGATCCGTCACAGCCGTTTTGTGTTGCTTCACCCAAACACCATGCAACACCTATGTAATATGTCGCACTTCCAACTAAACGCCCGTCAGAGGCTAAACCATGACATATTCCGTAATTGTTATGTCCGTCAGCTGGAGCTGGTGTTGGCGTAGGCCCAATCGCAAGACAATCTTCGTTATATGCTTCTGCTAAGGCAGGTGCAAGAGTAAGCGTAATACCGCTTTCATCTTGACCTATTACATCAGCCTGAGTTACCGTCTCTATGCCGTTGAAAATATTGTCTCCTTCCATAGGATCATCACAGGTTTGAAAACACTGAAATCCTGGGACATTTCCCTGGTCAAGCCACAAGAAGAAATCCAGGTTTTCACTTAATTCACCGTCTACATCCGGGCTTGGTAACGGAGTTGGCACTACGTTACATTCAGGATCTGTGGCATCTGATTCAGGTTCTGTACAGTTGACATCCGCGTCAACTATGTTGAAAACCCTAATTCTTCCCCATGCATCATTATTAAACACATGCATACTAATTGTATTTTCACCTTCGTCTCCAGGTTTCAAATCTTCAATATAGAAAAACTTGTCACCTTCTACAAGATCCTTAAGCACCCAAGTTCCTACACATGGCTTTTCGACCAACTCTGGTCTCGTAGTGCTCGATGGATTATCATCAACCCAAATAGGATTATCCACTTGATCAGGTGTATTGTCTTGGCAAACTAAACCGGCATAATGGGCTTCGCTGTCAATCTTAAGGTCTAACGCGCCGGCAGCTAATACATTATCTTGTGATGTTTCTGTGTCGGAAAAGAAAGCAAAAGTTGCTCCTATTATAAGAGCAGCCGCTGCTAAGATTACCGCACCTGATATTAAAACTTTTGAATTTATTGTTGTTGTTATCATTTATTTTTCACCCCCCCTCTTAGAAACTCTTATCGAGTCTTATGAGATTTAGAGTTTCTTAGACCCGCCAAAGTGAGGTTTCGACTGCGTGGATGTAAACCACGAGGCGAACCTGAACGACGGCGGGCTTTCTCCTCTATTTAAAATCTAATTTAAAGAACAAAAAATCATTTTATAATTCTTCATACTTCATAGTTCGCACTTCATAGTTCTACTGGCATAGATCTATATTCTGTAAGATTGTTTGCAATCCACCATACCCTGATACCGGGTAATAATGTCCCGCGTCAGTTGCGATTCCCTGCAGATACGCTGTATTAACATCGCTCCCGACACCAACTACGAAGACTTCACCGCCTCCTGATTTAAAGGCCGTGGCAGAAGCCGCCGCGACATCGTCTGCAGTTGACGATGGGAGAGGCCTATTTGGGTTTCCGTCCGTAACAATTATCATCTTGTCAGGGGAAGTGCCATCTGTTCTGTCGTGGCCGTCTCCCGGATTGGCCATTTCAGTAGTTGCAAGATCAATTCCTTCTTTAAGGTTTGTAAAGCCACTAGATACCATTGCGTCAATTGCAGCCTTAACGCTTGTAGAGTCATCCGACAAATGGTGATTTAAACTACCTGTTGTGGCAAAACTGCTTTTGCCTGCGTGAATTCCCGTGAGTGTCAGACCAAGGTCATCAACAAAAGCTTTGGCGGCGGTTTTAAGTTGGCCAAGTTCTGTTGAGTTGATTGATCCCGAGCGGTCAAGGACAAGCATTACATCTGCCTGCTGGCAGGCAGCCGTTGTTGGAGTAGGCGTTATAGTTGGAGTTATGGTTGGCACTCCTTCGCAAAGAAATCCGGGATTGTTCCTTGATTGGACCGCCGAGAATTGAATATCCGCCAAAAGCTTATCTGTTTGAGTGGCATTATTAAGCCCCGAACCATCACAGGTAATACCCCCATCCTCGGGAGTTGCCGGGCCGCCAAGATTAACCCCATCATTTGCGGGATTATCAGGTCCCGAATATACGCTTTGTGAGAGCGGCGCCTGTCCCAAAGTTCCAAAGCACCACGCTTTGCCGATGTAATGGACTTTTCCTCCTGCCATTGGATCTCCGGGCGTTCCGCTAAGATTATTTATTAGGCTGTCCGCAAGAGGCACAGTGTTTTGATTGAAAATGTTTTCTGCCGAACCGCTTGCCTCAAGGATTACTTGTTCGTCCTGTTCTAAAACATTGTCGCCGTCATCCGGCCAAAACACGAAATTTATATTTTGGGCAAGTTCTCCGTCTAATAAATCGCCATCTGGTTCAGAGCAGGTTTGATCATCCTCAAGCTCGGGCTCTGTGCAGGTGTTATCATCGTTTGCGGTTAATTTGAATTCCGCGCAAACCCAGGAATCGTTATCAACATGAAAAGACATTGTGTCTTCTCCAAAATCGCTTGGCTTAATGTCTAAGAAGTTGAAAAAAAGATGGCCGGGAAGGTCATCTAAGCCCCACGTGGTGGTTGCCGAGGGCGTGCCATTGTAATAACTCGTATTATCGATTTGTAAGTCAACTGCGCCCGCCTCAAGAGTATTGCCGGCGGATGTCTCCGTGTCTGAGAAGAAGGCAAAAGTTGCGCCAATCACAACGGCTGCCGCGGTAAGAAGAGTCGCAAAAGAAAGCAATATTCGAGGAGTTTTGAAAAATAAAAATATAGTCTTCATTTACAGCTTCCTGCCTCCGGGCCATTTTGGCCCTAAGCTTGGGATGAAAAACTACCAATTTAG
>MFOC01000007.1:248628-405078 GCA_001782235.1 Candidatus Levybacteria bacterium RIFCSPHIGHO2_02_FULL_40_18
GAGTAATAGTAACTTTTAAAAAAGAAGTTCCCCAAAATATCCAGGATACTGTCATTTCCCGGATAACAGCTACAAGGATCAAAAAACTTTCTTTTGTAAATTCTCAAGTTCTTTCGGCATCACAAACAAAAATCGACGCCTTTAGTCGAGACCCAAATGTCTTGCGGGTTGAGGAGGATGCGGTAGCATACGCTCTTTATTGTATCTTTTGGGGAGGCAGATGGTGGGGAGATTGTCCTCCCTCGCCCACGCCTACATCGACACCCACGCCTACAAATACTCCCATCTCTACCCCTACTCCTACCAATACTCCCATTCCTACCAACACCCCGACCCCAACTCTAACCCCAACACCCACTCCGGAGGGTGGGTCACAAGAAGCGCTTCAGCCTATCCCTTGGGGCGTAAACCGGGTGGATGCCGATAATGTTTGGGCTTTGACTACGGCAAATAACATAAAAGTGGCAATAATTGACACCGGAATTGATCTTGATCATCCGGATTTGGAGGCTAATATAAAGGGGGGAAGAAATACGATTAGAACATCAAGATCAGCAGACGATGACAACGGGCACGGAACTCATGTAGCAGGGACTGTTGCGGGAGTTAACAACTCGATCGGAGTGGTAGGGGTTGGGCATCAAATTGATTTGTATGCAGTTAAAGCTCTCGACAGAAGAGGTTCAGGCTATGTCTCGGACATAATAGAAGGGATTCAATGGTCAATAGATAACAATATGAACGTAATAAATATGAGTCTTGGGACAAGTTCAAATGTTACGGCATTTCATGATGCTGTGATCGCGGCGCGGAATGCGGGGATTGTGGTTGTTTCGGCCGCCGGGAATTCCGGGCCGGGAAATAATACCGTTATTTATCCGGCAAAATATCCCGAGTCAATCGCAATTTCGGCAACCACCTCTTCCGATGGATTTGCAAGCTTTTCAAGCAGCGGCCCTGAGGTTGATCTTGCCGCGCCGGGAAATTCTATCTATTCGACATATAGAAACGGAGGATACACAACGATGTCCGGGACTTCAATGGCGACACCGCATGTGGCAGGGGCAGCGGCAATGGTCCTTTCTACTCATCCCGGTTTTACGCCGTCTCAAGTTCAGTCTCATCTTCAAAATAACGCCGAATGGCTTTCGGGTCTCTCCTCAAACCAACAAGGTTCAGGCCTTGTAGACGTAGAAAAAGCAGTGTCGTCCCCATAAGGAGTATTGACAGCTTGTCATATTTATGCTACAAATAACCATATGTTAGTGAGAACGACCCTTAGAATAGAAAAAAATCTAAAAAAAGAGGCGGATCAATTGGCGCTTGAACAAGATACAACCTTGCAGAATATTTTTAATAAGGCTCTTAAAACTTATCTTGCAAAGGATGCAAAGAAACAAGCCCGGAAGATAGTTGTTAAAACTCACAATCTGGGTGTAAACTTAGATAATCTGACCCGCGATGATTTTTATTCTGACCCCAAGATTGAGTCATAAAATTCATGCTCATAGATTCAAACATTTTAATTTACGCAATAAATATAGCTTCATCAAAACATAAGACGGCTCAAAAATTTATCGAGAATACCAAAGAAAATTTTGCAATTGCAGATCAAAATATATTTGAGACTTTGAGAATAATCACTCATCCTCGATTTCCAAAACCAATGGAGCCAAAAGCGGCGGTAAATGTTATTTCTCAACTAGTTGCGAGTTTTCAGATCATTATTCCTAACCACAAAACTCAGTTTTTGGCCTTTCAGCTTATAGATAAATTTGAAATTAGCGGCATCAGGGTTTTTGATGCTTATCTTGTAGCAACTGCGTTGAGTAACAGTATAGATACGATAGCCACGGACAATATAAGGGATTTTAAAAAATTTGCAGGGATTAAAATTGTCAACCCTTTTGCCGCAAAGGTTACCTTATAACCAATAAGTTTATCCGTCTTTGCTGACGTAGAAAAAGCAGTCCTCACGCCGTGATTTACTTAGAGGAGTTTTACTTTTCTGCGGCCTATTTTTATTTTTCCTTCATCTTGAAGCTTATTTAACACCTCAGTCACTCGTGAACGAGTACCCCAAAAAAGATCTGCGAGTTCTTCTTGCGATAGAGCAATTTCATTATCCGGAAAGTATTGCGATACATACTGAAGAATATGCCATGTCCTCTCATAAAGATTCTTCGAGAGTAATTCCTCAAGAAAAATGTCAAAATGCCTTATTCTATCAGCAAAAACTTTAATGAAGCGGAGAGCGGTATTGGGGTGTTTGCGAATCAGGTCTTCGAAGTCTTTTTTTGAAAGAACCAAAGCGTGGGTTTCTTCAATTGCCATGACATTTGCCGGACTTGGTTTTGAATCCACAATTCCCATTTCGCCAACAAGTTCTGGCGCGCCAAGTATGTCAATGTTTATGATTTCTCCTTCGCTTGTGGTTCTAAAAATACTTACGGCGCCCTTATATACAAAAAAAGCTTGATTTTCGTCCCTATCCTCTTCAACGAATATTTCCATCGGGGGAATCAGGGTTTGCCGCACTTTTTTCGCAAAATCTAGAATTTCCTTCTCTTCTGTTGCATCTTTAAATATTGAAAAAGTCTTAAGTATCTTGACTTTTTCTGCTTCTGAAATGTCAGGAAGACTGTGAGAGATCATATATTTTTTCTTTAATTTATTCATGGTGGTATTTTAGCAAAAAAAAGACACCCTTGTTCGTTAGAAATCCAGCAAAGCTGGATCCACCAAATGGTGGCAAGGGTGTCTACTAACTTGACTGTGGATTGCGATATTGGCAAGAGGTAGACGCGTATTAACGTCTTTTTCCTTCGGTTTCCCTCAGGATCTTGCTACCGCGGGATAGTTGGGCTGGCAGGGACGGGCACCGCTGGACCAACACTCGCACCACCAACGTTGATGATGCACGTTGTGCCGGCATCCTTGCACTTGTCGATCAGGTCTTGAAGCGCAAGCCAGTATCCCGCACCGGACCCGTAGAGCGCTTCCGCGTTCTTGAGTCTCTGCGCATTTATTTCCGCAGCACCCTGTGTACTCTCATCCGCCCTGACCAGTCCGCGTTGCACGTCGTCAACGACAATGCGCACCGTAGTGCAGGTGAACGTTCCCTCGCCGGGCTTGTCAGGATTGCTCCAAGTGGAGTTTCCCGAACCACAGAACAAATCCTCGGGGTATCCAAGGGTTGCCCGTATCTCGTCGGCGAAAGCGGCAGAAATGTTGTCCGCAAGAGCCTTGAACTCCCCCGGGTCGCGTTGACTCCAGATGGTATCTTTCGCCTTTATGGCGGACAACTTGACTGCTCTCTCCAAAGCAGGGCCGAAGTTCTCGCCTAGCATGTCGTTCCAGCCAGGAGTGGAGTTGTTTGCGTCTCCGGACACGTCCTTGCTGCTTGCGCAGCGGTATTTGAAGCAGACGTTATAGAAGTTGCGCATGGCAGTTTCGGACTGGTTGAGGGTCCAATAAGCCGTCACCGCCAACTCAATCTGCACTCCCGATTTGGTGGTCGCCGTAATCAGCTGAGTGCGGTCGCCTACAACGTTTCCGTTGGCATCCGTCACTGTCCCGTCGCTGACGATGTAGTTCCGCGAGTTGCACGGAATAAAGGAGACGTCCTCGTTGTCGCCCTTGTCGACCTTCTGACCCTGGTACTCAATCCGGTGCAGTTTGGAGTCGCGGCCTTTCGCGCCGTCTCCGACTACGAAGGCACAACTTGCGGTTGTAGTCGACGTATCAGTGCAGGCGAGGAGAAGCAGAGCAACTGCAAGTACAGCCACTACCACTATCGCTGACCTAAGCATTGTATTCCTCCTTCGACTATTCGTGCTTAGTTCTGCACGGCAGGAACAGACCTGGCGATTTCCAGAGGCGCCTCCTGAGCGGCTTCTCGGGCAAGTTCGAGCACGTGCTCGATCTGCGCCTGGTTTACCCTCTGGGTAGCCGCATCGATTACCTCCTTGCCCGTGATCATCGCCTGCTCGAGCTCGAGCCTCTTCTGCTGACCGAGTTCGATAGCCTGAACGATTCCGTCGGCCTGCGCCGCCAGAGACTCGCTCCATGCCACTACGGTGCGGGGGTCCAGAGCCGGCGTCGCCAGCGCGTTTGCTATCATCGGCACGGTGGCCTTTGCAGCATTTGCGAACAAGGTCAGCACCTGGTTGTAGGTATCCTCGACGGCCGCGTTGAACTGTAGCGCCTGTTCGGCGTCACCCAACGTGAGCCAGATAAGGATAGTTCCTTTCATGGTCGGGATCGTGATGTCGACGGTCTGGTCAATCCGGGCTGACAGACCCACTTGGACTACTCGCATGTTGCGAGTCTGCGGGGCCATAGCCCATGCAACCCAGAGCCGTCCCTTGAACGCGATGATCCTGTTCTCAAGAAGCGTGACGAGCTCCGAAATCCGAGCCTGCTCTTCGCCGCCGCGGTCTCCCATGTTGGAATCGCCGACAACGATGCTGTCAGCCTGCTCGGCAGCCAAGTCGCGGATGATCTCCATGACGCCGATCTTGTAGATCAGCTTGTTGATCTCCTGCTCATTGAGCTTATAGAACTCGTCGTAGTAGGCTACATTCCTGAGCAGCTGCTCCTGTTTGCCATCGAGTTTTTCGATGACCCAGTCGCACTGCTCCTCGAGTCCGCGGATATCGTCGAGGAACTCCTCGAGGAATGTCCTGCCGAGACGGAAGATGCCCAGGAAGCGGCCCTTAGCCTTCTTGTACTTCTCGAGTGCTTTGGGGTCGCTGGGGTCGTACCTGCGGCCAATACCGCGCATACGCCGGGAAAGATCCCTCATGGCGTCACTCAGCTCCGGAATGTCGATAGGGTGGCGCTCGCTAAGCATCCGGTCGTTTAACCGGTTGATTGACTCGAGCGCATCGTTTCCGAAGACCGCCAACACTTGAGTGTTGGACAACATCTTCGGTAGGACATCCGTAGCTTCTGCCTGTGCCCTGACGAGAGTGTCGCCTTCCAGTAATTGCCGGCAAACGAGCAGTTCTCGCTTCTGAGGGCTAACAGACAGAGCAGAAAGCTCTGTTACTTGCGAAGTCGGTCGGGGCTCCGCCGGAATGGTGGCCGCAAACTGCGGGGACACTACGATGGTGGGTTGGGTCGGCTGTTGAGTCATGTCGGTACTCCTTTAGCTTGTGGTCAGCGATATCGCTGGGCCTGCAGAATGTTGGTGTTAACCCTGAAGTCAAAAAGATCTTCGGCACTGCCGCGCCTGATCGACTCCAGGACGTACTCGGAGAAGTCGGTGATTGACTCCTTTCCCCTCTGTAGCTCTTCGCCCCAATTGGTGTAGTAGCGCGGATTGTCCTGGACATCGGCATACTTAGCCAGGACTTGAGCGACCTCATTCAAGCGGTCTCTAAAGAAAAGGGAATCCCTCTTCTTATCCTTACTACTTGAGGAGAAGTATCTCTCGATATCCACACACAGCTGGTAGAGCGCATCTTTGAGCTCCGAGTCTTTGATCTGCCAGCGTTCTCTTACGATTTTCGCGAGCAGTTCCTTGACTTGGTCGGGTGCTCTGAAGCGCGTTTTTTCCGTGCTAGACTCTGTTTCCTGGCTGGCGACAACCGCAAGAACTGCGATGACGACGAGCACAATGACGACAGCAATGCCTAGCCATACGAACCACGACAGACCTCCTTTCTCAGGTGAATCGAGCGGCGGAGGGTTTAATTGGGGATTCTCCCTCTGCCAGATGTGCATGTTCTGCACGAACGTGCCCAGTGTCGTCACCGGATCGTTAGAGACGCTTCTTGCGCGCCTCATTTGATCGGCAGCAACTCCTGCAGGTAGAGTTGGCGCATATCCTACCACATTGTTGCCTACCGCAAGTCCGATGATTCGCCGGTTTCCCAGCTCTTCGGACAGGCGACTTGCAATTGTGGTGATATCCGCTCCAAGACTTGATTCTGCCGCAGCCGGTAGCATAACCAAGACGATGTTGTCGTCTTTGTTGAGCCTTTCCTGCAATTTGCCGGCTGTGTCTTTGTCAGTCCCTTCGGTGCCGGGAGCCACGTAGACGGGCGCATTCTTTAAAGCCTGCGCTGCGTCTGTGATGTAGTCGGCAAAGACTACGTGGGGCGCTAAAAGAGCCAGAACTGCTAAAGCAACGGCTTTAGCTATGTGCTTCATCCCGTCCTCTCCTTTCTCTTCGGCTTTTGCCGAAAGCTAGGGTCTTTTGTTCGAAGAAATCTTCGATCAAGGACCTAAGTTCATACTTAATGCGATTCTGCTTCTCCTTAATTTGCTATCCATTTTTAATCTTTCTCCTTGTTTTTTATTTGCCTAAGGCAATCCGATCCCGATTTCTGTCAGGACGAGAGTGCCGTAGGCAAGATTCGCTCTAGCTTTTGAGCGAAGTTCAAGAAGATTCCACAGTCAAATTGTCAAAGAGCAACTTTAAGCGATTTAAACTTAAGCAATTTTAGTTTTGGCGCTTAAAGACAAATATATTGTATTTAAAATCAGCAAGCTTTTCAGTTCTTTTGAGAACTATTGAACGTGCTGACAGTAACAGTGGATTATATCCAAAACAGGATAAAGAATCAAATATTATAGGGTAATACTTTTACTTTCCGGGGGATTTCTGTAAGTTGACCTATTGTTTGGGTTCTGTTAAAATTAGGGCGGTTTTGAGTTTAAAGAGGTGGTCTTGGAACCACCTTTTTTATACTTAATACATAATACTTAGTACTTAATACTAAAAATATGGCAGTTGTACAAAGATCGGAATTTGCGTTAGCTTTAAATCAAATAGCCTCGGAACGAGGCGTCGATCCTTCTATTGTGCTTGAAACAATGAAGGGCGCAATTTTGGCTGCCTATAGAAAGGATAATGTTGTCCCGGACGAAGACCTCGAAAAATATTCGGTTGAATTGAATGAAAACACGGGCGAGACAAAGATTTTAAAAGAAGGAAAGGATGTTACGCCCCCCGGATTTGGAAGAATTGCAGCCCAAACCGCAAAACAAGTATTGCTTCAGAAAATTCGCGAGCGTGAGAAGGATGCAATAATCGATGAGTATTCAAAGAGAATTGGGACGGTTGTAAATGGAATGATCCTGCGATTTATAGGCCCTGCGATTGTTGTTGATATTGGAAAAGCAGAGGCCGTTATTTCGCCGGCTGATAAAATCCTAAACGAACAATACTTTCTTAATAAAAAGATGTCGGTATATATTAAGGAAATAGATGAGGAGAGGCGGGAGATCATGGTATCAAGATCCGATCCGAGGCTAATTGAAGGGTTACTCCGACGCGAGGTGCCGGAGGTCAATTCTGGCGCAGTTACCATCAAAAAAGTTGTTCGCGAGCCGGGAAATCGAGCAAAAATTGCAGTTTATTCGGAGCAGTCAGGTATTGATCCGGTTGGGTCATGCGTTGGGCAAAAAGGTGTTCGTATTCAGGCAGTAATCGATGCTTTGGACGGCCTAGAGAAGATTGATGTGATTCAGTGGAATCCTGATCCTCTGAAGTTTATAACCAACGCGCTTTCTCCTGCAAAAAATCTTACAGTTGAAATTGATGAAGAAACAAAAACCGCAAGAGTGCGCGCGCCTCGTGAAGAATTGCCGCTAATCATTGGCCGAGAGGGACAGAATGTTCGTTTGGCATCGAAATTGAGTGAATATAATATTGAAGTTGAAGGAGACGAATCTATGACAATACAGGATTCGGGGCAAGCTGAGGAGCCCACTGAGGACAAAAAGACAAAAAACGAAACTCCTAAGACTAGAAAATCCAAGAAGACAAAAACAAAAGAAGATGATTCCGAACAGGGGAAAAGTGAATAACATGAAAGGTTCGGATTCTAAAAAAATAATATGGATAAAAAAAACAAAAATCAAACCCTTCAATCGGACTCAGGGCAAGCAAATGAATTTGCCCCGGTCGTTTCTGTATTAGGTCACGTTGATCACGGCAAAACGAGCCTATTGGATAAAATTCGTGAAACTCAGATTGCAGCAAAAGAGCATGGCGGAATTACGCAAAAGATAGGCGCCTCACAAATCGAAATAAAACACGAGGGCAAACTTCGCAAAATCACTTTTATCGACACTCCTGGCCATGAGGCCTTCTCAAACATGCGCTCGCAAGGTGTAAATGCCGCGGACATAGCGCTTCTTGTGATCGCGGCAGACGATGGGATAAAACCCCAGACAAAAGAGTCAATAGAGAAAATAATTGAGGCAAAGCTCCCTTACATTGTAGTTTTCACAAAAATTGATCTTGAGACCGCAAATATTGAACGGGTTAAGCAAGGGATCGTGAAGGAAGGAATTTTGCTTGAAGGCCTGGGTGGAAATGTTCCATATATTGGGGTATCTGCAAAAACCGGCGAGAAAATTGGCGATCTGCTGGATTTAATAGTACTGGTTTATGATCTTTCAGGAATAAAAAAAGATGAAAATGCGGATTTTGAAAGCGTTGCTGTTGACGCAAAGCTTGATAAAAAAAGAGGGGTCGTCGCTACAATTGTCGTAAAATCCGGAACTTTAAGAATCGCCGATAAAATATTTGCACATGGGCGTGAAATCGGAAAAGTCAGAGCGATTATTGACACATTTGGTAAAAACGTCAAAGAAGCCGCTCCAGGTGACGCGGTCGAGCTTCTTGGCTTATCGGAGGTTCTGCCATCGGGTACAGTTATTTCAAACAAGCAAATTGAGCCTCAAGTTCGGGAAGAAACCCTTAAGCCGGTTGCTAAAACCCCGGTAGATATTCGCGAGTTTTTAAAATCCCGTGATCAGGATTTTGTGCCGATCGTTTTAAAGACGGAAACAAGCGCAGAGATGGAAGCGATCAAAAATTCCCTTCCCTCAACCCCGATTGGATCGGGGTCAAAAATTAAGGTGATTTATGAAGGTCAGGGAGACGTAGCGGTTTCAGACGTGTTGCTAGCCAAAGATTTTTCCGCATTAATTATCGGATTTAACGTAGGTATAAATTCCGACGCAAAGTTTTTGGCAGAGAGCGAACATGTTTTTAACAAGTCCTATCGAGTTATCTATGAACTGCTTGACGAGCTTTCGCAATTAATTGTTGCAGTAGGTACAAAGGAACAGGAAAAAGAATTAGGTAGAGGAACAATTCTTGCCTCGTTTTTAGGAACAACTGGTCCAATTTTAGGTACAAAAGTAACTTTTGGGAGGCTTGCTGTCGGAGATAAAATAAGGATAGCTCGTGGTGAAAAAGTGCTAGGAGAGGCTTCGATAATATCAATAAAAAAAGGGAAAGAAGACATAAAATTGGCCTCAAAGAATGACGAATGCGGCATAATGATAAGGCCTGAAGTTGACTTTGCAAAAGACGATGCTATAATAGCCTATAGCAAGACGTAGGAAGTTAGGACTAAAGGAATTAGTGATTAAGATTTTGACTGATTACTTTAGTCTTTTATTCTTTTAATCTTAAGAGATATGGGTAGTTCATTAATTACAAACCAAAAAGAGAAAATTCGGGAGCTTATTGATTCTTCCGAAAGTATCGGTATTATAGTTTCGGAAAATCAAAATATTGATACGGTGGCCGCAGCGCTCGGTCTGTATCTTTCTCTCTCATCAAACGGCAAGAATGTTCAAATTGTTTCAAAAAAAGAACCGACAGTCGAGGTTTCAAGCCTGGTTGGGGTTGACAAAATTTCAAAGACTTTTGCCGGTAACATAAAGATCTTAACAATCTCGGTTCCATATCGGGAGGGCGAGATAGAAAAAGTCTCATACAATATTGAAGACACAAGACTTAACGTTAATTTGTTCGCCGAAACTTCAGGAATCACATTCAATGAAAGCGAAATTCAATATATAAGAAAAGGCTCGGCTCCTTCTCTTGTGATAACTTTAGGAGTAATAGATGAATCTGAGCTTCTGGGACTTTTGGATCTTAAAAGTGTTAAAAGTATTCATATTGATCGAAATCCCTTGAATGCAATGCAGGGAGACGTTGTAATTATTGATCCTTCCTTTTCTTCATTATCTGAAATTGTAACAGAGCTTATAACTGAGCTTAATCTTGGCCATGATATTGATTCGTTCCAGAATTTAATGGATGGTATAACCTACGCGACCCGCAATTTCACTCTTCCCGCGACAAGTCCGTTTGCATTTGAAATGGCAGGATTTTTACTTCAGAACGGAGCAAGGAGAAAAGAAAAAGGCGAAAGACGTGAGGAGCGCGAAAGAAACTTCCCCCAAGAATCGCATTTCCTTCAGACAAGAGGTGCCGGCAGATCTGATTTTAGACAAAATCGTCCGCAGGCAGGAAGACCTCAAACTGCCCAAGATCCATTCGCGAGCACTAAAAATATTGAGCAAGTTGAGAGTGTTGAAGGTACTGGAACCGGCGAAATTCCGGAAGATTGGTTTCTTCCTAAAGTCTTCAAAGGCTCCCGAAAAGGCAACTAACCCAAGATAATAGTTATAAGAAAATAGAAATTAGTAATAGAAAATGCCTGCCTGCCGGCAGGCAGGGAGAATAGAAAATAGTTAAACAAAAAAAACAAATTTCCAATTTCTAATTTCCATTACTATTTTCCAATATCTAACAACCAATTTCTGATTGAATTTTGGATTTGATTTTGGTAAAATACAAACTCAGCGTCTAGTAAGGAGCGTCTAGGGTCTAGTTTAAATAAAAACTGAACGCTAAACGCTAGCTACTAAACGCTTCGAAATATGGCTTTGAATGCTGATGAAAAGAAAAAAATAATTTCCGAGTTTGCAACAGTTAAGGGCGATACAGGAAGTCCCGAGGTTCAAATTGCACTTTTGACTCAGCAAGTTCAAAAACTTACAGAACATTTGAAGCTCCATCAAAAAGATACTCATTCAAGGCGCGGACTCCTTAACATGCTGTCAAAAAGAAGAAGATTATTTAACTTCTTAATCAGAATGGATAAAGATCGGGGAGAAGGAATTGCAAAGAAAGTAGGAATGGCCGCGTAGATAGATCATAGATCATAGATTTTAGATCTTAGATCATAGTAAATACAAAAACTAAATCTAAAAAGAGCCACAAAAGTCCCGAAAAAAATTAATGAAAAGATCGTCAAAAACGCTTCAAATTAACGGAACAACCTTAACACTTGAAACCGGCGTACTTGCACAACAAGCAACGGCTTCGGTTTTGGGCAGGATGGGAGATACAATGGTGGTTGCAACCGTTGTAATGGGTCGTGAAGATTCAACTTTAGGATATTTTCCTCTCAGTGTTGAGTATGTAGAAAGGCTTTATGCTGGAGGAAGAATAAAGGGGAGCCGTTGGGTAAAGCGTGAAGGAAGGCCGTCTGATGAAGCAATTCTAACGGCACGAATGATTGACCGTTCAATTCGCCCGCTTTTCCCAAAAGAACTTAAAAAGGATGTTCAGGTAGTTATAACCGTATTGTCTGTGGATCAGGAGAATAAACCCGATATATTGGCAGTAAACACTACCGTGGCAGCGCTGGCGATATCAAAAATTCCGTGGGGGGGACCGATCGGAGCAACAAGGATAGGATTAGTATCAAAAGGTGAACAGCAGGAATTCATTGTGAATCCGACAGCATCAGAGGAGGAGCTATTGGAGCTCGATCTTATTGTTTCGTCCCGGCGCGACCGAACAGTTATGCTTGAGGCAGGAGCAAAACAAATAAGAGAGGATTTGGTTGAGCAGGGTATTAAAATGGCAGGAGAGTGGAACAATAAAATTGTTGACTTAATTGAACAATGGGCTGAAGAGGTTGGGGAGAAAAAGATAGAACTTCCAAAAGATGAGAAAGCGGAGGAAGCAAGACTTCTAATTGAGAAGTCTTACAAAGACCGTATGCAAAAAATTATTTCGGAGGGTATAACTCGCGAAGTTGCCGGGGTTTTTGATGAAATTATTGACGAAATTGAGGAGCTTGAAAAAGAAACTATTGAGCCCCGCGAAAAAATTGCCGAAGCCGTAGATTACGTATTCAAAAAGGCTGTTCGAGACATGATTCTTTCCGAAGGAAAAAGACCGGACGGAAGGAAACTTGATGAGATTCGCCCGGTAACAGCCGCAGTTGGCGTTTTGCCAAGAACACACGGTTCGGCAATTTTTTCAAGGGGCGAAACTCAATCTTTAACAGTTGCGACACTGGGTCCCTCTTCTTTGGAGCAGCTTATTGAAGGGCCGGAAGGGGAAGAAACTAAGCGATATATGCACCATTACTCCTTTCCCCCATACTCGGTTGGCGAGGTGGGAAGGCTTGGATCGCCTAACAGACGTGAGGTTGGGCACGGAGCGCTTGCCGAACGCGCGCTTGAACCTGTTATACCGCCTGTCTCGACATTTCCATATGCAATCCGTGTGGTATCTGAAATTATGTCTTCAAATGGTTCAACATCTCAGGCTGCAGTTTGCGGCTCCACATTATCCCTGATGGACGCAGGTGTTCCTTTAGTTGCGCCGGTTGCAGGTATCGCGGTAGGACTAATGACCTCTGGTGAGAAATATGCTTTACTCACTGACATTATTGGTCTTGAGGATTTTTCAGGAGACATGGACTTTAAAGTTGCGGGGACAGAGAAAGGAATCACGGCAATACAGCTTGATGTAAAAATTGAAGGATTAACAGAACAAATGATCTCAGAAACTTTAGTGGTGGCGCGTAAGGCAAGACTTGAAGTTCTTGATAAGATGCTTTCCGTTATTCCTGAGTCAAGAAAAGATGTTTCAAAATTTGCTCCAAAGATTAAGACCATTCAAATTAATCCTGAAAAAATAGGGGATGTCATAGGATCAGGGGGCAAGACTATTCGAAACATCTCGACTCAAACTGGCGCAACTGTAGATGTTGAGGAGGATGGGACCGTGTCTATTTCCTCATTGGATGAGGAGGCGGTTGAGAAGGCTGCTCATTGGGTGGACCTAATCACGCGGGAACTTCAAAAAGGAGAGGTTTTTGAAGGAACGGTTAAAAGAATTGTTAATTTTGGGGCATTTGTTGAAATAGTTCCGGGCAAAGAAGGGTTGGTACATGTGTCAGAAATGGCACCTGAGTACGTTAAAGATCCGCATGATGTTGTTGAGATAGGTCAAAAAGTTAAGGTAAACGTAAAAGAAATTGATGACGTAGGGAGGATTAATCTTTCAATGTTGTTCGGCGAAAGACCGGCAAGACCTGAAGGCAGTCCTGAGGGGTCGGACCGAGCCTTTGGCGAGGGAGACCGGCTGCGAGAGGAGCGAGACAGCGGTGGGAGCCGAACATTTCGACCTCGTGAAGAAAGATTCGAACGAGGCGAAAGACCGCCAAGAAGGAGCTTCGGAGGTCCGAGATCCTTCGATAGGACTCCCTTCGAAACTCAGGGCAGGCAGGGCAAGCGAGAAGGCGCAAGACCATTCAGACCAGGCGGAAGACCATTTAGACGCGGTTCAAGACCTAGCGGTCCCGCGCCGTTTGATTCCCTCCGTCCAGGAGGGACCCGTACCCGAAGATAACCTGCCTGCCGGCAGGCAGGGTCTTGTCCGCCCTAAAATTTTAGTGTTATACTTTTTGTATGGACCCTTCATCACCCCGCCTTGACGGGGCTCCTGTCTTCGATGATATTCAGGGCAAGCCCGTGGATAGTTCGTCTGTTGATCAAAACAGTAAATCTTCAGGCGGGGATTTTAGCGTCGATGATCAATTGAAAAAGCTTGAAGATTCAATTAATGCCGCATCCATGCCGCAAGATCTTCATGATAAGGCAACTGCAATGCTTAACCGCTTAAAACTCATAAAAAATGATACCGGTTTCTTCATGGAATATGATTCGATCGGGCGCTATATTGAGTGGATCGTTAATCTACCATGGAACAAGAATTCGCAAGATATTTTGGATTTGGCCCATGCGCGCTCGACTTTAGATTCAACTCACTACGGACTCGGTGAAGTAAAAGAAAAAATAGAGGAATATTTATCAATCATGATTTTAAAAAACAAGCGAGGTTTAAATACCGCAGAGCAATTTGCTCGCGCGCCAATAATTTCATTAGTTGGTTTGGTGGGCGTTGGAAAAACAACCATTGCCTACTCAATTGCCGATGCTATTGGTCGCAAAATCGAGCGTATTCCTTTTGGAGGTATGGGTTCACCGGCGCAGCTTCGGGGAAAAACAAGGCTATTTCCGGATGCCGAGCCTGGACTTGTGGTAAAAGCATTAAGGCGGGCCGGAACAAATAATCCGGTACTTCTTTTTGATGAAATCGACCGAGTATCGTCTGAGGCCCGCGCAGACATAATGGGAGTACTGGTTGAGCTTTTGGATCCTGTTCAGAACAAGGCTTTTGTTGATCATTTTATTGATTATCCAGTTGATTTATCGAACGTTTTATTCATTGTTACTTCGAATAATACCAAGGACATTTCAACTGCCGTAATTGACAGACTTGAAATTATTCAGATGCCCTCATATACGGATCAGGAAAAAATTACTATTGCCAAAAATTATATGTTCCCAAAAATTCTAAAAGAATCGGGCATGACAGAAAAAGATCTCGTAATTGATGATAATGTTTGGGAGACAATTGTGAGGCCTTTAGGTTATGATCCGGGAATAAGAGGACTTGAAAGAAATTTGCAGGGATTAGTCAGAAAAGTTGTATATTATATGTTGCTGGGCAAATTGCCTTTTAGTCAAACCTTTCATCTAACGGCGCAAAATGTCAAAGAGTTCGTGTCGCAATGGTAAAGTTTAGCTTTTGGCGCTTGGCGTTTAGCTAATAGCTAACAGCCAATGGCTAATGGCAAAATATTATGGATAGTTTATCTTTTATTTCTTTGGGGGGGGTTGGGGATGTTACAAAAAATATGTCCGTCTATCAATTCGGAAATGAAATACTTCTCGTTGATTGCGGGATAGGGTTTGTTGACGAATCAATGCCCGGAGTTGATTTGGTTATCCCAAATGTTTCGTATCTGAAAGGCACGAACCCTTCGACAAGCTCAGGGCAAGCTAAAAAAATTGTTGGAATGATTCTTACGCACGGGCATGAGGATCATATTGGAGCCTTGCCCTTTATTTTACCGCTCCTTCCTAGCTTTCCAATTTATGCCTCAACATTAACTGCCGCACTTGCCAATGAGAAACTCGCAGAATTTGGGGAGAAGAATACTGTCCAGACCGTTCGTTTTGACGATACGGTAAAACTTGGATCATTTTCTGTTTCTTTTGCCCGTGTTACGCATTCAATAATTGACGCTGCGAATTTATTAATTAGGACTCCCGTTGGGAATTTTTATCATGGGAGCGATTACAAATTCGACTTTACGCCGGTTGACGGCCGCGCGAGCGAAATTAGAAAAATTGCAAAATGGGGAGAGGAAGGGATTTTGTGTACTCTCTCAGACTGCTTAGGAGCAGAGCGACCCGGACATTCAAAATCGGAACTTTCTATAAGTGAGAGTTTTGATGATGAGGTTAGGAAGACTCGCGGGAAAGTGTTTATAACAACCTACTCGTCCAATATCTCAAGAATGAATCAGGCAATTGAGATTGCAAGAAAGTACGGAAGAAAAGTTTGTTTTATGGGAAGGTCATTTTTGAAGTCTCGTGATGTTGGGAGAAAATTAAAATATTTGGATTTACCCATGAAGTCAGAAATAAGACCTCAGGATGTAAGACGAGTTCCCCCCAATCAAGTCCTACTGCTTGTAGCAGGTAGCCAAGCTCAGATTGAATCGGCACTCGTCCGAATCGCGGAAGATCAAGACAAGGATATTAGAATTCAAAAAGGGGATGCGGTTATTTTTTCTGCAGATCCTATCCCTGGCAATGAAGCAAGCATCCA
Organism: Candidatus Levybacteria bacterium RIFCSPHIGHO2_02_FULL_40_18; assembly: GCA_001782235.1. Taxonomy (GTDB): domain Bacteria; phylum Patescibacteriota; class Microgenomatia; order Levybacterales; family GWA1-39-11; genus GWA1-39-11. The sequence continues at coordinate 264,434 of MFOC01000007.1, forward strand.
CAGCCTAATTGATACAATTTCAAAAAAAGAAGCAAAGGTCGTATACTCTGAGATTACCGACGAATTTCATGTTTCAGGGCATGGTTCCCAGAATGATTTAAAACTACTACTTTCGTTAACTAATCCAAAATTCGTTCTGCCAATTGGAGGAACTTATCGCCAGATGATTGCCTATCGGGAATTGGCTCGAGAGATGGGATACGCAGACGACAGGATACTTTTTGCGGATAACTCTCGAGAGGTTATTTTTTCCCAAAGTGGAGCAAGATTTGGAAAGCAAATAATTCTTCCCCATGTCTTTGTTGATCAAATATCTGGCGAAACTGTCGAGAAATATGTTGTTATGGATAGGCAAAAAATAGCAGAGGAGGGAGTAATAATCGTAATTGTTGAGATTGATTCCCAGACAGGGCAGCTAATGGGGAATCCGGACGCAATTATGCGAGGAATGACCTTCCCCGCTAAGGAAGTATTCTTGAAAAAACTTTCAGACAGTTTAAATAAAGCTTTTTCAGGAAGGCGCGAGCCGGTTACAAACTGGCTGTTTTACAGAAGAACTCTCCAGCAGCGTGCCGAAGAACTTTTATTCCAAGACCGCCGCGAGCCCCTGGTCGTCCCCGTAGTATTGGAAATCTAGCGAAATACTAGTTTGGGTCAAAGGGTATGGTTGGGGCAGCTTGTATGGTAAGAGGGTGTGGTGTTCGGTAAATTTGACCTAAGACTCAAACCATGCCCATACCGGCAGCCCAACCTTAACCCCAATGCCCCAAGTTTGTTGTATAATCTTAGTATGGCAAGACGGCATTATAAGAGAAGGCATATTTTCAAATTAAGGCTTAGAAAAACCACAATTTATACTCTTTTTTCGATTCTCTCGATTGCCGCGAGCGCAGTTTTATTTGCTTCCTATACGCAAAGTAACGAAATACTTTCTGACATAAACCTTTATTTAACTTCATATTTTGGATGGCTTTCATTCCTTATTCCCGTGAACATAATTTTATTCGGTCTGCTCCTGACTCGGATAAGGTCCTCATTCACCCGGGCAAATGTTTTTTTTGGATTTGTACTTTTGTCTATTGCGCTATCAGGGTTCTTTCAATCAGGTTTTGCCGGGCAACAAATTTTTGAGGTGGCAGTTTCTATTTTCGGAACCGCGCTTTCTATCATATTCTTTATTGCGGCTATTTTAGTTGGGCTGGTTGTATTTTTGAATCTTTCTCTTTCTCAGGTTTTTGAGGTGGTCACGTCCTCAATTAAAGGTACATTTCTTGTAGGCAAGAAGCTTGCACCTTTGTTTAAGTCTAAAAAACAGCCTGGCGTATCTGATATGCAGCAGATCACAATTAAAGGGCTCAAAGAGCCTATTCGAGAAGAACTTCCCAAGCAGCTGCCAAAACCTCTCGGGAAGAAAGAAATGGCGGACGAATTGGTTTTAAACAAGCCTCTTGAAATGGGAGTGTGGGAATATCCGCCCTTGTCACTTCTTTCGGTGCATGCGGGAAGGCGCGATACGGGAGACGTGAAGCAAATTGCAGGAAAAATTGAAGAGACGCTTCAGTCCTTTGGGATAAAAGGCCGTGTTTCCGAGGTTAATATAGGGCCTTCTGTTACCCAATATGCCTTAGAGATTGCTCAAGGTACAAGGCTTTCAAAGATTACGGCACTTGCAAATGACTTGGCACTCCGAACAGAAGCACCAACCGGTCAAATAAGAATTGAGGCCCCAATTCCCGGACGAAATCTAGTAGGAATAGAAATTCCAAATAGATCTCTTGAGATCGTCTCCCTTAAGAATATGCTAGCATCAGATCCGATGGAAAAGACAAAATCAAAGCTTTCGGTGCCGTTAGGTCTTGATGTCTCGGGCAATACTATTGTTGCCGATATTGCGAGAATGCCGCATGTTTTAATAGCAGGAACAACAGGTTCCGGAAAGTCAGTTTTAATAAATGCAGTAATCTCGACAGTTTTGTTTCGAGCATCGCCTTCAGAAGTTAAGCTTATACTTATAGATCCAAAAAGGGTAGAATTGACGGCATATTCCGGAATTCCTCACCTTTTAACCCCCGTTGTTGTTGAAGTAGAAAAAGCAGTTTCGGCTCTGAAATGGGCGATGAAAGAGATGGATCGTCGATATGTTCAGTTTCAAGACTCGGGAGTTAAAAACATTGATTCATATAATGAACTTGCGGGATTTCAGGCACTCCCTTATATCGTAATCTTAATTGACGAGCTTGCCGATTTGATGTCTCTTGCCCCGGTTGAAGTTGAGGATACGGTTGCCCGCTTAGCGCAAATGGCACGTGCCACCGGTATTCATCTGGTTTTGTCAACCCAGCGGCCTTCAGTCGATGTTTTAACAGGTTTAATTAAGGCTAATATTCCATGCAGAATTTCATTTAATGTGTCATCCATGGTTGACAGCAAAGTTATTATTGATCAGTCGGGTGCCGAGAAACTCTTAGGTCGCGGAGATATGCTTTACGTTCCGCCTGATCAAGCAAAACCAACTAGAATTCAAGGGACTTTTGTGTCAGAGCAGGATGTAAAGCGCGTTGTAAACTTTATTAAATCACGCGGAATTCCGGTCCAGTACACGAGAGATGTAGTAGAACAGCAAGTTAATCTAAAGCGAGGATTTGGCAGGACTAGTGACGGAGGCCGAGATGATCTTTTTGAACAAGCGGTAAGAATTGTTTGCGCACATGACAGGGCCTCTTCATCACTTCTTCAGAGAAGATTATCTATTGGTTTTAATAGGGCGGCGCGAATTCTTGAGCAACTTGAAGAAGCAGGAGTTGTTGGTCCGGGAGAAGGTTCAAAACCAAGAGACGTTTTGATTCGTGATCCCGAGCAATTCCTTGCCCAACAATAACAAATAGCTAAAATAGCTACATGGCTGCATGGTTTCAAAACCATTCTAACCATTTTAACCATGTAACCATGTGTCTTTTATGAGGAAGGTTAGCGATATATTAAGACAAAAAAGAGAAGAAAAGGAGTTGGATCTTGATACTGTTTCTAGCGATACAAAAATAAAGAAAGAGTTTCTTGCCGCAATCGAAGAAGGTAATTTTCAAAAGCTTCCCTCGGGAAGTTATGCGTTGGGTTTTGTTAAAAACTACGCGAAATATCTGGGTATTTATGATTCGTCAATTGCGCCTTTGTTTCGAAGAGAGTATAAATCATCGCGTAATATTCCAATAGTGCCTGAATTTAGAAAAACTCAACATAAATTTGGCAAAAATTTTTTTTTAAATTCCCGCAGTTTTCTGATCATAGCCGTAATTTTTGTAATACTGGGATACATATTTTTCCAATATAACTCCATAATTTATTCTCCGCGGCTTTCGGTCACAAAACCTCAGGCAGGACAAGAAATTACGGGAAATGTTGTTGAGGTTGAGGGTAAAACTAACCCGTACGCAACTGTCTTAATTGATGGAGACGAGGCCTATGTAACACTTTCTGGGGATTTTAAAAAATCAATTTTTGTTTTCTCAGGCAACAAGAAAATAGAAATTGTCGCAAAAAACCGATTCGGAAAAGAGTCCCGCAAGGAGATCAACATCAAGGTTAAATAAGTTATAAGTTTTAAGTTGTAAGATGTAAGTAATTTCTTAAATCATAAATCTTACATCTTAGATACTAACTTCATTCTTGCTTTTAAGCTTATTTCGTGATAATTTAGTAGCATGGTTGATCCTGTCCAGGCAGTACTACTTGTTGTTATTGTCCTTTTGACCCTCCTCCTTCTTGTTTTAGGTGTTCAAATCTTTTTTATTTTAAAAGAGCTAAGAAGAACCCTTTCTCACGCGACCCGTGTTCTTGAAAATACGGAAAGCATCACAGAATCGGTCTCAGAACCCATGTCCTTCTTTTCAGGCCTTCTTTTAAGCGCGAAATCTTTGAAGACAATTTCAAAGATTTTGAGGCGGGCAAAAGATGGGGAATAAACATGACAAACACGGCTTTTACCCCGAGCGGGGTCGGGGGGGCAATGCTTTTTTATGGGGGCTTATAATTGGCGCTCTTCTTACTACTCTTTTAACCACAAAACGCGGAAGACTAATCCTTAGAGAATTAACCAATTTAGGATTAGAACTATTTGAGGATTTTGCTGAGGAGAGAACGCGGGCAAGCAATACAAAAGGAAATTCCGAACCGGACATAGAGGAGAGCCTTGAGGAGGAATCGGAGGACCTTGCTTCGGAAATTACGGAGGTTGAAACCCCGCCGGAAACACAAACAGAGACAAGATCAAATGGCCAGCCAAAGGCTGGTCCGCCTCTGGCGGACAATGGCCACAAAAAAAGATTGTTCCGCGGAATCAAGCGCAAATAGTTAAAATAGCTGAATAGCTACATGGCTTTTAACTATTTAACCATCCTAGCCATTTTAGCCATTTATCTTTGTCTTTGGTATAATACCCTCTATCCATGAAAAAGGTCGTTGTGATTGGTGGTGGAACCGGGACATATACTGTCCTTTTATCACTTCGTCACAAGCCGTACGAGATCACCGCGCTTCTTACGATGGTAGACGACGGTGGATCGAATAAAGTCCTAAGAGACGAGTTCGGTTTGCTTCCGACTTCTGGTGTAAGACTTGCAATGGTTGCACTTTCTTCAAGACCTTCTCTTTTGCGAGAGCTTTTTTTATATCGATATCACAAGGGACAGGGGATAAGTGGAATGACATTCGGGAATCTTTTTTTGGCAGCAGTAGCTGATATTGCAGGATCACAAGAAAAAGCAATCGAACAGACGTCTGAAATTTTAAAAGTAAAGGGTAAAATTCTTCCAATTTCTCATGAAGATGTCCGCCTTGTCGCTCAATACGAAAATGGACTTGAGGTTGTAGGAGAACATCAAATAGATGAACCCGAGCACGACGGAAAACTTAGGATAAAAAAGCTTTTTACTCGTCCTGCTGCAACTATAACTGAGAAGGCACGGGAAGAAATACTTAATGCCGATGCTATTATCTTGGGCCCGGGAGATTTTTACACAAATACAATTGCAAACCTAGTAGTTAGTGGTGTTGTTGATGCGTTACTTGGGTCGAAAGCTCAGATTATTTTTATCATGAATTTGATGACTAAATATGGTGAGGCTTACAATTACCGCGCATCAACGTATTTTGAGGATCTTGTGCAGTATATGCCCGTTGAGCGAATCAACACTGTTTTATTAAATAATGATATGAAATTTCCTCCTGGAGCACTTGGGAAATATGAAGATGAACATTCAATTCCCGTGATGGACGATTTGGACGGACTATATCCGAATATGAAAGTCGTGCGGGCGCCTATTCTTTCAAGAAAAGAAGCAGATCCGCAAAAAGGAGACGTACTGAAAAGAAGCATGATTCGCCATGATTACAAAAAACTCGCAAAAGTTTTAGGCGAACTCATCGGCGAATGAACAAGAAAACGAAGGCAGCAGAGATTACCGGCAAATAAATTTGAAACAGGAAATCGGCTTAGAAAATAGTTATTAGAAAACAGAAATTAGTAATGGAAAGTAGAAAATAGAAAACAGTTTTAAGGAGCCAATTTCCAATATCTAATTTCCATACCATTTTCCAATTTCTCATAACCAATTTCTTCAATGGATACTAAGATTAAAGCGCTAAGGATTACTCGTGAATTAAAAAAACTTTTTCCTACCACAAAGACTGCATTAGAATATAAAACAGCTTTTCAATTATTGGTTGCGGTTGTTTTATCAGCGCAGACGACTGATAAAAAAGTAAACGAGGTAACTTCACGCTTGTTCGCTAAGTTTAAGACAGCGCAGGACTTTTCGAAACTCTCTCAATCAGAACTCGAACCGTATATAAAAAGCATTGGCCTATATCGCGGGAAGGCAAAAAATATAATTGCGGGGGCAAAAGTTATTTCGGAGAAATACGACGGTGAAATTCCTCGTTCGATGAAAGAAATGACAGCGCTTCCTGGGGTGGGACGCAAAACCGCAAATGTTGTTTTGGGAATGGTTCATGGTGTGGTCGAAGGAATTGCGGTTGATACACATGTTCGTCGCCTTGCTCAGTTGTTCGGCCTCTCGAAAAGTTCGAATCCCGACATTATAGAACGCGATCTTATGTCGATTCTCCCAAAAAAAGAATGGCGGGAATTCACATTTCGCATGATCGACTATGGCCGCAAATATTGCCCCGCCTCCTGCAAACATATAAACTGCCCACTTCGAAAATATATTACTCGTTACTCGACTCGAGAGCGAGAGTAGGTGGGAAGCTAATCCACCCTCCAGGTGTACTAGCTTGACACCCTTTCTTTTTTCCTGCAAACTCTATATATGGCAACCAATAGGCGCTTGGTGTTTAGCAACGGATACATCTATCATATCTTTAATCGCGGCATAGATAGACGCAGCGTCTTCACGGGATTTCGGGAATACTTAAGAGCACAAGAGTTAATAGAGTTTTATAAACATCTCGAAACCCCCGTAAGATATTCAAAATTTCTGCAACTGTCGAAAAGTCTCAGAGATGATGTGTTAAGAGAGATTAATAAGAGCGAGACACAGGTTGATATTTTAGCCTATTGTCTTATGCCAAATCATTTTCATTTTATGCTCCAGCAAAAGGTAGACAAAGGGGTCTCTACTTTTATTGCAAACTTTACGAACGCTTATACAAGGTATTTTAATACTAAGCATGAGAGGATAGGCCCCATGTTTGAAGGAATATTTAAAGCTGTGTTAGTTGAAAGCGATGAACAATTAATTCATCTCTCTCGGTATATACACCTCAACCCGGTTGTATCAAGTATTATTAACGAATCAGACCTCAACAATTATAAGTGGTCTTCGTATCATGAATATATCGCCCCCTCAAAAAACAGCACCGTTTCTAAGAGGGATCTGGTTATGTCAATGTTTGAATCTGCAAAACATTACGAGAAATTTGTTCTTGATCAAATTGAATATGGTAAGAAACTCGAGATAATCAAGCATTTAACATTAGAATAGTCGCGTTTAAATAAATGAGGTAAAGAGTATGTGGCAAGCTAATCCACCCTCCAGGTGTCAGCATATCAGCATTTGCCTATAGAATGATCGACTACGGCCGAGTCTACTGTCCTGCAACTTGTCGCCACAACGATTGCCCTCTCAGAAAGTTTATAAATAAAAAATAATTCGAACCTGTTCGTGCTTGCGAATACGTTTGCCGAAGGGCTATAATGGTTGAGCGTATGAAAGCAGGACAAATCGTTGATGAATACATAAAATTTTTCGAAGAACGTGGGCATGTTAGAATTTCAAATTCGCCTCTGGTTCCTGAGAATGATCCAACTACGTTATTTACGTCTTCCGGCATGCAGCCGCTCGTTCCATATCTTTTGGGAGAACCGCACCCTCAAGGAAAAAGGTTAGTTAATGTTCAGAATTCATTTCGCGCGCAAGACATAGATGAAATAGGCGATAATCGGCATACAACATTTTTCAGAATGTTGGGGAATTGGTCGCTCGGCGATTATTTTAAAAAAGAAGAAATCCCATGGCTCTTTGAATTTTTAACCAAAAAGTTAAATATAAATCCTGCAAAACTATACGTGACTGTGTTCGATGGATTCGAAAAAATAAAACGCGATATTGAATCAGAAAAAATATGGCGGACATTGTTCGAATCCGTGAATTTAAATCCTGACGAACGTACTTTCTTTTATGGAGCTGATAAGAATTGGTGGTCTCGCGCCGGCGAACCAAAAGATATGCCGGTTGGCGAGCCGGGAGGTCCGGACACAGAAGTATTTTATCAATTTGATGTTTCGCACGATGAAAAATTCGGAAAAACTTGTCATCCAAACTGTCAATGCGGGAGATTTTTGGAGATTGCGAATTCTGTTTTTATGCAATACAAAAAAACCAAAAATGGGTTCGAAGAATTGCCGCAAAAAAATGTTGACTTTGGAGGAGGCCTTGAGAGACTTATTGCAGCAACTGAAAACCAGCAGGATATTTTCCAAACTTCTTTATTCGCGCCAATTATTACGACCATCGAAAACACAACCGCCAAGAATTATGCTTTGAATCAAAAGGAAATGAGAGTAGTCGCCGACCACATGATCGCATCGGTATTTATAATAGCAAACAATGTTCGACCCTCTAATAAAGAACAGGGGTACATATTGCGAAGACTCCTGCGGAGAAGTTTTGATAATTTTGATTTGTTGAACGGCGAGGATATCAATTCGGTCCTTGAAAAAATTATTGATCAATACAAAGATACGGATGACTATCTGGTCGAGAAATTCGCGTTAATTAAAAACGTTATTCTTGAAGAAGGACAAACTTACAAAAGAACATTATCGGAAGCAAAAAAATTTATCCGCAAGAAATACCCTTCGACAGGCTCAGAGCGAGCTGGATCAATGGACGAGATAAAAGGAACGACCGAAATCTCAGCTGAGGATGCGTTTTCATTATATACGTCGCATGGTCTTTCGCCCACTCAAATAGAAAGCTTAGGTTTTACTTTCGATCGTCAAAAATTTGCTGGTTTGATGGGAAAACATCAAAAAATTTCTCGCGCCGGGGCAAAAACAAAGTTTGCCGGAGGCCTTGCTGACCATTCGGAGGCAACAATTAAAGGTCATACTGCTACACACCTTATGCATCAAGCTCTTCGAGACGTATTGGGGAATCAAGTTCATCAAACAGGTTCGAATATCACAAGCGAACGCGTTCGTTTCGATTTTAATTTTGAAAGGAAGTTGACAGAAGAGGAACGTCGTAAGGTAGAAGAAATAGTTCGGCAAAGAATAAAAGAAAATCTTCCGGTTCATTTTGAGATAATGCCCTTGTCGAAGGCAAAAGAAATTGGGGCGATCGGATTATTTGATGAAAAGTATCAGGAGAAGGTGAAGGTATATTTTGTGGGGGGTCCCGAACCTGGTTTGGATAAGGCCTATTCGGTGGAGTTCTGTGGAGGTCCTCACGTGCGTTTTACAGGCGAGATCAAAAGTTTTAAAATAATAAAGGAGGAGAGTCTTGGTAAAAACAACAGACGAATATACGCAGAAGTCGAATAAATCAAAATGGTTACAATAGCTAGAATAGTCAAAATAGTTCAAAACATGTAGCCATTTAGCTATTTTAGCTATTTTAATTTTATGCAGTTGCCTTTTATAAAGACTATAGATAAGCAGAAAAATTTTTTTCTTTCACTCCTAATTAAACCGGACAAGGTAGGTGCAATTCTTTTTGAAGAAATCAATTCAAAGCTATTCATTTTATCCACAAATGAAATCGATGCAGGAGAAGATACAAGTAAACTCTCGGAGGAAGAATTATTGTCGGCAGCAGATAAAGTTATTAGTTTTGTAGAAGGAAAATTACCCGAGGGCGCAGAAGTTGAAAAAACCATATTTTCCGTTCCGTACTATTGGGTTAGTGAAGCCTCCGGCCCAGAGGGCCTCCGGCCCGGCGGGGGAAAGATACTCCAAGAATACCTGGATAAACTTAAAAAAATATGTAAAGATTTGGGTCTTGTCCCTATCGGCTACATAGTTTCAATAGAGGCAATTGTAGCTTTCCTTCAGAAAACAGAAGGCGCTCCGGTCTCGGGAATATTTATTGAAGTAACTCAGAATAAAGTATTGCTGTATGTTGTCAGAGCCGGAAAGGTAATTGAGGAAAAGCAAAGTGACATAGAAGAAAGCATTATTAAGACCTCCGAAAAGTTATTGCAAGAGGTGCAATCAGTTGATGTTTTGCCTTCAAAAATAATTCTTCTTGACTATAAAGACGGCTCGTCGGTCCAGCAGGAATTTTTATCACATCAATGGGCACGCGAAATTCCTTTTCTTCATCTGCCCCAAGTAATGATGCTTGAGCGCGGATTTGAGAATGAAGCGATTATAAATGGTGTCGCCACACAAATGGAACTTGAAGTTTTGCATGATGTTACGGCGGGGAAAGCGGAAGCCTTGAAGGAAGATTTAGAATATGTAGAAGCCAAGGATTTTGGATTTATTAAAGAAGGTGAAGATAAAGAGGACAAAGGAGAGAAGAGACATGAGGGAGAATCGGAGGATTTGAAAAAAGTATCAAAAAAATCGGGGAAAAAAGAGGAGGAAGAGCCAAATATTTCCTACTTTAAAGAAGGGGAAGACCTTCCGGCAGAAATCCCGAAAGATGAACAAGATTTACCATCGAAAATTAAAATACCCGTTTCTCTTGATTTGATATTTTCTCCGATTCGAAATTTTAGAATTCCTAAAGGATTGCCTGGACCGCTGAAATATAAGTTAATAATTGTGCTTTTTGGAGTTTTACTTTCAGCCTTTTTTGCTTCATTTATCTATTATAACCTTGTTTTAAGAGCAGAGATTAAAATTATGTCAGACAAAAAAAGCATTGATAAGAATCAAAACGTACTTTTCTCTCGCGATTCGACAGAAGGTACAAATATAAACATCGAAGTTGCGCAAGAAACAATAACCGGCTCGGAACAGAAGAATTCAACAGGGAAAAAAGAAACAGGGGACCGCGCTAAAGGAGAAATAACGCTTTATAATAAAACAGAGCAGAAAAAGACTTTCTCTAAAGAGACAATTATTATCGGCCCTAATGATTTAGAATTTGAGCTTACCGAAGAAGTTAACATTGCCTCAACAAGTCCTTTCTCAACCTCTCTGTCAAGCGCAAAGGGCAAAGTTATAGCAAGTACCTTTGGGAAAGAATATAACCTCCCGTCAAACACAAACTTCACAATTAAAGGGTTTTCCTCAGCTCAGTTTATTGGTAAAAACACTGATAGTATCTCTGGCGGAACAAAAAAAGAAACAACGGTTGTTTCTTCAGAGGATCTTGAGGAATTACTTTCGGAAGTAAATGAGAAACTTGAGCGCGAAGCAATTCAAAAAGCGCAAAGTTCGCTTTCTTCCGAGCAAGAAATTCTTTCAAAGGCATTATCGAGCGAGGTTTTAGAAAGAAAGTACACAAAAAAAGAGGGTGAAGAGGCAGGTTCCGTTGGGATCTCTGCAAAAATTAAATACTCTATTGGCAGGTATAAGAAGAGCGACATAGAGAACGTTGTTGAATCTTTATCACGGCCGGACATACCAGGAACGTATGCTTTAGTCGGGAGCGATTCAAAAGTAGAGATAACAAGCATAAAAATAGGTAAAGACAATAGTGCCCAGGCTCTTCTTAAGGTAAATGCAGTTTATACGCCGCAGATTGAAGGCGAAAAACTGGCAGAGTCGTTAAAAGGAAAAACTCAAGATGCGGCAGAGAAGCAAATAAAGAGCATAGCAGGCGTAACAGAAGTTGTTATAACATTTAAAAATAATCTTCCATTTATGCCGCTTGTCTTGCCTAACCAGGGGAAAAATATTTTAATAGAAGAAGAGTATTGAATAGTCTAACGGGATAAATGGTTGCTTACTATATCAAAAAGAATAATTCTCAAAGGTCCTTCACGGCTTTACAGCCGGGAAGGCACTGGCAACTCCATGGTTTTCGCAAAGTTATAAAACTTGCAGGAATAGGATTTGTTCTTATTGGAGCTTCATTTTTTTTATATTTTTTCTTTCCGATCCTCTCCTACCAATTTTTCTTGGCAAATGCTTCTCACTCCAAACAAATCGAAGTTCCAATCCCCAAATATTTAGTAGTTAATAAAAATAGCGATTTGGGAAGCCTTGTAGTATCCGGTATTACGTCTCTAACTTCCGATTTTACCGACGCAAGAAATTGGTATCCTAGTCTTCCTCCTGATAACGAAAGCCAAAAGATTAAGGTTGATTCATATCTTATTTCAATTCCCCGATTGAAAATCAAAGACGCAGAGGTTTCAACTCAAGACTATGATCTTGAAAAACACCTTGTCCAATACCTTGGCACGTCAATACCCGGAGAAAAAGGAACTGCCGTAATTTTTGGTCACTCAACGCTGCCGCAACTTTTTAATCCTAAAAACTATAAAACGATTTTCGCAACCGCCCATAAGCTAGAAATCGGAGACGAAGTGTTTATAAATGTACAGGGTGTTAATTATAAATATAAAATTTTTTCGATTGTTATAACCGATCCCGAGGATACAAACATTCTTTCCCAGTCATTTGACAATTCCTATATAACTCTTGTCACCTGCACGCCTCCCGGCACTACTTGGAAGAGATTAGTGATTAGAGCTTCGCTTGATTCGATCATCTCAAACACCGCGGCAAGCCAAATAAATTAACGGGGAAAAGATATGGAAGAAGTCTCTTTTGGTCTTACTGACCAGGATCTGAAAAATCAAAAACTAAAATCAATATCTTCGACGATCAAAAATTTCCTGACATTGATTGGCCCAACAGTCATTCGCTGGGTCAATATTATAATTTACTACGTTATTAAATTCATAAGAGCGGTTGTGGTAAACGTAATCCGAATGATACTAGGCAAAGAAGTCTAATAAGTTTGTAAAGTTTATAAAGTTTTTAAGGTTTATAAAGTTATACTTTAAGAACTTTACGAACCTTATGAACCTTAAGAACTAATTATGGATGAAAAGAATTTGGCGCTGGAGGCAATAAGAAAAAAATTGCTTGGCAAAAAGCTCTCATATAAAGAGATATATGCCGTTATGGATGAGATTGCAAAAGATAGGCTTGGGGATGTTTTGACAACTTATTTTGTTGCTTCAGGCTATTCGGAAGGCTTTTCTGATGAGGAGTTGTACTATCTCACCCGCGCAATGGTTGAGACTGGCGAGACGCTTCACTTCCGCGGATTGGTTGCTGACAAGCATTCGATAGGCGGAGTTCCTGGGACCCGAGTCACATTGATAATCGTTCCAATTATTGCTTCCGCCGGATTTAAAATACCCAAAAGTTCATCACGGGCTATTACCACTCCTGCGGGAACCGCAGACGCAATGGAAGTTCTTGCGCCCGTTGCTTTCACAAAAGAAAAAATTTACAAAATTGTAAAAAAAACAAACGCATGTATTGTCTGGGGAGGAAGTTTTAAAATTGCCCCCGCAGATGATGAAATTATAAAAATAGAGGAGCCGATTTTGTTTGAGAGCTATGACAAAATAGTTGTTTCCGTTATGGCAAAAAAAGTGGCATTTGGCGCAACCCATGTCGTAATAGATTTGCCATATGGTAAATCGGTAAAAATACATAGAGTTGAAGATGCGAAGATTTTAAAAAGAAAATTTCAATTCTTAGGAAAGAAATTTGACATGAAGATAGATTCATTTATTCATAGAGTTGATGGCCCGGCTGGAGATGGAATAGGGCCCTTGCTTGAGGCACGCGATTCATTAAAAGTGCTTGAGCAAACAAAGGATAGGCCAATTGAACTTGAGAAGCAGGCACTTTCTTTGGCCGCAAAACTTCTTGAACTGGTGCTTTTAAACTCCCCTTCAAAAATTAAGTTGGGCTATAAAAAGAACTACAAAAACACAAGGGAATGGGCAAAGGATATTTTGGTAGACGGACGCGCCCACACGAAACTTTTAGAAATTATAGAAGCACAAGGGGGAAATTCTAAAATCAAGTCTTCTGATCTTGCCCCCGGAAAATATTGTTCTACACTTGAAGCGGGATTCAACGGAAAGGTCAGTGAGGTAATAAGCAAGAATATAACAACTATTGCAAGAATCCTTGGCGCACCAGAAGATAAACGCGCAGGAATAGTTCTTCACAAAAAAGTAGGTCAAGAAGTTAAAAAGGGAGATGAGCTTGCCTGCCTTTATAGTGATAGCAAATACAAACTTCGTGAAGCTCAAGACACCCTAGACCTCTTCCCTATATTTGAAATCAAATAAAGAACTCACCCCCGCTTTCTCCACCCCTGTTCACTTCGCTTGCAGGCGGGCTCCCTCACTTCATTCAGTCCGCCCCTCGGGGGTGGACTGATTGTGGTAAAATACGTTTTAGTTACGTGAGAAAACTATTTATAGCTTTTATTCTCCTCGGCCTTTTAGCAGCAGGAACGTTTGCCTATTGGACAATCGGCAACCGGCCGGCAAACCTTTCCGATAAATCAACTAAGATATTCGTAATTCAAAAAGGAGAGTCAATTCGGGAAGTAGGAAGTTCTCTTAAGAGAGAAGGCTTAATAAAAGATCCGGTGGTTTTCTTTTTATATATAAAGCTCTACGGACAAGATCGTAAAATTCAGGCAGGAGACTATAGACTTTCTTCCTCAATGACCTTAGCCGCGGTTATTGACGAATTAGGCCACGGAAAACTGGACCGTTGGATAACAATTCCCGAAGGGTATAGAGCTGAAGAAATTGCCGACGTACTTGAGAAGAACATCCCTTCTTATGACGAGAGCTGGAGAGAAGAACTTAACAAAAATGAAGGTTATCTTTTCCCGGATACTTATCTTATTCCTCGCGATGCGGATATTGATATGGTTATCTCGACCATGAAGAACAATTTCAACCACAAGATTCAGGAGGCGGGCTTGACGCTTACCGATCAGAATCTTTCAAGAACCATAATCCTTGCCTCTCTAATTGAGCGCGAGGCCAAAATAAATGAAGAAAAGCCTTTAATCGCGGGCGTAATTAGTAATCGACTAAAAAGGGGGATGGCACTTGATATAGACGCAACAATCCAGTATGTCAAAGGTTCCCCCGATAAGTGGTGGCCGCAGATAACATCTTCTGATTACAAAAGTGCCGATTCTTTATATAACACCTATCTATACTCTGGTCTTCCACCGGGTCCAATCGCAAACCCAGGAATTGAAGCAATAAAAGCGGCGCAAAACCCACAATCTCATTCATACTACTTCTATATTCATTCGGGAGGTAAAATTTATCCTGCTAAAACTATCGAAGAACACCAGAAGAACATTCAAAAGTACCTCTAACTTAGCTATTAGCTTTTGGCTGTTGGCTTTTAGTTTGGGGCTTGACAAACCCTTGGGGTAGGTATATAAATGATAAAACCTTGTTAATGCGAGGAGGTATTTTTTTACCTTTCCTCTTTTTTTGCGTAAAACAAGCATCTTCTAGAATTTATTTCTGATGGCGGACAAAAAATCTGGGGTTGACCGACAATATTGGGGAAAGATTGAAAAAGCGCTGCCCAAGCTCGAGCTTTTATCGATTCAAAAGAACTCTTACGATTGGTTTATTCGTGAAGGAATTCGTGAAGTAATTGACGAAATTTCGCCAATTGAAGACTTTACCGGGAAAAATTGGGAACTTTCACTTGGCGATTACAAACTCTCAGAACCTAAAATCACAGAAGCCCAAGCCATATCAAAAGGCTTAACATACTTTTCTCCTCTGACGGTTGAAGCAACGTTAATCAATAAAAAAACAGGAAAGAAAGTTTCTCAGAATGTTTTCTTGGGGGAAATCCCAAAAATGACAGATCGCGGAACATTTATCATTAATGGAATAGATCGCGTTATAGTAAGTCAAATTGTTCGCTCTCCGGGAGTATTCTTCACAGCAACTGAAGATCCGATAACGGGGAAAACTCTATATACGGGAGAAATGAGGCCGGTTCATGGATCTTGGCTTGAATTTTCAACAACAAGAACAGACATGATAGTTGTCCGAATTGATAGGCGAAAAAAGTTTTTAGCTTCAGTTTTCTTGAAAGCATTGGGTATCCCAAGCAATGAAGAAATTTATGAAAGATTTAAAGGGCTCCGACCCGGAGAGTCTCCCGACTCAGAAAGAGAAGGCTCCGCCCCGGAGGGAGTAGAGATGTCGGAAACTTACATAAAAAACACTATCGAAAAAGACGATACTCGAGGCGAAGCGGACGCTTTAATTGAGATATTTAAGAAGATGAATCCGGGAGAGCCTGTTGTTATAGATACAATTAGACAAAACTTCCGCGATTCCTTTTTTGACAGAAGAAGATATGACCTATCACGTGTCGGAAGGTACAAGGTAAACAAAAAACTTTCCCAAATTCCAAGTTTTGTCCCACAAGAAAGCTATACATTAACGGTTAATGATGTTTTGGGGATTACATCCTATCTTATTGGTTTGTCCCAAGGCAATGGGAAAATTGACGATATAGATCATTTGGCAAACAGGCGCATCCGGTCGGTTGGAGAACTTGTCCAAACAACAGCTTTTCGCGTGGGGGCGCTTAGGCTCGAGCGAATTATTAAAGAAAAAATGAGCCTTGCCTCAACCGAAGAGCAATATTTACCCTCCCACTTTATTAATGCCCATCCGATAATTGCGGCAATTAATGAATTTTTCAGAACTTCACAGCTCTCGGCAATTCTTGACCAGACAAATCCATTATCCGAGATCGACAACATAAGACGTTTAACAGTTATGGGTACGGGAGGAATATCAAGGGAACGCGCCTCTTTCTCAATTCGTGATATAAACTCTTCCCAGTACTCAAGAATTTGCCCGGTCAGATCCCCCGAGGGCCCCAATATTGGTTTGGTTACATATCTTGCCCTTTATGCAAGAGTAAACGATTACGGGTTTCTTGAAGCGCCGTATAAAAAGGTTATAAAAGAAAAAAAGGGCAGAAAAGAGATTTCAAAAATTACTTCCGAAATAGTTTATATGGACGCAGGAGAAGAGGCAGATCATTATGTAACGCATGCCGATATTAGAATTGACCCTCGCGGCTATATTTTAGATGATCTTGTTCCGGCAAGATATAATGGAGAGTATCTTGAGGTAGAAAAAGAGAAAATCGAATTTATTGACGTTATCCCAAGGCAGGTTGTGGGAACCTCTGCCGCACTTATTCCATTTATAGATCATGACGAAGCAAATCGCGCACTAATGGGTACTCATATGCAGTGCCAGGCAGTGCCTCTTGTCCGAAGCGAGAGCCCGATCATTGGAACAGGCATGGAGGCAACCGTATCGCAAGCTATGTCAAGAGTGATAAGGGCTCCATTTGATGGACAAGTAGCTTATATTGATGCAAATCGCGTTATATTAAAAGGGAGAGGTCGTGGTCAGGAAGAAACTTTTACGATAAATAAATTTAAGAGAACTTCAAACAATACTTTATTCAATCAAAAACCTGTTGTAGTTTCCGGTCAGCGCGTTAAGAAAGGAGATATTTTAATAGACGGACCGGCTTCTAAAAATGGGGAATTGGCTTTGGGAAAAAACTTGGTTATTGCCTATGCGTCTTTTGACGGGCTTGGGTACGAGGATGCCATTGTAATCTCAGACAGACTTGTTCGTGATGATTCTCTTACCTCCGTTCATATAGAAAAATACGAAGCAACGGTTGTTGACACGAAACTTGGGCCTGAGGAGACTACGCGGGATATCCCAAATGTTGCGGAGGAGGACCTTGCAAACCTTGATGAGGACGGCATTGTTGTAGTTGGGTCAGAAGTCAAGCCGGGAGACATCTTGGTTGGAAAAATTGCCCCAAAGGGCGAGACGGAATTAACTGCGGAGGAAAGACTACTCCGTGCAATCTTTGGGGAAAAAGCAAGGGAAGTCCGCGACACTTCTCTTCGAATGCCGCACGGCGAGCATGGAATCGTTACAAATGTTCAAATTCTTGATCGCGCCCGCGGAGATGAACTTGAGCCCGGAACAATACGAAAAATCCAAATTGAAGTTGCACAAATCAGACATGTTGTAGTAGGAGATAAACTTGCCGGTCGTCATGGGAATAAGGGGGTTATTTCAAAAATAGTTCCTGAGGCCGATATGCCATATCTTGAAGATGGGGTGCCGGTTGATATTATTATTTCCCCAATATCAGTTTTGGGTCGTATGAATCTTGGTCAGCTTCTTGAGGCACATCTTGGCCTTGCGGCAAAAAAACTAAATATGGAAATTGCGCTTCCGGTTTTTGAGAAGATGAGCGAAGAACAATACCTAGATCTTTTGAAAAAAGCAAAGCTCCCGGTTAATGGAAAGATGAAGCTTTATGATGCAAGGACGGGGGAGCCATATGAGAATGATGTAGTCGTTGGAATTGGATATATTATGAAACTTATCCACATGGTTGAGGATAAAGCTCACGCACGGTCAACCGGCCCGTACTCTCTTGTCACTCAACAGCCGCTCGGAGGGAAAGCTCAGATGGGAGGACAGCGTCTTGGAGAAATGGAAGTATGGGCACTTGAAGCACACCGGGCAGCATATTCACTTCAGGAAATGTTGACAATAAAAAGCGATGATGTTTCGGGACGAGCTCGCGCTTTTGAAGCAATTATTAAGTCTGTTGATATTCCAACTCCAAAAGTTCCGGAATCGTTTAAAGTTTTAATTAGGGAATTACAGTCACTGTCTCTTAATATAATACCTGAACAGGCAGTGATAGTAGAAGAAAAAGAAGATGAGATGACAGAACGTCAGGAAGAAATAAGAGAGGAGGCAAAAGAGCTTCAAAAGGAGCTCTCAGGCATTGAGGTAACCTCGGAATCTGAGGCCGTTCGATCATTAGGAGAAGAAGAGATTCCGCAGGGGTAAAAAATCGGGGCCCCCATTTTGCTTGCCAAAATGGGGAAAAACATTATGGACGATAAAAATCTTAGGAGGGACAAAAAATTTGATGCAATAAATATTGCAGACTTTAAAGGTCTTAGAATCTTAGTTGCAGAACCTGAGAATATAAGACAGTATTCGTATGGCGAGGTCACGAAACCTGAGACGATTAACTATAGAACATATAGACCTGAGAAGGACGGACTTTTTGATGAAAGAATCTTTGGTCCCACTCGAGACTTTGAATGTTATTGTGGAAAATACAAAAGAATTAGATACAAAGGAATAATTTGTGATAGATGTGGCGTTGAGGTTACATACTCGAGGGTAAGGCGTGAGCGAATGGGGCATATATCCCTTGCCTCACCGGTTGTCCACATCTGGTTTTCAAAAGGAAGTCCGTCAAAGCTTTCTACCCTCCTTGATATCCCTCAAAAAGATTTAGAATCGGTAATATATTTTGCCTCTTATTTAGTCATTAAAATGGACGAAGACAAGAGGAAGGAAGCACAAAAAGCTATATCTAAAATTAAAGAAGAACGAATAAAAAGCTTAAAAGATCAGGCGGCTTCGGAATTAAAAACCCTAGAGAAAGAAGAGCGCGAGCGCGTGAAGGATGTAAAAAAGAGTCTTTCGAAGGAGCAGAAAGAGCTTGTTCTTGAGGAAACAGATATCGCATACAAGCAGAAAAAGAATCTTCTTGAAAAAAGAGTCGAAACCGAGGTGGCAAGAACAGAAGAGATATTTGTGAGGGTAAGTGAAATTATCAAGGGGCTTAAGATTTGGAATGTTCTCTCAGAAGAAGAGTATGTGAGACTTATTGAATATGATATTCCCCTATTCTTTGAAGTAGAAACAGGGGCCTCGGCTGTGCTCCATGCGATTGAATCAATAGACTTTTCAAAACTTATCGGAGAGTTACGGGAAGAGGTAGCAAAATCCACAAGCCAAAAGCAATTGAAACTCATGAAGAGACAGCATCTAATTGAGTCTATGAATGCGGCAGGTTTTAAGCCAACCGCTTTAGTTCTTGAAGTTCTTCCGGTTCTACCGCCTGATCTTCGCCCCATGGTCCAGCTAAACGGCGGCAGATTTGCAACATCGGACCTTAATGATTTGTATCGCCGCGTTATCAACAGGAATAATAGGCTTAAGCATCTCATATCTTTGGGCGCGCCCGAAATAATACTTCGAAATGAAAAAAGAATGTTGCAGGAGTCTGTTGATTACCTTATAGATACCTCCATCAGAACGTCTCAGACCCAGAAACAATTTAAGTCTCTTTCAGATATTCTTCGTGGCAAACAGGGAAGATTTAGAAAGAATCTTCTTGGAAAGAGAGTTGATTATTCGGGACGTTCTGTCATCATTGTTGGTCCCGAGCTCACACTTAATCAATGTGGTCTTCCAAAAGAAATGGCGCTTGAATTGTTTAAGCCGTTTGTAATTCGTGAAGTTATCTCGCGCGGTTTAACAACGCCCAATGTAAAAGCAGCAAAAAGATTTATAGAAAGAAGAAGTCCTGAGATTTTCGATATTTTAGAGGAAATTACAAAGAATCATCCCGTGCTTTTAAACCGTGCCCCAACTCTTCATAAACTTGGCATGCAGGCATTTTATCCGGTTCTTGTTGAAGGATCTGCCATAAAGATTCATCCCTGTGTCTGCGCCGGGTACAATGCCGATTTTGACGGAGACCAGATGGCAATTCACGTACCGCTCTCATCTCGCGCACAAGAGGAAGCAATTAACCTCATGATGCCGGCTCACAACCTTTTAAAACCTGCGGACGGCGCACCTATCACTCTTCCGAATAAGGAAATGGCGCTTGGAGCATTCTATCTGACAAGCGTTGACGAGAGACTTAGGCCGCAAGATGGCAATCTTCATATTTTTTCTGATGAAAAGGAAGCTTATCTTGCTTTTTCGCTTAAGAAAATTTCACTTCGCGGGCCCATAAGAGTAAAGATAAATGGCGAGGTTATTGAAACTACAATAGGAAGAATAATTTTTAATGAGAAATTGCCGCAAGAAATGAAATTCATAAATTATGAAGTAAAAGCCTCAACGATTAAAAATCTCGTAACGCAAGCAATGGTGAATCTTACATCTTCTGAAGTCGCAAATCTTATTGATAATCTTAAAGAGATCGGTTTTTATGCTGCAACAATTTCTGGAATATCTATTTCTACTTTTGATTTAAAGAGGCTTCTTAACAAAGAAGAATTAATTGCCGAGGCGGAAGAAAAAATTAAAGAGATAGATGAGGAGTACCAAAACGGTCTTATTACAAATCTTGAGCAGCGAAGGCTTTCTAATAACGTTTGGCTTGACATTACAGATAAAATGGCAAATCTTACCTGGGAGTTGTTTGATAAGAACGATATTGTTAGAATCATTGCGGAATCGGGTGGTGCGAGAGCAGGTAAAGATCAGATCAAGCAGCTTGCAGCAATGCGTGGATTGATTTATGATCCCTTGGGACGAATCGTTGAGCTTCCGATAAAATCTAATTTCCGAGAAGGACTTTCGATCTTTGAATATGTTAATTCTGCCCGCGGTTCAAGAAAGGGACTGACAGATTCGGCACTGAAAACCGCAGACGCCGGATATTTAACCCGCCGCTTGGTAGACGTTGCGCATGATGTAATAATTCGGAAAGATAATTGTCAGGTTGATGAAGGGATTGTTGTTCAGAGACGAGATGACGAGTCATACATGACAAGTATGCTGCTCGGCCGCGTGGCTTTGCGTGATGTGACAAGCAAAAAAGACAAGAAGACAATAGCCAAAAAAGGTTCTGAGATTGACTATGAGGTACTCCATAAAATAATTAAAGACGATAGTATAGGCGAAATATCCGTTCGTTCTCCTCTTTATTGTAAACTGCGTTATGGCGTTTGCGCCACATGCTACGGTTGGGATCTGTCATCTTATAAACGAGCAGATAAAGGAACTCCGGTTGGTGTTATTGCCGCACAAAGCATTGGAGAACCTGGGACTCAGCTTACAATGAGAGTAAAACATTTTGGAGGAGTTGTTATGTCCGACGTAACACAAGGGTTGCCTCGCGTTGAGGAATTATTTGAAGTAAGGCGGCCAAAGATCTTGGCGCCAATTGCTGAGATCTCAGGGAAAGTTCAGGTAAACAAGGTGGAAGATGGATATGTAATTAGAATTCGAAATTCCCGTGCAAAAATCGTTGACGAGAGAGAATATTTTGCACCTTTGACCGCAACACTTCTTGTGTCAGATGGAGAAACTATTGCACAAGGAACACAGTTATGCGAAGGATATCTTGATCCAAGAGATGTTCTTAAGATTTCGGGACTCAGATCGGCTCAGCAGTACCTAATTTCGCAGATCCAAGGCGTCTATGAGTCTCAAGGAATTTCCATTCACTACAAACATTTTGAGACCATAGTACGTAAAATGTCAGATAAAGTTATGATCGAGACTCCGGGAGACACATCCTTAATGCCTGGAGATCTGGCTTCAAAACTTCGCTTTGAAGAGGAGAATGCGAATGTCATTTCTGAGGGAGGGGAACCCGCATCTGCTCGAGAAATAGTCCTTGGAATTACAAAGGCTTCCCTCGTTACAGATTCCTGGCTGTCTGCTGCTTCATTCCAGGAAACAACCCAGGTATTAACCGAAGCCGCTCTTGAAGGCCGCGTGGATAATTTAGTTGGGCTTAAGGAGAATGTTATAGTTGGACGTCTTATTCCTGTCCGCGAAGAGTTTATTGAAGGAGACGTCGTTGAGCAAAAGCAGGAATCGAAGCCAATTTCTAATTCCTAATTACTAATTAACCTAATCAATCCCCAATTTAAAAAATTCCCAATTGTTTAGAAATTAGGAATTAGGTCAATTAGACAATTTGCAAACTATACTGCACAACGGAGGAATTAAGGATAGATAGCTAGTAATTTAGGGAAAAATGAGGTAAAATACGTCAATTATGCCAACACTTAATCAGTTAGTAAGAAAAGGTAGATCACGAAAGTCAAAAAAAGTTAAAGCAACGGGGTTGCGTACTATCTTTAATGCCAAAATAAGGCGCTATACTCAAGTTCCTTCTCCTCAAAAAAGAGGAGTAGTAACTTTGGTTCGTACAATGACGCCTAAAAAGCCGAATTCGGCTCTCCGAAAAGTTGCAAGAATCAAACTATCAAATAGAGAGGAAGTTACTGCCTATATTCAAGGCATTGGACACAATTTAGCAGAACACGGGATAGTTCTGGTTCGCGGCGGCCGTGTTAAGGACTTGCCGGGAGTAAAATACCATTTGGTTCGCGGCAAGTTTGATCTTGCAGGAGTTGAAGGCCGTAGAAGTTCAAGAAGCCGTTACGGCACAAAGCGCCCTGGCGCAGCCGCAGCATAGAAAATATGGCAAGGGGAGGAGCAAATTTTAAAAGGAGAGTACCACAAACTGACCCAATTTATGGGAACGTTTTAGTGGCAAAATTCATAAATCGCTTAATGCGCAGTGGTAAGAAGTCAGTTGCTCAAAGAGTTGTTTATGATGCATTCGAGCTACTTAAAAAAGAGGGTGACCCCGTAAATATTTTTGAACAGGCAATTGATACTGTAGGTCCAAAGCAAGAAGTTAAAGCAAGAAGGATTGGGGGGGCAGCATATCAGGTTCCGCAAGAAGTTCGCGGTCCAAGAAGGGTAGCTTTAGCAATCCGCTGGATTCTTGAAGCAGCAGCAAAAAGACCAACAGCAGAACACAAATCATTCGCATCAAAGCTTGCAGCAGAACTTAAGGATGCCTCTCAAAATCTCGGAGAAGCAGTAAGGAAAAGGGACATCGCCCACCGCATGGCCGACGCAAATAAGGCTTTTGCTCACTTCCGCTGGTAAACTCCGGGATTAAATTTCGATTATTTGTTTGGGGGATTTCGTGAGCCTTTCGAGTTTGTTCGATAATAAATAATCGTCTTCTATTCGGACGCCGCCAAAACCGGGGGTATAAATTCCGGGTTCGATTGTAAAGATCATATCTCGAACAAGTTTGCCTTTCGATTTTGGTGAAATTCTAGGCTCCTCGTGAACTTCAAGTCCGACTCCATGCCCAAGTCCGTGAGGAATCTGTTCGAAACCGTTCGAGACAATGTAAGCGTTCGCAATTTTGGCCACCTCGAGAGCTTTTATAGGGGACCTTTGGTGGTATGATCGATCATACCATTTTTTATTGATGCATTCGATTACTTTACGTTGGGCTGTTTGAACACTTTCGTACATTTTGCGAGCCTTAGTCGATGCCCTTTTCGTGAGTAGAGTTCTTGTCATGTCAGAACAATAGCCATTTACTTTTGCTCCAAAATCTAAAAGGACGAACTGATCTTTATTCGTTAGTTTTTTATTCGAAGTCTTGTGATGGGGAATCGCAGAGTTTGGGCCAAATGCGACGATTGGATCAAACGCTAATTCGCCTCCATCCTCTTTTATAAACTTCTCGATTTTCCATGCAATTTCTTTTTCGGTTACCCCTGTTTTTATAAGTTTTCGAACTACTTTGAACGTTTTATCCGTTAATCGACAAGCTGCTTTAATATTTTTTATTTCTTCAGGATCTTTCACGGCTCTTAAGTTTTCTACAATTTGCTCGACCAAAACGAATTTCTTCCCGGTTTTATTTCTAAACTTTTTAAGCTCTGCTACGGTGAAGTTGTGTTCGATACCGACTTTTTTTGCCCTCGAAGCCTTAACCTTTTTGAATAGTTCGGTATGCAAAAATACACGAACACCTTTCGGCAATTTAGTTCGAACTCCCTCAATATATCTTCCGTCAGTAAATAGCATTATGTTCGTTTCGGCTACAAACAAATATGCCTCCCGTTCTCGCCTTGAAAAAATCGAATAGCCGGTTAAATAGGCAATATTTACAGCACCCGAAATAAGCAGTCCATAAATCTTATTCGGATTTAAACTTTTCTGAAGAACTTTCAAACGCTTTTCAAACATAGGCACGATTATAGCATTTTACCCTGAACGAGAGTAGGTTTTGAAAATGTAGCCCAAACTGGTCCCATTGGATCTTGGGGAAGTATAACATCTGCTTCTTCGATGTTAACGAACCCAAATCGTGCATAGGTTCTTCCAGGCCATGTTGATCTTGCCGCGCCTACAATATCATGGCTTATATTATAAGTTTGGAAAAATTGTTTGTAATTGTCAGAAGGTTGTTCCCATATATCTACTATGGAGGTAACGTGTTTTCTCATTTCTTCTAAATACATTAACGCAAATCCTACAAATTCTGCTGCAAACATATCCGGGTGACGTTGTCGGTCATTAAGTCTTCGAGTAATTAATACAAACTCTGCAACCCCTTCATCTACGGCTGCTCCCATTACAAAAGTTTCATCACCATGATCGGTAATTGAAATGGAACTGTCATCAAAGAGATACTCCATTCTTCTCCCAGATTCTGCAGTGAACTCGCCTGATTTCTTTCCTCCCAATGATAGCTCGAGCAATTGAGCAAATGGAATTCCTTTTTCACCAGCAACAAAGGGGTAAGTAACCATTTCAACAGCCATAGGCGGATTATAGCTGTTCGATAGGACTTAGGGCAAGCATAGGATTGCAGGAGGAGTGTTTTTTTGGTAAAATAGCTTGATCTGTTGGAAAGGCAGCAGATTTTTTTTGACCAAAATTATGGCCTTACAAGATAGAAATGTACCGTTAGATAAGATTCGCAATATTGGAATTATTGCGCATATTGATGCCGGGAAGACAACCACAACAGAGAGAATTCTTTATTACACCGGTAAAACCTATAAAATCGGCGAGGTTCATGAGGGCGCTGCGGTTATGGACTGGATGGACCAGGAGCGCGAGCGTGGAATCACTATTGTATCCGCTGCCACAACCACATTTTGGAAAGATGTCAGGATAAACATCATTGACACGCCCGGCCACGTTGATTTTACCGCCGAGGTTGAAAGGTCACTTCGAGTTCTTGACGGAGCGGTTACTGTCCTTGACGCTGAGGAAGGAGTTCAATCTCAATCTGAGACTGTTTGGAGACAGGCGGATAAGTATAAGGTTCCAAGAATTTGCTTCATCAATAAAATGGATAAGCTTGGTGCGGACTTTGAGAAAACAGTCCAATCAATTATTGATAAATTGGGTGCGAATCCTGTTGTTATAGGATTTCCAATTGGACGCGAACAAGACTTCAAAGGAATTTATCATTTACTTGAACAAAAGTCATATATTTGGTCAGGCGAGGAGCTTGGCGCAAAGTTTGAAGTAAAAGATGAGATCCCGGCCGGGATGGAAGAAACAATTAAGAAATATCGAGAGCAATTGGTTGAAAAAATTGCTGAGACAGATGATAAATTACTCGAAAAATATCTTAACGGACAAGAAATCTCAAATGACGAATTGAAAGCAGCTCTTCGAGCCGCTGTTATTACGTATAAAGTTGTTCCTATTTTTGCCGGGTCTTCACTCAGAAATAAAGGAGTTCAGCCACTCCTTGATGCTGCTGTTGATTATCTTCCATCACCTCTTGATTTAAAAGAAGTGAAAGGCGTAAATCCAAAAACAAATGCTGAGGAAATTCGTCAGTTAACACCAGAGGAATCATTTACAGGGTTTGCCTTTAAAGTTCAAATTGATCCTCACGTTGGGAAACTGACATATGTTCGAATTTATTCAGGGAAAATGGCCTCCGGTTCTTACGCATACAATTCTAGCAAGGAGATAAAAGAGCGTGTCGGCCGACTTTTACTCATGCACGCAAACAATCGCGAGGAAGTTAAAGAGGCGTTTGCCGGAGAGATAGTTGCCATTGTTGGACTAAAAGACACTTCAACCGGAGACACGATTTGTGACGAATCAAAACCAATTCTGCTTGAAAAGATAATCTTTCCAGAACCGGTTATATCGCTTGCTATTGAACCAAAAACAAAGAGCGATCAAGAAAAACTTGGACTTGCCTTGAAAAAACTTATGGATGAGGATCCAACATTTTCTGTAAAAACGGATCATGAGACCGGACAAACCATTATTTCCGGTGTAGGAGAGCTCCAGCTTGAAGTGAAAGTTGAGACAATGAAGCGGGAATTCGGAGTTCAGGCAAATGTAGGAGCACCGCAGGTTGCCTACAAAGAAACTATCGAACAAGAAGGACAAGGTGAAGGAAAATACATTCGTCAAACTGGAGGCCGCGGTCAATACGGTCACTGTTTCTTAAGAGCCGAACCTCTAGGTCGAGGTGAGGGAATTGAGTTTGTCAACGCAATCAAAGGAGGAGCAATCCCCCAAGAATTTATTCCATCGGTTGAAAAGGGAACGCGGGAGGCTATGGACAATGGAGTTTTACTCGGATACCCGGTCACAGATATCAAGGTAACTCTTTATGACGGAACGTTTCATGAAGTCGACTCTTCAGACATAGCATTTAAGATCGCAGGTTCCATGGCATTTCAGGCTGCCGCCAAAAAAGCAAAATTAAAATTACTTGAGCCTATTATGAAAGTTGAGGTTACAACCCCGGAAGAATTTATGGGAACTGTAATTGGAGATCTCTCGTCAAAAAGAGCACAAATCGTTGGATCAAGCGAGCGTGGAAATGTTCGAATAATCTTAGCAAATGTTCCACTAGCCGAGCTTTCTGGATACGCAACAACCCTTCGCTCATTAACCCAGGGTCGGGCAATCCCCTATGTTGAACCAAGCCACTACGAAGAAGTTCCTCAAAATATAGTCCAGGCAATGCTCGCCAAAAGTACATTTACCGGCCGCATCACCGCCCAATAATTTTCTTTGTACTTTTGCGCCGCCAAAAGTACCAAAATCTCTCGCCATGTCTCGTCTCATGCTTTAAATGTTTGAGTTTGTGTCGGCACCCACCGCTGTCTTCGGGCTTCGCCCTTGCAGCCGGGCTCCCTCACTTTGTTCAGTCCGCCCCCTGACGCACTCACTCAACTTCTCATCCACTCAGCGTTCGAAATGGCGAAATTTAAGAAGCGCCGAATCACCGCCCAGTAAAATTTCCCAAAGTGTGGTAAAATAAGGGCATGACAAAGATAGTTACTGATCCAAAAATCATGCTTGGGAAACCAACTATCGAAGGTACGCGAATTACTGTTGAACAAGTATTGAGACTTCTATCTCAAAAATTAACTGTGGATGAAATTATAGATGATTTTCCTCAACTTAAAGAAGCTGATATTCGAACAGCTGTAGATTATGCTGCCAAAATGGTCGCTAAGCCACAGATATAAATCCTCGAATGAAGTTTATAGCGGATGAAAACCTCGGAATACGAGTCCCAAAGTATTTAAAAAGTTTAGGTTTCGATATTGTTGCCGTTAAAGAAATTGCACAGGGTAGACTTGATGCTGATATTCTAGATATAGCGAATAAAGAGCAGAGGATTCTTATTACGCTTGACAAAGATTTCGGCGAGCTAGTTTTTAAACAAAAATTAATTCATTCAGGTGTAATCCTGCTTCGATTAAAAGATGAATCAGTTGAAAACAAAGAGAAAGTATTACTCAGGGAATTAAAATCGAAAAAGAAATTCGAAAATAAATTTACAGTAATTTCAGACCCTAAGAAGGGCCGCATAACCTCCCAATAAAACAGCTACGTTCCAAAAGGGACGGTTGCGACATATTTCCATTCGCTAGGGGCACCAGTAGTTTGAGTTATTAGAAACTTGTCTATGACAAATGAGGTAGAAGGAATCATTAAGGTGGAAGCTGCTTTTCCGCGAGTAAGCATATCATGATCTCCATATAACAAACTCATATGGGGCATGAATACGTTGTTCTCCATATCAAATAATTTTTTAGCGTCAATATTTAACTGCATCAGTTTGGCAGTTGAATTTATTCTTACAAAAACTGATTGAAAGTATGTTGTACTGAAAGAAACCGGTCCGAGACTTAGTTCCAGTTTGCTTAAACCTGTAGCTAGTTTTTTAACCTTTTGTTCCAGTTCCGATAGATCTGCTTCTATTTCTCCCAATAAAGTCATATGAGGGTCAAACTGGGGTCCTTGATACCTTTTAGATAATTGATCAATCGTGGCTTTTATTTGATAATAAATCGGATCAGGCGGAATAGTCCAAATACTATATTTCATATGATAATTATAATAAACAACAATAAAATTTCGCAACTAAACAGACGGCATTGACATTCAGAAAACTTTTGTTCTAAACTGGTTGTATGATAAGCATGAGGAGGAATCAGGAGCTTTTTTGGCTGCTTGAGATTCTTCTATTAACACCGGTAGCTTTGTTTTGGATGGGAGTGGTTTCCCTGATGCTTGGCTCAGGCGATCTTTTCAACGCGGTAGTTGGACAACCGTACTCAATGCTTAAGGCCGCTCTCGTAACGCTTATATGTCCGGCGGCCGCAGCTTGGTTTGCAATTGAATATTTGCGAGAAAATAAGCGAGAAAAAGGCTCGGCGCACGATATTGCAACAGCAATTATTGGTGTAAGTCTTGCAACAATTGGTTTTGTTCTTGTCTACCTTTTTGTCGAAAATAGACCCCGCTAGCCCTTCGCACAAATCCTAAGCACTAAATCCTAAATTCTAAATAATATATCAATATATATTTAGAAAATAGTTATTGGAAAATGGAAATTAGTAATGGAAATATGGAAAATAGAAAATAGTTAAAATAAAAATACCAATTTCTTATTGACAGAATTTTGGTATTCGAATAAAGGATTTGTGTTAAAATCAGAGCGTTATGAAGGTTTATGCTGATTTTGAGATTCGAAACGAACTTTGGTACAAGATTGGAGGAAAAGTACGATATCTTATCGATGTTGAAAGTAAAGAAGACATTAAGAAGGCATTCGAGTTATTAAAAAAGGAGAAAATCAAAAAATTCTTTTTTTTGGGCTTAGGTTCAAATTTGATATTTAAAGATGAGTATTTTGCCGGGGCAGTAATTCGTTTTTTGCCAAGCTCAAATCCGATTCGCCTGATTCGTCCACATATTATAGAAGCTGATGCAGGGGTAGTATTGGATGATGTCATAAATTTTGCATTTGACCATAACCTTGTTGGCCTTGAGTGGGCAGGAGGATTGCCCGGGCAGGTAGGCGCTGCCATTCGCGGAAATGTTGGGGCTTTTGGTAGTGAAATAAAAGATAGCGTAAAGGAAGCGGAGGTTTTTGAGATCATAAATAATAAACCAAGATTTAAGGTCTTGCGACGATTTGAATTGCAATTCTCATACAGAAATTCGATTGTCAAAAAAAAGAAGCTTGGGGTGATAAACGCACAATTTAGGTTGACTTCGGCAGATCAGGGGGTCGTAAACCGTGCGCGGCAAACCTACCTTAACAATATTGAATATCGAAAAATTCGCCATCCCCTCGAGTACCCAAACTGCGGCAGTATATTTAAAAATATAAGCGATCCTGCCCATATTCAAAAAATTCTTGAGGTCTATCCTGATCTTGAAGAGAAAATCATAAGAGAATGGCATGGCAAAGTAGCCATGGGTTACTTAATAAAGAGACTTGATCTCTCAGGATATCGTGTCGGAGATGCGCTTGTGTCTCCAAAGCACTGCAATTTTATCGTGAATCTTGGCAGCGCAAAAGCATCAGATGTTCTATCAATTATTAAATTAATCCAAAATAAGTTTGCGGAGACATTCGATTTTGTTCCAGAGGTAGAGGTTGAAATCATCCAATAGACTACTCTTTTCCGATTGTGACCACTGTATCGGCGCTGTTTGACTCCGAAAGATCAGCGGATGTTGTGCCAATAGTATAATTTGAGGAGAGGTCCTTTTTTATCAGATCTAAAAATTTCGAGCTCGCGCTTTTTATCTGAATTGTAGTTTTTGCGTAATCAAAATTATCTGCGTTTCCAACTTGAACAACGTTATATCCAAGTCCTTCAAGTAGATCCGATGCCTTTTTACCTACGCCCGCTGCCCCGCTTCCATTTAATACTTGTATCGAGAGCTTGCTTCTGTCAAGACCGGTACTTTTATCAATTGGATTGACTGTGGGTTTTGGAGTAGGCGTGTTTGTGGGTTTTTTGGTTGGAGATGTTTGCGGTTCCTCTGTTGGAGCCGGTTCTTCGGTTGGAATTGCTTCAATTGTTGGTGCCGGGGTAGGGGTGGGTTCGGTCTTACTTGCTCCCCCAAAAAACCTAGTTACTCCAAAAATTACAAGCCCTAAAACAACAATTAAAATAATGATAGTAGCGTACCTTTTAAGATTGGTGTTCGATCTTGGGCGATTAATGCGACTCTCAAATTCACGTGGCGCTTGGAAAACTTCTTCCTTTTGCTCCTCTTCCATTGCCAATATAATAGCACTAAATTTCGATTTTGCAAGTGTTAACTTGCTAAATTCGCTCGGGGTCCTACCACTTCGCAGTTTCCGCACGTTGAAAGTGACGCTCAGCTTCCTCAAGTGGTTATACAATCTTTATCCCCAGTCTTCGCTAAGTGAACGCAAGCATATAAAGTCCTCTAATTCAAAAGTTTATTCTAAGCTTGCGTTCAATTCACTTTCAAGTGGAAAACCGCTCCGTGGTGCCCCCCCATTAATTACTGGCTCGGACCTGGACTAATTGGAAGAAGTTGCCGTCCGGATCAACAAATGTCGCAATAAGACCATATCCCTCAATATGGTAAATGTCTTGTTGAACCTTGACCTTTGCTCTTTTTAACCTTTTTGCCTCTTTTTCAATGTCGTCAACTTCAAAATTTATAATCATTCGTTCAGGATTTTTATTTTTACCCTTAACTTTCGAATGATCGTTTATATAAAAGCCTGACCCTCCTTTTAATGCAAATTCGTAGCCTTTTTCTCCTTCTTCCCCATATTCAAATTCCATGGTTTGTTCGAGTCCTACAACCTCTCTATAGAACTTTGCCAGTTTAGTAGCGTTAGCGCTTCCTAATAATACACTCTCTATTCCTTTTATCATTATTTATCACCACCTTGCTTGTAAGTGATAGTTTAAGTATGTAGAATAATACTACTCACTTATGAATAAAACAATACTCATTTTAATAACTGTTTTTGTAGTTGGGGGGATAGGTGCTTTCTTACTTTTGAATTCGAATCGAACATCAAATGAGTTGAAAAGCCAAAACAAATCTTTAGAGACCTCAAGAAAAATTGAGGGATACCAGGGGAATGTTTTGGCAGGCAATGTTTCGCCCTTTTTAGAATTTAATAAAGCTGACTACGAAAGGGCAAAATCACAAGGCAAGATTATTCTGCTAGATTTTTATGCTAATTGGTGCCCTGTCTGCCGGGCTGAGGAACCCGCGATACATTCAGGTTTCGATGAATTAAATGATCCAAACATTGTTGGTTTTCGAGTTAGCTTTAATGATTCGGATACCGATTCAGATGAAAAAGCTTTGGCACAAGAATTCAATATTCCTTATCAACATACAAAAGTAATACTTAAAAATGGCGTCGAAGTATCCCGTTCAAATGAACAGTGGACAAAAGAAGACCTAATTGGAGCTGTCAATAAAGAACTCGAGTAGTATGAAAATTTTTTAGAAAATAGTTATTAGAGAATGGAAATTAGTAATGGAAATTTGAAAATAGAAAATAGATAAAAACACCAATTTCTAATATCTAATTTCTATTACCATTTTCTTACTTCTTACAACCATTTTCTATTTTTAACTTATGAT
Organism: Candidatus Levybacteria bacterium RIFCSPHIGHO2_02_FULL_40_18; assembly: GCA_001782235.1. Lineage (GTDB taxonomy): Bacteria > Patescibacteriota > Microgenomatia > Levybacterales > GWA1-39-11 > GWA1-39-11. The sequence goes on from MFOC01000007.1 coordinate 296,540, forward strand.
TGTTCTGCTTCTTTTTGCGTTTCTCTCGGGTTTAGTAACAATTGCGGCTCCTTGCATTTGGCCGCTTTTACCAATTATCCTTTCATCCTCGATTCTTGGCAGCGATCATAGAAGACCCCTTGGAATAACAATTGGGATTTTAATTAGTTTCGGAATTCTGACACTCACAATCTCTTACCTTGTAAGCGTATTTCGCTTTGATCCAAGTATATTAAGATACATTGCCGTCGCAGTTCTTCTGTTTTTGGGCGTTGCAATGGTTGTCCCCCTATTGACTCGAATTGTTGAAGGATGGGTCTCGCGATTCGCTGGAAGATTCGGCCAAGCTTCCGGCCAACAAAACCCTGATTTTCTACACGGCCTTATTACCGGTCTCTCATTAGGCGTTGTTTGGACACCATGTGCTGGGCCAATTTTGGCGGCAATCGCAACGCTTGCGGCAACGAGAGCTGTTAATTCTGAAATAGTTTTAGTGACAATTGTTTATCTTGTAGGTGTAGGAATTCCTCTGTTTATTTTCGCCTGGGGAGGACAAAGAATAGTGAGCAAAACTCGAGTATTTAATAAATATACCGGCATTGTTCAGAAATTCTTTGGAATTATTATAATCCTAACAGCACTTTTAATCGCAACGAATTACGATAAGGTTCTTCAAGCAAAATTACTTGATGTGTTTCCAGCTTATGCAAAGTTTGTGGTGGATCTTGAAAGCAATGATGTAGTGAAAAAACAATTAGATCTAATTCGAAAGGATAAAAAAGACGACGATATGGTCGGTAAACCTTTTAGTCCAATGCCGGTCAAAAAACAAAATGATTTATTTAACGCAAATTTTCAGGCTCCGGAGCTTGCGGGTATTTCGAATTGGTTAAATTCGAACAAGCCCTTAACCCTTTCAGAACTTCGCGGAAAAGTAGTTTTGATAGATTTCTGGACGTACACATGCATTAATTGCATCCGAACTTTGCCGCATGTTACCTCTTGGTATGAGAAATATAAAGACAAGGGGTTTGTGGTTATAGGAGTGCATACTCCAGAGTTTGAATTTGAGAAGAAGACAGAAAACGTTGAGGCCGCAATCAAACAATACGGTATAAATTACCCTGTTCCTCAAGACAATGATTATAAAACGTGGGATGCTTTTAATAATCGATATTGGCCGGCAAAGTACTTAATAGATAAGGACGGGATTGTTCGATATGTCCATTTTGGGGAAGGGAAATATGAAGAGACGGAAAAAGCAATTAGACTGCTCCTTGAAGAAGCGGGTTCGCAGATTAAGGAAGATATGTCAGGCCTTCCGGATGAAACGCCACGTGCTCGCAATTCGCCTGAAACTTATCTTGGTTCGCAGCGAATGAAATTTTACTTTCCAAATGGCAGACTCGATAACGGAACATATAAAGATCTTGTAACCCATTCGAATATTCCGACAAATTCATTCACTTTAGGCGGAGATTGGGAGATTATGGATGAATATTCGACTAGTGGTCAGAATGCGGTATTAGAATATCGATTTTCCGCAAGCAAAGTATTTTTGGTAATGAGACCAGTAGGTGGAGACGTTGAGGCTGTAAAGGTTTTTCTCGACGGAAAACTCGTCGATGGTTTAGGTTCAGGGTCGGACCCTGAGCGTGGGGTTGTAAAGATTGATTCGGATAGACTTTACAATCTAATTGATCTTGCCGGAAATCGTGGCGAGTATTTACTTAGGCTCGAATTTTCCCCCAATATCGAAATCTTCGCTTTCACTTTCGGCTGATTTGATACTTGACCCATTCGACTCCCGTTTTAACCTCTCGACTTCTCTCGGTGCAGTCAAGTTAGTATTTTACTACTTGACGATTAGGTAAAAATTTTGTATGATCTATTCCGCACCTGAAATTCAGAGGGTGTTTTTATTTGCAAAATTCGATAATATGGCTGGAAAATTTGAAAGAACAAAACCACACATTAATATTGGAACTATTGGTCACGTAGACCATGGTAAAACCACACTGACCTCTGCTATTACTATGGCTTTAGCCAAAAAAGGCATGGCCGAAGCCAAGAAATATGAAGATATTGATAATGCCCCTGAGGAAAAAGCCCGCGGAGTCACCATTAACATTTCCCACCAAGAATACGAAACAGAAAAAAGACACTACGCTCATATTGATGCTCCTGGGCACGCAGATTACATCAAAAACATGATTACGGGAGCAGCTCAGATGGACGGAGCAATTCTTGTAGTCTCAGCTGCAGACGGTCCAATGCCTCAAACAAGAGAACACATTCTTCTTGCTCGCCAGGTTGGAGTTCCGGCAATTGTGGTTTTTCTTAATAAGGTTGATATGGTTTCAGATCCTGAGCTTATTGATCTTGTTGAAATGGAAGTTCGCGAACTCTTGACTAAGTACCAATACCCGGGAGCTGATGTGCCTATTATTAAAGGTTCGGCTCTTAAGGCTACTCAAGGTGACGCTGAGGCTGAGGCACAAATCATGGAGCTTATGAACAAGGTTGACGAATATATCCCAACCCCAACTCGCGATATCGACAAACCGTTCTTAATGCCGGTTGAGGATGTTTTTTCAATTAAAGGCCGTGGAATAGTTGTAACAGGCCGTGTTGAACGAGGACAGACAAAAGTCAATGACACAATAGAGATTGTTGGAATTAAAACAACAAAATCAACGGTTATCACAGGGATTGAGATGTTTAGAAAAAGCCTTGATGAGGCTCAAGCCGGGGATAACGCCGGACTTCTCCTTCGCGGAATTGAAAAGAAAGACGTTGAAAGAGGACAAGTTATTGCAAAACCAGGTTCAATTACCCCACACACAGAATTTGAAGCAGAGGTTTATGTTTTGACAAAAGAAGAAGGTGGACGCCACACACCGTTCTTCACAGGATACCGCCCGCAATTTTATATTCGAACCACAGACGTAACCGGCGAAATTAAACTTCAGGAGGGCGTTGAAATGGTCATGCCAGGAGACAATACCAAGATGAACGCAACATTGATTGTTCCAATCGCACTTGAAGAAGGAATGAGATTTGCAATTCGCGAGGGTGGTAAGACAGTAGGCGCAGGCGTAATTACTAAGGTTACTAAATAACCTTGATTGCACTTTTTACAATTCGGTTCGAACATTAATTGCAAAGCCTACTGTTGAAGTAGGTTTTTTGTTTATTATGGCAACGAAAGGAAGGATCAGAGTACGTTTAAAGTCATATGATTCAAGAATAATTGACTCAACATGTCAGCAAATCCTTGATACAGCTATTCGCACAGGCGCAAAAGTTGCCGGTCCCATCCCTTTGCCAACCAAGCGAATGGTACTTGCGGTAAATAAATCCCCCTTTATAGATAAAGATGCTCGTGAGCACTTTGAGCTCAAAACCCACAAGAGGTTAATTGATATCCTAAATCCCACCGATAATACCATCGAATCATTGATCCATTTAGATCTCCCTGCAGGCGTCGATGTCGAAATCAAGATGTAGCCTCGGGAAGTGTTGCATTTGGGTTCAAAACATTATATAATCTTTACTTGCATGTCCAAACTATTGATAAACTCACTAGTTACATGATTTCCGAGTCAATCCCTGGGACGTGAAGGAACGGCTCGAATGAGCCGTTTTTTAGTGCTCGAAGGGTCTTTAATAAATTATGCAATCTTTAATTGGCAAGAAAATTGATCAAACACAAGGGTTTTTAGAGGATGGGACGCGCGTTCCGCTCTCAATTATTTCCGTGGCAGGAAATGTCGTGATACAGGTCAAGACAGGCGACCACGAGGGATATAATTCAATTCAACTTGGATTTGGAACTTGGAAGCGCCCAACCAAACCAATGGCAGGACACATTAAAAAAGCGGGGTTAAAAAAAATGCCTCGCTTTTTTCGTGAAATAAGGGCAGACGAAGCGCCAGCCTCGCCGAGTCTAGGCGGGCCGAATCTTGCACCAGGTTCGGCGATTTTAGTTTCAGAAGTTTTCGAGCCCGGCGACATAGTTGATGTTACTGGAATTTCAAAGGGCAAAGGTTTTGCAGGAGTTGTTAAGCTTCATGGATTTCATGGAGGTCCCAAAACTCACGGGCAATCTGACAGGCATAGGGCCCCGGGAGCAATCGGTTCAGGAACAACTCCGGGTAGAGTTTACAAAGGCAAAAGAATGGCAGGGAGAATGGGAAATGAGCGCGTGACTATCAAGAACCTTGAGGTTTTAGATGTGAAGGATGATACGATTTTCGTTCGAGGCCTAATTCCTGGAGTAAAAGGTTCGATCGTTACCATTACAAAAGTAGGGAAGAATAAGAAATTTAAGCCACTATGGGGCGGACTGAGCCCTGGCTCCGGCGAGGGCGAAGTAGCCGTGCGAGGAGAGCGAGACAGCGGTGGAACTGAAGAGTCGGATGTTCAGACGGCAGTAGATAATGTTTCCGAAGCTGAAAAAGCTGTCAAGACACCAGAGGAAGTAGAAACAGCGCAAGACACAGTTGCTTCGGTTGCAAATTCGAGTGAAGGAAAACCTGCAGCCACTGACGGCACTGAGGAATCCGCTGAAAACACTGAAAAAAGTTCGCCAGGAAAGCAAGAGGAAGGAGAAGGTAATGCCAGTTAAAAAAATCCCCGCTTCGCCAAGGCTTCGCGGGGCAAGCAAAACTACAGCTCAAAGGCCGACTTCGATTAGATCGAGGTTAAAAACTGCGAAGGGGGCTTCGAAAGATTCAAAGTTTAGTGTTCCTGTGGTCGATCTGACCGGGAAGAGAAAAGGGAGCGTTGAGCTTCCGAAGGAGATTTTTGGGGCAAATGTAAATGAAAAATTAATGGCGCAGGCTGTTCGTGTCTATCTTGTTAATCAAAGACAGGGGACTGCTTCGACAAAAACACGAGGAGAAGTCACCGGTTCGACCAGAAAAATTTATAGACAAAAGGGGACGGGACGAGCTCGCCATGGGTCTATCACTGCGCCAATATTTCGTGGCGGAGGAATTGTCTTTGGTCCAAGAGTCCGAGGTTTCTCTTTGAAATTATCAAAGCAGATGAAGAAAAAAGCTTTATCAAGCGCTTTAGCTCAAAAACTTCTTGATCAAAAAGTTTCTGTAGTTGATTTAGAAGGCGTTAGTGGTAAAACCCGCGAGCTTGCCCAACTTTTCAAAAACCTTAAACTTTTAGATAAAGAAAAGAAGGACAACCAAGTTCTGTTTGTTTCAGCTTCGAAAGGAGAAGCAAAAAGGGCAGCCAGAAATATCCGTGGCATAACCGTTAGCAACGTAGAGTCAATAAATACATATGAAGTTTTGGCTAATAAATACCTTATTTTAGCTCGCGATGCAGTTCCAAATCTTGTAAATCATTTTATAAAAAATAATTTATGAATGTAACCGATTATATTATCAAACCAATAGTAAGCGAAAAATCTTTTAATGAGGCTAAAAACAGCAATAAATATACGTTTTTAGTGAGGCGGGACGCAACAAAAACAGATATTAAAAATGCTATCGAAAAGTTATTTAATGTTAAAGTTTTGCGCATTTATACGGCGATTACTAAAGGGAAGAAAACCAGCTTTACGAGAAAAGGAAAACATACAATCGACCAATCTTATAAAAAAGCAAGAGTTAAACTTATGAAGGATCAAAAAATAGATATATTCGAAGAGCAGACAGACGACAAAAAAAAGAAAGGGAAGAAATAAGTTATGGTAAGAAAGTTAAAAAAAATACTTAAAAAACAGTCAGGGAGGGATTCTCAGGGCCATGTGGCTGTTCGTCATCAAGGCGGCCGCCATAAGAGGTTTATGCGCGTAGTGGATTTTAAGCGAGACAAGTTTAACGTGCCCGGGACCGTGACTTCGATTGAATATGATCCCAACAGATCAGCTGATCTTGCCTTTGTTCAATACCAAGATGGAGAAAAAAGATATATTTTGGCACCGCTTGGGCTTTCTATGGGAGACAAAATTGTTTCGGGAGAAAGCGTTGATATAAGGGTAGGAAATGCTATGCCTTTAGGAAAAATTCCAATCGGGCAGCCAATTCATAATATTGAATTGACGCATGGCAGAGGAGGTCAAATTGCAAGATCTGCGGGGGATCAGGCATTTGTGATGGCACACGAAGACAGCTATGCTCATGTGAAGATGCCGTCAGGCGAAATAAGAAAAATTTTGATGAGTAATTTTGCAACCATAGGACAACTTGGGAAAATTGAGTGGAAAGATAGGGTTCTTGGAAAAGCAGGAGTCTCTCGCCACATGGGTATTCGTCCAACGGTTCGCGGAGTTGCCATGAATCCAAGATCCCACCCTCACGGAGGAGGAGAAGGACGCTCCGGGATCGGTTTGAAATACCCAAAAACATATGCAGGCAGAAAAGCGGTTGGAAAGACTCGATTGAAGAAGAAGTACTCAAATAAGTTTATTTTAAAAAGGAGAAAGTAAAATTATTGATTATTTATTATAGATTATAGATTATTGTTCGAACAAATAATAAATAATAAACAATAAATAATATATAAAAAATATGAGTAGATCACTTAAGAAGGGTCCGTTTATCGATCCAAAATTGATGAAGAAAGTTCAGGTTCAAAAAGCTGCAGGAGGTACAATTGAGCCAATAAAAACGTGGGCACGGGCCTGCCAGATTCCTCCGGAATTTGTTGGACATACTTTCTTGGTTCACAATGGGAAGAATTTTATAACCGTTAAGGTTGTCGAGAATATGGTTGGACATCGTTTAGGTGAATTTTCGCCGACTCGCATTTTCCGTGGACACGGAAGAGTCGTAGCACGAGAAATAAGCAAAACATAGGGCAAATGGTTAAAATGGCTGCATGGCTACATAGCTTTAAAACCATGCAACCATGTAACTATTTAACTATTTAAATTTAATATGGAATATATAGCAATAGCAAAAAATATAAAAATGTCGCCTCGTAAAGTGAGGCTGATCGTAGATTCGGTCAAGAAGCAAAACCTAAACAAGAGTCTATCAACGCTATCTCTTATGTCAAAAAGAGCCGCAATGCCAGTAAAAAAAGCGATCGATTCGGCAATTGCAAACGCGGTTAATAATTTCAAAGTAAATCGCGAAGCACTTTCTATCCGAGACATAATTGTAACAGAAGGAATGAGATTAAAAAGATATCATTTTGCCGCTCGCGGTCGCACTCGACCGTATAAAAGACGAACAAGCCACATCCGAGTGATTCTAACGGATAACAGTTCGGTAATAACTAAAAAACCTGCAACCACTGAAAACACTGAAAAATTAACTGAAGGCACTGTAAAAAACAGTGATAAAACAGCGGTTGCAAGGGAGGGAAGCAAATAGTATGGGGCATAAAGTTAATCCGATTGCATTAAGATTAGGAATTCATCAAGGCTTTAAAAGCGTCGGATTTTATAGCAAGAAAAGCTATTCATCAACAGTGCTTCAGGATATAAAAATCCGAAAAGCGCTATTTGAAAAGCTCCGGCCGGCCGGTGTCGGCGATGTTGTTATTGAGAGGTCGCTCTCAAGTATTAAAATTACGATTTACGTAACAAGGCCGGGTATTGTAATTGGAAGAGGCGGAACTGGCCTTGAAGAATTGAAGAAACACATTGTTCAAATGCTTGGAATAACAAAAATTGATAAAAATGCCAAAAAATTAGAGCTTAAAGTAGAACCAATAAAAGACGCCAATCTCAATGCATACTTGGTTGCTTCAAATATTTGTGAGCAGTTGGTCAAAAGAATGCCTCATAAGAGGGTAATGAAACAGGCGGTTGAGAAGGTTATGCAACAGGGCGCCAAAGGAGTACGAATTGTTTTGTCGGGAAGAATTGGAGGAGCAGAAATCGGAAGACGCGAGCGGCTTCAGGCAGGAAAAGTTTCTCTCTCAACAATAAGAGAGGATATAGATTATGCACAGGTTCCGGCTCTAACCAAGTCCGGTTATGTAGGAGTAAAAGTATGGATCAACCGGTAACAGCTAGCTGTTGGCTGTTGGTAGTTAGCTAATAGCCAAACGCTAAAAGCTAACAGCTGAAATTATGTTAACGCCTAAAAGAACAAAATACAGAAAACAATTTAAGCCAAAAATACAGGGGCAAATAGCTTTTTCCGGCAACCGCCTCTCCTTTGGAGAGTTTGGTCTAAGAGCTAGCTCTTCAGGTAATGTGACAAGCCGCCAGATAGAAGCGGCTCGAAAGGCTATTACTCACTTTACGAAAAGAGGAGGAAGAATCTGGATTAGAATTTTCCCTGATAGGCCAGTTACAAAAAAGCCGCCCGAAACCCGTATGGGCGGAGGGAAAGGGGATATTTATGAATATGTTGCGCCTGTGAAGATAGGGAGAGTGCTTTTTGAAATGGGAGGAATACCTGAGGTTGTTGCTCGCGAAGCACTAAGACTTGCTTCACATAAATTGCCGGTTGCGAGCGTATTTATAAAAAGAAGCAATTAAAATATGAAAAAGAACGAACTTGTTGATTTAAAAGGGAAAACAACTGATGAGCTTAGGAGACTTCTTTTAGAGAAAAGAGAGGAACTCGGAAAGCTTAAAATTGATCTTTCGCGCGCAAAGAGTAAAGATGTAAACCAAGTAAGAAACGAAAGAAAAGACATAGCAAGAATACTAACAATATTATCTATTAAGGAAGGAGAGCAGTCGCGGTCCCGCCAAATGCGGGATGAGGCTATGTAATTATGGCTAAAAAGACTTTTATCGGAAAAGTAGTATCTAACAAGATGCAGAAGACTGTGATTGTTCAAATTGAGCGATTGGTTCGACACCCAGTTTACAAGAAAATCCTTAAAAGAACAACAAAAATTAAGGCTGACACTAATAATTTTGAAGTCGGCACTGGTCAGTCTGTGAAGATAGAGCAAGCAAGGCCAATGTCTCGTGATAAACATTTTAAGGTGGTAGAGGTGCTAAATGAGGAGAAAAAATAGCCCTTGGCTATTGGCTGTTGGCAGTTAGCTAATAGCCAAACGCTAAAAGCTAATAGCTAAATAATATGGTTCAGCATAGATCAATGTTAAATGTAGCAGATAACACCGGGGTCAAACAATTGATGGTGATCCAAATATATGGTGGTTCAAAAAGAAAGCATGCAAAGTTAGGCGGACTATTGGGCTGTGTTGTAAAAAAAGTATTGCCAAATACCACGTATAAAAAGGGGGATAAAGTGAAAGTAGTGCTTGTTAGAACTAAAAAAGAGTTTAAGCGCAGAGATGGGACATATATTAGATTCTCTGAGAATGCGGCTGTAATTGTTGAAAATGAACAAAGCAAAGCCCCAATCGGTACTAGAATTTTTGGACCGATTGCTTATGAAATAAGGGATCTGGGATATGCCAAGATTGCCTCCTTAGCCAACCATGTTGTCTAAGGCGGATTTCAGTGGATTTTCGCGGATCTATAACTGATTAACACTGATGATTATGAAAATAAGAAAAGGAGATACAATCAAGGTTCTAATCGGAAAAGATAAGGGAAAGACAGGTCAAGTTGAGCGCATCTTTCCTAAAACTCGAGGCGTGCTTATCCTTTCGGTTAATGAGTATAAAAGGCATGTTAAAAGTAGAGCGAGGAATCCTGCCTCGCGGCAAGGCGGGCAAAAATCGGAAATTATTACAATCACTAAACCTTTGCCTATATCAAATGTTGCTCTAATCTGTCCCAAGTGTAAAAAGCCGACTCGTATAGGTTTTCAAATAGAAAAAGGGAAAAAAATTCGAATATGCAAAAAATGCAGTAAAGCAATCGACTAAAAAATACGGGGTGAAAAAGATGAAAGTACAAGCTTCAGTTAAAAAAAGATGTATAAAATGCAAAATTATTAGAAGGCACGGCAAGCTTTATGTGATCTGTGATAATCCAAAACATAAGCAGCGCCAAGGCTAAGCTAGGAACTAGCAACTAGCAACTAGTGACTAGGAGTATATGAGTAAATTTAAAGAACAATTTAAAAAAGAGATTACTAAAAAGTTAACGGAGCGGTTAAATGTTAAGAATCCCATGGGCGTTCCGCGACTTGTAAAAATTGTCGTGAATGAAAGCACGAAGGACTTTTTGGCAGATAAGAAAAATCTTGAGAAGGCGGCCGAAGACTTGGTATTGATTACGGGTCAGAAGCCAAAAGTGGCGCGCGCACGCGTATCTGTAGCAACGTTTAAACTTAGAAAGGGCGACGAAATAGGCCTGGTCGTGACCTTGCGAGGAGCGCGAATGTATGATTTTTTTGAGAAAATTGTTAAAATAGTCCTTCCGCGCGTAAGGGACTTTTCAGGAATAGCGCCAAATGCTTTTGATGGACGCGGAAATTTAAGCATTGGCTTTACGGAAAATACGGTTTTTCCCGAGATAGATTCTGGGAAAGTAGATCGTGTACGAAGTCTTCAAGTTACAATTATAACTAATGCGGGCGATAATGAGCGCGCAAGGGTATTGCTTGAAGAAATGGGAATGCGATTCAAAAAATAATATGGCAAAGAAGTCAAATATACAAAAAAATTTATACAAGAAGCCAAAATACAGCACTCGAAAGAAAAATATCTGCAGGATCTGTGGAAGATCACGCGGGTATTTGAGATTTTTTGGCATGTGCAGAATTTGTTTTAGGGAACATGCCCTGAAAGGAGAACTTCCAGGAGTCAAAAAGGCGTCTTGGTAAATAGCTATTGGCCGTTAGCTATTAGCTAATAGCCAAAAGCCAAAAGCAAATAGGCAAATATGTATACAATTGGAGATTTTTTAATAAAACTTAAAAACGCAAGCAGAGCCTATAAGAAGACGGTAGAATATCCATATTCAAACGCTGTTTTTTCAATTGCTAAAATTCTTGAGAAAGAAGGATTTGTCAACAAAGTTTCCGCAAAGGATGAGGACAGCAGGAGACTTCTCAAAATTGACCTTAAATATAAAAAAAATGTACCTGCAATCTCAGAGATAAAATTAATTTCAAAACCTTCAGTTCATCACTATGTGGGCAAGAATAAAATGGCAAGGGTAGAAAGAAATGCGGTAGGTATAGTTACAACAAATAAAGGAGTCATGACAATCCGCGATGCGCAAAAACAGGGCGTTGGGGGAGAACTAATATGTCAAATTTTTTAAGGTATGTCTAATATAGGGAAAAAACCAGTAAAAATAACAGAAGGAGTTACCGTCTCAACGGAGGACGATAAAATTGTCGTTTCAGGTCCAAAAGGCACGCTTGAAACAAAAATTCCTCACGGAATTCAAGCGACAATAAAAGATCACGAGGTTGTTTTCAAAAAAGAAGAGGAGAGTCATGAACTTGAAAAATTTTGGGGGCTCTCCCGCGCTTTGCTTGCAAACATGGTGCATGGTGTAGTCTCAGGGTTTGAGAAGAAGCTTGAGCTCTCGGGAGTTGGATATAGAGCGTCCACAGAAGGAGAAGAATTGACACTTAATGTTGGATATGTAAATCCCGTAAGGATTAAGGCGCCGCAAGGAATTAAGTTTTCGGTTGATGAGAATATTATTACAGTCTCAGGAATAGATAAACAATTAGTAGGAGACATTGCGAATAAAATAAGATCAGTTCGTCCGCCCGAGCCATATAAAGGAAAAGGTATTAAATATGTAGGAGAGTATATAAGAAGAAAAGCGGGGAAAGCGGCAAAGACAGTTGGAGCAGCAAAATGAGAAAAGAAGAAAAAATCAAAAAAATGAGAAAATTGAGAAGGATAAAAAGAGTTCGAAGGAAAATATTGGCAAACAAAAGACTGCCAAGACTTACAGTTTTTCGTTCGAATAAATACATTTATGCCCAGATTATAGATGACAAGTCTGGTAAGTCAATCGTCTTTGCAAGTGAAAAAGAAATAGATACTGATAAAGCAAAAAAAACTGAAAAAGCTGCGATTCTCGGCCGGATTCTTGCTCAAAAAGCAAAAAAGAAAAAAATAGATAAAGTCATATTTGATAAAGGAAGTTACAAGTATCATGGAAGGATAAAAGCGCTCGCTGAGGGTGCTAGAGAAGGAGGTCTCGTATTTTAGATGTAAGATCTAAGATTTAAGATGTAAGTTATGGAAGATCAAATATTGAATCAAAATCAGGAAAAGCTTGAGGAAAAAGTTGTTCAGGTAAACCGGGTCTCAAAGAAGACTAAGGGCGGAAATAAAATGAGATTTACCGCTTTGGTAGTTGTTGGCAATAGAAATGGAAGAGTAGGGGTAGGTCTTGGAAAGTCTGCTGATGTTTCATCGGCGATTATAAAAGCAGTAACATACGCGAAAAAAAGAATGATTGATGTTCCCATCACAGACGGTACTATACCTTACTCAATAAGGATTAAAAAAGGTGCAGCCGAGGTGCTTCTTAAACCTGCACCGGCAGGTACAGGAATTATTGCAGGAGGCGCTGTCAGATCTGTTGTTGAGGCGGCTGGAATTAAAAATGTTTCGTCAAAAATATTGGGGTCTGACAATAAAGCAAGCAATGTTTATGCAACTTTTGAAGCCCTCCAAAAGTTAGCAGCAAAATAATCGGGGCCCCCATTTTGCATCGCCAAAATAGGGAAAACAAAAAATATGGAATTATCAAATTTACCAAAAACAACTAAAAAGAGCTTGCGGCGTGTTGGCCGAGGGGGAGGTTCTGGCCGGGGCAAGACGGCAGGACGTGGAACAAAAGGTCAAAAAGCGAGAGGAAATATACCTCTTGCTTTTGAAGGTGGGGCCCTACCCTTAGTTAAAAGATTACCGTTCTTGCGAGGGAAGGGAAGGAATAAAGTATTTAGACCGTGCCCAGTGGCAATAAACATTTCAAATCTAAATAAATTGCCGAAAAAGACATCTGTTGATGTAGATACTCTAATTAAATATGGCATAGTGGAGGATGTAGCTCGCAAGTATGGTGTTAAAATCATTTCAAACGGAGATCTTGCCATCCCTCTTTTAGTAAAGCTTCCGGTATCAAAAGGAGCCAGAAAAAAAATTGAAAAAGCAGGAGGGACAGTTGAATGAACACGATTGTTAAAATTTTTCGAAACAGCATAAGAGATCGCGAAACAAGACGAAAAATTCTGATTGTACTTTTTATTTTTCTAATTTTTAGATTTTTTGCTCACGTACCGGTTGCCGGTGTAAACATTGCACAGCTCAAAGCTCTTTTTGCTCAGAATCAATTGTTAGGCTTGCTTGATATTTTTTCGGGCGGGACCTTATCAAATTTCTCAATCTTAGCACTTGGTCTTGGACCTTATATTTACGCCTCAATAGTTCTTCAGCTTCTGACAATTGTCTATCCTAAACTTGAGGAGCTTCAGAAAGAAGGAGAATATGGCAGGCAAAAAATAAACCAGTATACAAGATATTTAACAATTCCCCTCGCCGTTATTCAATCATTTGGCATGTACGCGTTGCTTAGAAATCAGCAAATAATCACAAATCTTTCCCCTCTTGATATTTTATCTTTTATTTTGACAATGACCGCGGGTACGATATTTGCGATGTGGCTAGGGGAATTAATATCCGAGCAAGGGATTGGAAACGGTATCTCGCTTTTGATTCTTGCCGGCATTGTTGGGAGGATACCGGTCTTAACTGCCCAAATGATCTCAACTCTTAATCAGCAAGACATATTAAATCTTGGAATATTTGCGATCCTTGGCGTATCGGTAGTTGCCGCGGTTGTTTTTGTTAATGAATCAGTAAGGCGTATACCTATTTATTACGCTAAACGTGTTCGTGGGTCAAGGATGTATGGAGGGCAGTCAACTCACTTGCCCTTGAGAATTAATCAGGCAGGTGTTATACCAATAATCTTTGCGGTTTCAATAGTTCTTCTCCCATCCCTTGCCGCAAATTACTTAGTTGGAAGCGCAAGTAAAAACATTGCTTCGATTGGAACATTTCTCGCCACCTCATTCAATCCTAACGGAATACCCTATAATGCCGTTTATTTTGCCCTTGTTGTGGGTTTTACATACTTCTATACGGCAGTAATCTTCAATCCGCAAAAAATTTCTGAGGAAATTCAGAAGAACGGAGGCTTTGTTCCGGGTATAAGACCCGGTAAGCCCACGTCATCTTTCCTTAATTACGTAACAACAAGAATTACTCTTCCCGGCGCAATTTTCTTGGGCATTATTGCGATTCTTCCAAGCATAGTTCTTGCAATGACCGGCATAACTGCGGTTCTTGTTGGTGGAACAAGTATTCTAATAGTTGTGTCTGTGGTTATTGAGACGGTTAAAATTCTTGAGGCGCAGCAGGTCCAGAGAAGTTATGAAAGGTTTACTCAATAGTATAGAGTATTGCGTATTGAGTATCGAGTATCGAACAAACTGAATACTGTATGTAGAATACTGATTTATGAAGATAGTTCTTATAGGAATACAAGGTTCGGGAAAATCTACTCAAGGAAATTTGTTGTCCAAAAAAATTGGAGTTCCTTATCTTTCCACTGGACATATATTTCGAGAATTAGCAAAGGAACATACCCCATTGGGCCGCTACGTAAAGGAAACAGTGAATTCGGGATATCTTATTCCGGATGATAAGACTCTTGAGATAGTAGGCCAATATTTGGCGCGACCAGAATACCAAAAAGGATACATTCTAGACGGATTTCCAAGAACAAAAGTCCAGGCCGAATTTTTCAAGAACGGAATCGATTATGTTATCCATATAAATGTTTCCGATGAAGAAGCGTTGAAACGACTCGCTCTTCGTAATGACGAACGAGAAGACGAAACAGAACAGGCTCTAAAAAGGAGAATTGAGCTTTTCCATAAGTTTACAGAACCGGTACTCGAATTTTATCGCGAAAAAGGCATATTGCATGAAGTTGACGGTGAACGGCCCATAGAAGAAATCCACCTAAACATTTGTAAAATCCTCAAGATATAACGGGGTCCCCAAAAGCAGCGCCTTTTGGGGTGTAGATATGGACACAAAAAAAATTAAGACAATGCGACGTGCTGGTGGTATATTGGGAGAAGTGCTTGAAACTCTTATTCAATACGTAAAACCGGGCATTTCAGAACTAGAAATAGATACGCTAGCGGAAAAACTAATTCGCGATAACGGCGCCGAACCCGGATTTAAAAAAGTCCCTTCTTACAAGCACACAATTTGTATATCAACAAATGATGTTGTTGTTCACGGAATTCCTACGAAAAAAGTGCTAAAAGAAGGAGATGTTGTCGGTATTGATTGCGGGGTTTTTCTTAATGGGTATCATACGGATATGGCAGAAACGCTTCGCGTTTCAACTCAAAACTCAAAACTCAAAACTCAAAACTATGAAAAAATTGATAAGTTTCTGGCTGTGGGGAAGAGGGCGTTGTTTGCAGGAATTAATCAGGCAAAACTTGGGAATCGCGTAGGTCATATTTCCAAAGCTATTCAAGATGTTGTGGAAGGGAACGGATATTCAGTGGTCCGCACTTTAGTAGGCCACGGCGTGGGCAAGAGTCTTCATGAGAAGCCTGAGATACCGGGCTATTTATCCGGGGCAATTGATCAAACTCAAGCGCTTTCATCCGGCCAGACGCTTGCAATCGAGGCAATATACAATATGGGAGGCCACGAAGTAGTCTATGATAGAAACGATGGCTGGACAATTTCAACTGCTGACAATAGCATCTCAGGCTTGTTCGAGAGGACAATTTTAATAACAGAAAATGGCCCAGAACTATTAACTCGTCTCAAGGGAGACATGCTTGCTTTGTGAGGCCAATTTTGTTAAAATAACTGGAGCATTTTATGGTGCATGCGGGTGCAATTGAGTTCTCGGGAGTTGTAAAAGAGGTATTGCCGAACACATTATTTAGGGTCGAGATCGAGGGAGCCACCGGCCCGGAGGGCCTCGGGTCCGGAGGGGAAAAAGTAGTTTTGTGTCATCTGTCGGGAAAAATGAGAATACATTTTATAAAAATCCTGCCGGGCGACAAAGTAAGAGTTGAAATGACCCCTTACGATCCGGACCGAGGAAGGATTACCTACCGAGAGAAATAATCCCAGCAAAAAGCCATATTGCGACAGAAATCGGGGCCCCCATTTTGCTTCGCCAAAATGGGGAAAAACATTATGAGGGTTGTTGGAGTAAATATACCGGAAGAAAAGAGAATTGATATAGCTTTAACCTATGTATATGGCATAGGAAGGTCAAACGTGAAAAAAATACTTGAGAAAGCAACTATTGAACCATCAAAAAGACTTAAAGATCTTTCCGAGGAAGAACTTTCAAGAATCCAAAAAGTTGTCGAGACTTATAAGATTGAAGGAGATCTTCGAGCAGAATTGGCATCTAACATAAAAAGACTCAAGGAGATAGGTACATATAGAGGGTTAAGACACTCAAGAAACCTTCCCGTTAGGGGTCAGCGGACCCGCTCAAATGCCAGAACAAAACGCGGAAAGCGCGTAACAATAGGTGCGATTAAGAAAGAAGCGGCAGCCCGTATGGGGCTAATCGTACCTGAAACATCAGGTAAGGAGGAAAAGAAATAAAAAAAGGGGTAAAGAAAATTATGGCTAAAAAAGCGACAGCTGCGTTAAAAAAAGCAAAACAGAAAACAATTTCAATTGAGACAGGAAGGATTTATGTTTCAACAACTTTTAACAATACCATTGTTACCGTCACAAACGAGAAGGGCGATACTGTGGCTTGGTCTTCCTCTGGCAACATGGGATTTAAAGGAACGCGCAAAAGCACGCCATTTGCGGCAACCTCAGCAGTAGAAGAGGCAATTAAGAAAGTGAGAGATACGGGGATTCGTGCAGTTGAGGTTTTCATAAAAGGGCCGGGAGTTGGGCGAGACGCAGCGCTCCGCGCAATCAGAAACTCCGGGCTTTCAATTGCAATGATAGCGGATATAACACCAATTCCGCACAATGGTCCAAGAATGAAAAAGAAAAGGAGAGTCTAATGAGATATACGGGTCCAAAACACAAATTGGCAAGACGAGAAGGAGTAAATATTTTAGAAAAAACTTCTCGGTCTCTTGATAGAAGAATTAATATTCCGCCGGGTATTCATGGGAAAAGAAGGGCAAGAAAGCTCTCGGAATATGGAACGCAACTTCGCGAAAAACAGAAGCTTAAAAGGATTTACGGATTATCAGAGAAGCAATTTAGAAGATATGTGATCTTAGCTCAAAAGAAAAAAGCAAACACAGAAGATGCCCTGGTAGAACACCTTGAAACGAGACTTGACAATATTATCTATAGGCTTGGTTTTGGGAAAACTCGTGCCCAGGCAAGGCAAATGGTAGCGCACAGACATGTTTTCGTGAACGGAAAAAAAATCAATATTCCATCCTATGCAGCCCGTCCCGGAGATTTGATTACGCTTACAGGGAAATTTATTAAGGATGAAATAAAAGTGAGGATAGAGAACTTAACTCTCCCTTCCTATCTTGAAAGAGAGAACTTTAAGGGTAAGGTCTTGAGAGAACCAATTAGCGCCGATGTTGCAAACCCTATAAATTACCAGCTCGTTATTGAATTCTACTCAAGGTAGTGGTAAAATATTTTTTTTATGAATTTATCTTTCAAAACAATTGAGGAGACAGCGGAAAAGGGATATTCAAAATTTGTGATCGAGCCTCTTGAGCCGGGTTTTGGTCAAACCCTGGGCGTGGCACTACGTCGCGTTCTTTTGACATCTATTGAAGGCGCGGCTGTTACATCTGTTAAAATTGACGGAGTCAGACATTTATTCACCTCTCTGCCCGGTCTAAAAGAGGACATAATTGAACTTGTTCTTAATATCAAAACTCTTCGCGTAAAACTTGCCGAGGGAAAAGACGAGGGCAAGATGACCTTGTCTGCGCAAGGTCCCGGAGAAATTAAAGCTTCTCAAATTGAAACTAGCGATGGGGTTGAAATTGTTGACCCCAATCATTACCTTGGAGCACTCGCGGACAAGAAATCAAAAATTAATATGGAAATGACCGTTGAGCGGGGAGCAGGATATTCACTTGCTGAGGATAGAAGAATTTCAACAATAGGGACGATTCCCATAGATGCAATATTCTCCCCAGTTTTAAGAGTAAATTATAAAGTCGAACAGACTCGTGTTGGCCGCCAAACAAATTTTGATAAGCTAATTCTTGAAATCTGGACAGATGGAACAATTGGACCAAAAGATGTACTCAACCAGGCAAGCTCAATTCTAGTTTCCTACTTTCACCAAATTTATGAACCAAACGAGCAGGTATCTTCGGACAAAGCTACCGGCTTAACACCTCAAGTCCCGGAAGAACTTCTCACCATGACAATTGATGAGCTTGATCTTCCTACCAGAATTTATAATTCGCTCAGAAATGCAGGAATTGAAACAATCGGCGACATGCTTAGCACACCTAAAAAGGATCTTATGGGATATCGCAATCTTGGCGCAAAATCTATTTCTATTATTGAGGAAAGTTTGCGAGCGCGAGGAATTTCGCTCAGTTTATAAAATCGCGCAACTTTACCCCGTTAGAAGTTTGAGAAAAAGAATTTTTTCTTAAAATTCTTTTTCTGAAGCGGGATATTTTTTACACTTCTAACGGGGTTTAATATTATGAGGAAAAGGATTTTTGGTAAGAAACTAAAGAGGAACATTAATCAAAGAAAGGCTTTATTCAGAAGTCTTATGGGGTCTTTAGTGTTATACGGGAAGATTCGAACAACAGAGGCAAAAGCAAAGTCCATAAAAGGAGAGCTTGAAAAGCTGGTGACGGCAGCAAAAAACAAAGAAGAGAACGCCAGAAGCCTTTTACTTTCAAGACTTGCCAATGAGCGAGTTGTCGAAAAAATAATCTCAGAGATAGCTCCAAAGTTTGCTTCGCGTCCTGGGGGATATACAAGGATAGTAAAAATGGGCCCAAGAGTAAAAGACGGCGCAAGAATGGTTTTAATGAGTTGGGTTGAAGAAGTTGCGCCGACTTCATTCAAAGAGCCGAAACGAAAGGTATTAAAAGTATCAGGGGTATCAAAGGGGAATGTAAAAATAGCAGGAAAAAGTTCGGAGGAAACTAAAAGGAGCGGGGGTAAGAAATAATGTTAATGACTAGACCAACCCCTCGACAAAGCTCGGGGCAAGCAAAAGCTAATATGAAAATGACATTACCAACAAGATTAAGCGAGATAAAAAGAGATTGGCATATCGTGGATATCAGAGGGAAAATTCTGGGAAGAATGGCAACAGAAATTGCTAGACTTCTTATGGGCAAAGGAAAACCTTATTTTGCAAAGAATTTAGATTGTGGAGATTTCGTTGTGGTAATTAATGCAAGCAAAGTTAGTGTTACAGGCAAAAAAGAAACAGATAAGGTTTATACCAGATATTCTGGATATCCAAGCGGTCTTAAACGAATAAGGCTCGAGGAGATGAGAGAAAAAAAACCAGAGGAGATAATCCGTCACGCGGTATCAGGCATGCTCCCAAAAAACAAATTAAGGGCATCGATGCTAAGAAGACTTTATGTATTTTCGGGAGAACAACATCCATATGAAAACAAGTTCTAAAAATTTTATTTTTGCCAAAGGTGGAAGAAAAGAAGCAGTTGCCCGCATACGGCTTTATAATATGGGCAAAGCATCAATTGATGGAGTCGAACTCAAAAAAGGAGACATATTTGTAAATAGTAAACCGATTCAAGAATATTTTAGATTTAGCGCTTATGCTCCAATCTATAATAAATTTATACTTGATACCGGTATAAGCGGAAAGTACCCTTTTAGTATAAAAGTTGAGGGTGGGGGATTGGCAGGGCAATTAGACGCGGTAATTCTTGGAATGGCGAGAGCTCTTGACAAATTAGATCGCGAGCAATATCACAAAGTTCTTAGAAACCACGGATATCTGACTCGCGACGCTCGGGAGCGTGAGCGCCGAAAAGTCGGAATGGGCGGCAAAGCTCGTCGCAAAAAACAATCGCCTAAACGTTAGCCTTACGCAAAAGTTTTGTTATTACCTCGAAGGAGAAGCCTTTTCTTTGTAAAAATCCTCCCATTTTCTTTTTAAATTGGTCTGGCGGAAGTTTGCCCAGGGTTTTTTTCTTTTTGTCGAACAAAATTCGGGCTGTTTCAAAATCGTCTTGTGCTTCTTTTAACAATGATTCGATTATATCTCCGTTTAACCCTTTTAGGCGAAGTTCATTTTTGAGAATAAATTTACTTCTTCCTTTGTGTTTTTGGCGGGATTCAATCCACTGGCGGGCGAACTCTTCATCGTTTAAAAACTTTAAATCAATAAGTTTTTTTAAAACTGAATTTATTGTATCTTCGATAAAGTTTTTCCGAAGTAAATAATCATAAACTTCTTTAACACTGCGATCTCGATACGAGAGGTATTTTAACGAATAATTAAAGGCCCGTTCGACGGGCTCAGGGTAAACCTGCGAGCGATTTTCTTCAGAGTTATTTTTAGGCGGCAAGTTCTTCTTCCTCATTCTCTTCAACACCTACCGCAATAAGAGGTTTTTGGGTTTTTGATTTTTCCATTACTTCTGCGGTTATTTTCTTTTGAATTTCAGGATTCTCGCGAATATAAGCTACGGCCGCAAGTTTTCCTTGACCAAGCATTAGATCTCCGAAACGTAAGAATGCACCTGTTTTTGAAATTACCCCTGTCTCAATCCCAACGTCTAAAATATTTCCTTCCTTTGAAATTCCTTCATGTGCCAAGACATCAAACTCGGCAACTCGGAATGGCGGGGCCACCTTATTTTTAACAATCTTGACACGGACGCGGCTGCCAATTGGTTTGTCTCCGTCCTTTAGGACCTCAATTTTTCTAGTATCAAGACGTACAGATGCATAGAATTTTAAAGCCATGCCTCCGGTTGTCGTCTCAGGATTACCAAACATTATTCCAATTTTTTGTCTAAGTTGGTTTGTAAATATGACAATTGTTTTACTTTTTGATATTGCTGCGGTAAGTTTTCGTAAGGCTTGTGACATAAGACGGGCCTGCATTCCCATCATGGCATCTCCCATTTCTCCTTCAATTTCGGCGCGTGGGACAAGAGCTGCAACAGAATCGATAACGATAACATCTAGCCCACCGCTTCTAATAAGCTGCTCTGTTATCTCAAGAGCTTGTTCCCCCGTGTCCGGTTGAGAAATTAATAGATCGTCAAGTTTCACTCCAATAGTTTGGGCCCAAAGAGGATCCAGTGCGTGTTCTGCGTCTATGAATGCTGCTACTCCGCCTCTTTTTTGTGCCTCTGCAATAACCGAGAGCGCCAAAGTGGTCTTGCCAGATGCCTCAGGTCCATAAATCTCAACAATTCTTCCGCGCGGAAGGCCTCCAACACCAAGCGCTAAATCTAATGCCAATGAGCCGGTTGAAATTACATCAACTACCATACGTTCTGCAGCGTCTCCAAATTTCATGATCGAACCCTTGCCGTATTGTCTCTGGATTTGTTCCATTGCCATTGAGATTGCGGTGAGCTTTTCCGATTGAGGAGATTTTGAAGGGCCGTTTCCAACTTGAGTTTTGGAGTGTCTCGCCATAAGTGAGCCCATTTTAGGAAACTTTATTATAAATTGCAATAGATCAAAACCTATGTAACAATGTTATTATGGCTAAGGATCCTGTTGAAAAATTTATTTCTGAGAATGTTCATTATTCAAAGAATAAGGATGATCTTTTAGATGTTCACATAGGAAATCCTCTTCGTCGAATTACGGAACTACTCGAAGAAATCAAAAGACAAAAAGCTTTCTCGTTTACTCTCAAGGGAAGTCTTGGTATTGCGGGGGTAATTCTCACTCTTTCGATTCTTGGGATTCTTGGGGCGGGGAATTTGCTTTGCGCCAAAGGTGTCCAGAAACAAATCGGGGTAGTCAAAGTATTAAACATAAAAGAAAAAGAGCCTCCGGCAATTCCCTTATTTTCCGACGTGATAGATCTTTTTTTCGCAAGGCCAAAGCACAATAGCGTTGTTCTTGTTAAATCGGACGATACGGTTATCACGCTTCCATATTCAAGGAGTGTCAGCCTCAATCAATATGCCAGCCTTCCTGTAATTGCAACGGGAGATTATGACTCCTGCGGGCAGACGCTGACAATAAAAGACCCCACCGCAATCGAGATTTATACTTCACGATAATGGCTTGGATTAGAATCTTTAGGACAAGAAAGGAAGCGCTCTGGGCACAAAAAATTTTAGAGAAAGGCGGATTCAAAACTACTATCTCAGAAGATAAGCTTTTTGGAATTCCCATTCAGCGATTCGGTGTTCCGGCTCGATTTAGATTGTTAATCGAACGAGCGGATTTAGAAAAAGCTGCCGAATTCCTCGCCAAAAAAATCAAAAAGAAATAGATTTGTCGAGTTGCTAAGACGAACCTTGAACTTTTTATACCACTTCGCGAGTCGATAAACAAATACTGGGATAGAAGTAAATATGACTACGCCGTTTTTAGCCAAATAATCCTAGAATCTAGCAACGAATTTCAGTATAATGGAATGTACCGATATTAAGGAATATATCGAATAAATGCGCCATGTGTCGCAATAAATTGCCCACCATGATAAATCACTATGTCAATAATTCGAAAAGAAAAAATTACAAAACCTCGGATACTGTTTTTAGACTTCGACCCAAAGGTTGTTAAAGCGATTGCAGAAAAGGGCTACTTCACGATTCAAGGTGATTCTGGCCTAAGTGGGAAACCGACGAAAATCCCACAACACCCCAGTGAAGTGGAATTGATTTTTTGGGATTGCTCTAAATTGACCGTACGACCTTCTGGTATGGGCTTCTCACCCGATTATGACGCTATTCAAAAAATCCAGCCATATTTTACATACGTAAGAAGTAAAAATGGGACAACTACTGTGTTGTTATCACGCGACACAATCGTCCCGAAGCATATTTCTGGTGCTACTGGTTACACTTTTGGTCTTACCCCACGCTCTACAACGAATATAATTCCGCCCACTTATGAGGAAGAAGGTATAGAACACTTAAAACCGCTTTTAGAACGCTTCGTACAAGACGAGAACATAAAGTTTTCAATCGGTTGGCTAGACAACAAAGTTGGGTACACTGATTTTTATACAGACGAGGACAATAATCGGTTTGTTGGGTTTTCTGACCCTGACTTGCTTATTTTCCCTTACGTAAATAGCCAGGTCGACTTTATTTTGTGCGCTCTGCAAGACTGTTTCCCTTATATGACAAACGAGGATATATTTCCTGACATTCACAACGTAGTGTGGCTAAATTCAGACGAATTTATTTATCCAGAAGTGAAAACGCTTGAAGGCGAAATTGTCGACATACAGATAAAAGCACAAGAACAAATAGGTAATGTCGAGAAGAAAATTCAGATTGTTCGTGACAAAACATCATTTTTGAACCAGGCGTTAATAGCCGACGACAGCGACGCATTTAACGAGGAAGGTAAGCTTAAACCACAGGTTGTAAAAATGTTTAAAGTATTAGGTTTTAAAGTAACTGACCTGGACGAAGAAAATAAAAAGTTAGGTCAGGCTCTAAAAGAAGATATACAAATATCAGATAGCGGATATTTCGCCTTAGTAGAGGTAAAAGGTACAGAACGAGGGGCGAAGGCTTCTTGGATTCGAGTCGACCTGAACGCGCACATCACAGAATATGCAAGAATAAAAAAAGTAGAAACTGTAAACCTCTGTTCTATGTTGGTTTTTAACCACGAACGACGAATAAACCCGCTAGACAGGACGCCGCCGTTTGCTTCCGACCCAAATCTGATTACCTACTGTACGGATAGTAACATCACGCTTATACCGATTTACGAGCTATACAAACTCTGTGTAGCGGTATTAACTGATAAAGTTAGTGTGGAAGACGCCCGAACTAAGCTAAAAAATCCAGGTTTATATAAATTTACAGAGAAATAATATGACTAATCAGAACGATACAAAGCAAAACACACCAGCAAAAGCTAACCCTGTTAAGCAAGTGGTAGAAGTAATGAGAAAAATTGACACAAAGTCGCCAGACGCCGCCCAAGAAAGGACAAAAAGACTAGCTTCGGTTGTGGGTCCACAACCGTTTTGTGGTACTAATTTTGAAATCCACAACTGCCCACAACTTAGCCTCGGCTGTCCACAAACTTGTGGAGTCCACAAGTTGTGGGATTAAGATACCCACAAACAGACTTTTGTTGAAAGAATGTTTTCCAAATGCTAAGATTGATTCATGTTTGATGATGATCCTAAAACCCCTACTAGAGACTTCTTTACTTCATTCACAAATTCAAAAGCAATAGGCGTAATAGTTGTTATTGGATTGATAGTTTTTTTTAACAGTTTATCAAATCCATTTATCCTTGATGATAATGTTCAGATTCTTAATAATGCATCTATAAATAGCTTAAGCAATATCCCTTTATATTTTTTAAGAGGTGAAATATTTTCGGATATTCCTTCAGTAAATATATTACAAATGCACTATAAGCCACTTTTTTATTCTGCTTATTCACTGATATATTTTTTTTCAGGTGACAATCCTGCGCTATTCCATTTAGTTCAATTAACGATATACATAGCAAATTCAATTTTGATTTTCTTTATTTTCTCACGCTTTCTGAACAAAGCGTTGTCACTTATTCTATCACTTATACTGTTGGTTCACCCCATTAATAGTGAAGTTGCAATTTATATTGCTGACTTGCAAGATGTAATTTTTGTATTGTTTGGCTTATTAGCTTTTTATATCACCATAAAAATTAAACATCCTATTACCTATAGATATATATTTTTATTATCATTTTTGTTACTTAGTTCACTTCTGTCAAAAGAGACAGGAATCCTCTTTTTAATTATTTGTCTATTCTATAGTTGGTTATTTAGTCGAAAAAGCCTCAAGCTAGTCACTGTCGGTGTTTCGATTTCATTAATTTCCTACATATCCCTCAGGTATTTAGCTTCATTGTCACCCTTATCGACTATAATACTACCCTCTGTTATTCAGTCAGCTCCTATTTTTAATGTTCTTTTAACTGTCCCTAAAATACTTCTTTATTATCTATCCAATTTCTTATACCCAGTTAATTTAGCAGTAGGACAAGAGTGGATAGTCAGACAGATTAGTTTTCAAGACTTTTATTTCCCAATTCTTCTTGATACGCTAGCCATCTTCGCTTTTGTTATCTGTGGAACCTTTCTCTATAGAAATAAAAGAAACTTACTTAAACAATTCATATTTTTTTCCTTATGGTTTTGGCTAGGCATGATAATTCATCTACAAATAATACAACTAGATTTTACTGTCGCAGATAGATGGTTTTATTTTCCGATAATAGGTCTTGCGGGAGCTATGGGAACAGTGATAACAAGTTTTAAGTATGAAGGTAACAAGCGAAACTTAAAGAGCATCTTGGTCGCTATATTTATCTTTTTAATACTAATACTTTCAATATTAACTATTATAAGAAATTCACAGTGGCAAACTCCGTTAAAACTTTATGCACACGATGCAAAGTATGCGGAGAGCCCAGAGATTTACACTTATTACGGAGGACTTCTTATTCATGAGGGAAGGCACGATGAGGCCAAACTATATTTAGAAAAATCCATATCTCTAGATCCTTATCTTGGAAGCAACATAAATAACTTAGCTAAGCTTTATGTGTATAAAAAGGATTTTGCAAAAGCAAAAGAATTATATAGGCGTAATATAAGATCTAATAAAAGAAAATTAAGCCATAAGGACATTTCTTATATTGGATTAGCTCAAATTGAACTATTTATTGATAAGGATGCGCAAGAGGCAAAAAAATTTTCTCTACTCGCAACAAAAGAAAATAATTTTAATCTAAATGCTTTATTATATTTAGCGTTATCTGAATATCAACTTGGGGAGAGAGAAAAATCACTTCAAACAGCTCAAAAACTTTATACATCTGACCCCAGTCAGAAAAATCAGAGACTGTATTTACTAATTAAAGAAAATAAACTTTTATCAATAAGTGATCCTGCTTATGGACAAATATTTTTCGATTCAGAACGCTAATATTAACGTAGCGCATCATAACAATTCTAGGATAAGCCAAACCTGTGCGAATTATATAGTTGAATCGATAATTTACCAGTTAATTAGTTATGTGTATTTTTCTAATTAATATTTGTCAGAATTCAAATATCTTTAAATCATTGATTTTTTAAATATGCTTCTTCCGGACTTCCCAGACTGTTATGATCTATTTTACTCCAGTTGACTTATTGATTTTAAGGTGATATGTTTATTTAATTAGAATGAATAGCTTAATTAAAAAGCTAGGTATATTACTAACAACTTTCACGTTTCTTCTTTTTGGATTTTTTATTACCGCTCATGCAAATCAAGCACTTGCACACACACTCTCGGGGAATGTTTCAGAAGCATCTGGTACAGATATAGTTGGAGCTGTTGTTGATGTAATTGATACAACTACTAGTAATAATATAGGAAGTGACACTACAGACAGTTCCGGAAATTATAGCGTAGAAGTAAATAGCGGGACATATGATATAGAAGTTACACCACCGGGAGGAAGTGGATTTGGCTCCGCAATTGCCCCGAGCAGAACTATTTCGGGTGATACTGTTGTAAATTTTATTTTAGTTCCTGCTGGGCCTGTTATTCTTAGCGGTCATGTATACGATCGATCTGGAAATGCTGTTCCTAATCAAACGGTAAGATTAGGGGATTCAGCTGGTAATACAACAAGTACGACTACAAACAGCAATGGCGAATATTCTTTGCAAGTGTCGCCAGGTACTTTCCGTCTTGATGTAACTGGAGACAATAACCCTGTAACCCTAGAGATTCCAAGAAGGTACGAGATTACAAAGAATGGTTATTCTCTTACTCAGAGTACGACTTTAGATATTACAATTCCTGCAAAACAAGTAATTACTCATGTCCAAGATGCATCAGGAAACTCTATAAGTGGAATAGAGATTACCGTTGTACCTCCAACTGGTGTATCAGGAGGAGGTTATTCTATTGGTGGAGGTATTACAAATGCATTTGGCTCTTCCAGATATGTTAGTCCTGGATTAGTCACGAATCAGAACGGAGACGTAACATTTTGGCTTCTCCCGAATGAAGGGGGCGGCAATACCTATACCTTTACAGCAACGCCACCAAGCGGAAGCATTTATTCACCTTTCAATTTAAATAATGTAGTTGTGGTATCGGATCAGACAGAAATAGTTTCACTGCAATTTATTCATGATGCGCCGGTTACGACAGCAAACTTGGCAACCCAAAATGCAGACGGAACATACTCTGATCCGACAACAGTCACGCTTTCCGCAACGGCAGCGGAAGGATTTACCATTGCCAATACTTATTACACGATTGATGGCGGTGCTCAACAGACTTATTCATCCCCTTTTCAAGTTTCAGGTGATGGACAGCACGCAATCACATTTTGGTCTATAGATAATGTTGGAGTTTTTGAAAATCCAAATGAACAAATCTTCACGATTAACGCAGTAGATCAGCTTACCTCCCTCTCCCCTGCCAACATCTGGATAGGTCTTAAGAACAGTGATGATGTTGGAACAAGATTTGATTTGAAAGCCGAAGTGTATAAAAATAGTACTGAACTTGTTAGTTCTGGACAGTTGGACAATGTCTGGGGAGGGAGCAGCGGTTTTAATAATGCCAACCTACAAACCATTCCATTTAACACTTTTTCACCTGTAGATTTTCCAGAAGGATCAACTTTAAGCATTAAGCTATACGTTAGAAATGCTTGTCAAGGGCCTACGCATAATTCAGGAACTGCTCGTCTATGGTATGATGATGCGGCGGCTAATAGTAGATTCGATGCAACAATAGAAGGAAGCAATAGCAATTACTATCTTAGAAACAATTTTGTTCTTTCAACAGCAGTCGGTATCGGTCCAAAACAAAAGATTGATGTTCAGGCAGGATCTAAGTGCAGTCCTTTCAAGACCTTTGGAACATGGAGTATCACTCCGTAATTATCCTCTTGCAAAATAAGTTTTCACATAATATATTAAAAACGGACTCAGCTTTTCGTAGATCATCTTTTTTTGTGGCGCACTTGTTCAGCAAGGAGATGATCTGAGCTGAGTCCAACAGGTGCGCCATCTTAGATTTAGGAATACATTAAAAAAATTTTCGCGTTTTCTTTCACTTCTTTTTGTTCTCAAGTTTCCGCCGTTTTCAAAAAGGGCTTTGAAACAATCCGCGCGACCCCCCACGCGCGGAAGATTTTTGAGCTTCCTGCAACAGACTCTCTCTGTGTCGGGATGTGGGGAATTGAACCCCATCCACACGCACCCCATGCGCGCATTCTACCGTTAAACTACACCCCGTTCGACTCGCTTCGCTCGCTCAGGGCGAGTCCGTCGATATGTTCGTATTATATCGAATCCAGTATCGAATTTGTACAATTGCTATACTATGCATGTGGAAGGTTTGATTTTTTTTGCCCAAAATTATAACCCCGTTATTGTCGGGGCTCATCTGTTTGGGGTGGTTTTGGGTTTTGGCGCGGCTTTAATAGGCGACATTTTATTTTTTAAATTCTTAAAAGACTCTAAAATCGAAGAAAAAGAGGTGGATGTCTTAAAAACAATGTCAAAAATTGTCTGGACAGGACTTTTTATAATTGTTATTTCGGGCGTTTTTTTGTTTTTGTCAGACGTCGAACGTTATTCTCAATCTTCAAAATTTCTTGTAAAGATGATTGTCGTTGGGATAATTATTCTTAATGGTGGAGTGCTCAATTTGGCTGTCGCGCCGAAACTTACGTCTATCAATTTTAGTGAACCTAGGGGTTCGGGAATTCGGAGCCTTGCGTTTGCCTGCGGCGCGATTTCAGTAACCTCCTGGTGGACGGCATTTATTTTGGGCTTAATGCACATGTCTCCTGCCCCGTTTCATGTTTTACTTTCAATCTATCTATTTATCCTTGCCGGCGCAATACTTATAAGCCAAATTTTAGAGCGGCTTATTTCTACTCATAAAATCAACCCTCCGGTTGTATAATAGACCTATGGATTTGACTAAGAAAAAGTGTAAGCCCTGTGAGGGCGGGCTTTCAATCAACGACTTTATCCTGGCCTCAAAAATCGAGCAACTTGATTAATGTCGAAGCGTTCTAAAGAGTCCAAGCAAAGAGTCAAAAATTTTTCTTTTCTCACTCTCGCCAAGACTTGAACATCTATTGTTATTACTTACCAAATCTAGAATATCTGTCCCCATTTCTTCTATCTGTTCGACTGGAACAATGGGGGGGTGATGTTTTTCAATTATTGTTATGATGTCCTGATCGATTTCTCTTCCAAAATTCAAAATTTTTTCAGAGCTTAAAATTGGTGTTCCAACTGCTAAGGCATAAGCAATCTCCGTACCCGTGCTATGACCGACATAGCCATTGGTAGCAACAACATACATAAACCTTGCTCTTTTTATCGCCTCAAGAAAAAGACGTTCAAGCCGTTTTTTCTCGACAAGACCCCCCCCACCCCCTAAAAAAACAAAATTTACATCCAGATAAATGGGTTCTGAATCTGGAAGAGGATAAACAGCAAATCCACTATCTGAAAATAAAGCCGAAACGCGTTGCGTCTCCCTAAAATGATCTTCCCGTCGATAACTTGAGGCAATAACTATGTCTTTGTCTCTGATGAAAGGGGGAATCTCGACGCTCATCCCGATTATTATAACACGATTTTTTACCAGTGGGTTCGGAGGTGGTTCCCTTCGACTTACTTCGTGGATCGGTAAACTCGCCGCTCGTTCGCTCAGGGCAAGCTTACCAGTTTTCCCTGAGGTGATGCATTGCGTATTCGAGGGAGCCATTGACTTTTTTGCCGCGATTGAAAATATTCTCCGGGTCAAATATTTTTTTGGTTTCTTCAAAAAGTTTGACGATTTTTTCTCCGTACATTTGTTTAAGATAGGGAGTTCTGATTAATCCGTCGTTATGTTCTCCCGTTGTCGAACCCCTGTATTCTGTAACTATTTTATACACTTTATTTGAAATCTCAGGAATTGCGGTTCTAACTCTTGGATTTTTAATATCAACCAATGGAATTATGTGAAAATTGCCGTTTCCAACGTGTCCTGCAACCGTATAAATAAACTCAGGATATTGTTTGAGGATGTCCGTAACCCGCGGCAAAACCTCCGAAATATATTCCGGCTTTATTACAAAATCATCTATAAAAGGAGCTGTGTGCTTATCTCGTATTTTTTTACGAAGCAAATTAAAACTTTCACGGCGGACCAGCCAATATTTTTTTTCCTGCCCTTCCTCGGCAGTTTGGGTGGTAGGGTGAAGCGGCTTTAATTTCTCGCGTAGCGCTTGAAGTTTGTCTTCAACCTCGCGTCTTTCATTGCTAGTAAAATCAACCTGAAGAACGAGTTTAGGTAGTTTTCTCCCGGTGAATAATTCGAAGAATGCCGGCAAAAAAGCAAGTCCTGCCTCAATCATTCCAAAAAGCCCAAGCTGTTTTGCGAATTCGGGGAAATACTTGAGCGCCAATTTTAATGTATTGTCATCATATGACTCAAAACTTTCAGGATTAAGTTCGAGAACCGCGTTAATTATTTGCCCAAGATGAGACATGTCATGAAGGTAAATGATTAACATTCCACGGTGTTCGTGAACCGGAACAAGTTCAAGATCCCCCTCAAGCATTAGCCCTAATGTTCCTTGTGCGCCAACCCAAAGTTGAGTTAAGTCGAATGCTTTTTGTTCGCGATCATATACGTTCCAAAGAAAATATCCCGCCGAATTTTTTGACACATCCGGTTTTGCGTTCATAATCTCATCATAGTTATCATTTATTAGCTTATACATTTTTTGGTAAATTTCTCCTTCAAAATCGTTTTGCGACATTTTTTCTTTTAGTTCTTGTTCGCCAAGTTTTTTAAATTCATAAGTTTTCCCGTCTGATAGAACCACTTTTACGCGCCTTACATAATTTTCCGTTTTTCCATATTGGAGCGATTTTTCCCCTCCGGAATTATTATTAAATATTCCTCCCATTGCACAGATTCCTTTCGATGCCGGATAAGAAGGGAAAATTAAATTGCGTTTTAATGTTTCTGTCTCGAAATCTCGATAAAAAACGCCCGGCTCTGTTGTCGAAATATTTCCATTTAGAACAGGTGTATGGTTAAAGTATTTACCAAAAGCTACAATAATCGATTCTGAAAGCGCTCCGCCGCTCATGTCAGTCCCCGCGGCACGCCCTGTGAGTGAAAGGCCGGGATTTTCTTTTTTATGTTTATTAACAAAATTAACTAGAGACTCAACGTCTTCTTGATCGCGAGGAAAAACCACAACCTGGGGTTTCACTTCGAACAATGAAGCATCATGACTATATTCTGTAAGTGTCGTTTCGTCAGTTGAAATATCACCTTTTAAAGATTGTTTAAGCTCCTTTATAAGATCATTGTTCATACAGAAAAAGGAAAGTGGTTATTTGAGATTAGAGAATAGTAATAGAAATTGGAAATTGGAGAATAGCTATTTTTCTATTCCCTATTATCTATTTTCCATTACTAATTTTCATTTTCCAATAACTATTTTCTAGATATAGCTTTTTTAACTGCTGCAATTACGGCGTCTTTGTCCATTTTGTATTTTTTAATTAATTCGGCAGGTTTTCCCGATTCTCCAAAAGTATTTTGAAGACCAACGAATTCCATCGGGACAGATTTGTTTCGAACAAGAACTTCTGCAATTGCACCTCCCAAGCCTCCTGTGATTTGATGGTCTTCTACTGAAACTGCGGTTCCTGCCTTTTGGGTGAGTTCGAGTATTGATTTTTCATCAATTGGTTTTATTGTTGAAACATTAGCAACAATCACTTCGATTCCTTGGATTGCGAGTTCTTTTGCGGCGAGGAGCGCCTGGTACAAGAGCCAGCCCATGCTAAAGATTACTACCTGAGGTTTATTCGAAGTCCAAAAGACTTGAATTCTCCCGGGCTCAAAAGGAGTTTTTTCGGTGGTCATCACAGGGCTTTTGTCTCGAGTAAATCTTAGATAAACAGGCCCCTTTATTTTTCCTGCTTCAACAGTTGCTTTTTTGGCTTCAATTGCGTCACAGGGTACGAAAATCTTGATATTTGGCCATGCTCGGACTGACGCAATATCTTCTGTTGCTTGGTGAGTTGCACCATCAGGGCCTGTCATAATCCCCGAATGATGCCCTGCGATTTTAACATTTGAATCGTTATATATAATAGTTGTACGAATTGTTTCCCAATTCTTTCCGGGAGAAAAAGTTGCGTAAGATGAAATAAAGGCGGTTTTTCCTGAAATTCCAAGGCCGGCAGCGATAGCGGCCATGTTTTGTTCGGCAACTCCCACTTCAAAAAAGCGGTCTGGGAATTTTTTAGCAAAGTCTTCAGATTTGGTCGACTCTGTTAAATCAGCACAAAGAACTACAACATTTGGATCTTGTTCGCCCAATTCTACAAGACCCGCGCCGTAGCCGGATCTCGTTGCATCCATCTCAACATCCTTATCAAAAAGTTTAGGGTTCAGTTTTAAATCAGGATTTAACATAATAAGAACTCAAAACTTAAAACTCAAAACTCAAATCTACAACTTTAAATCTTAAAACTTTTTAGATTTGAGATGTAGTTTTGACATTTGACATTTGAGATTTGACATGAATTATTGGTGTTCGCTTATAATCTTACCTTCAAGAGTCCTTAATTCTTTCAGTGCCTTTTTAGCTTCCTCCTCATTTGGCGGCTTTCCATGCCACTCAAATTTATTTTCCATAAAATCAACACCTTTTCCCGGAATTGTATGGGCAATTATCACAGATGGTTTTTGGTGAACAGCTTGCGCCTGATTTACTGCCTCGGTAAAGGCTCGGATATTATGTCCATCGACATCCTGCACGAACCAATTAAATGCTTCATATTTTGAACGTAAAAATTCAAGCGGCATTACGTTTTCCGTATATCCGTCTATTTGAATATTATTCCGGTCAATTATTACTGTTAAATTGTCAAGTTTATTTTTGGCTGCAAACATGGCTGCTTCCCAAGTATTTCCTTCTTGGTGTTCGCCATCTGACGCAATGCAGTAGACATGATAGTCTTTCTTGTCCAAACGTCCTGCAAGGGCCATTCCGATTGATTGAGATATTCCTTCACCAAGTGGGCCGGAAGTTGTTTCTACGCCCGGGAGGGCGGATCTATGAGGATGCCCTTGTAAACGCGAATTAATTTTTCGCAGAGTTTTAAGTTCGGCGGCAGGGAAATATCCTGCCATTGCCATGGCAACGTAGCGAATAGGACAGATGTGTCCGTTTGATAAGACCAGACGGTCACGGTCTGTCCAGAAAGGGTTCTTTGGATCGTGATTTAAAATATGAAAGTAAAAGGCGATAAAAATATCCGCCATTCCCAAAGGCCCTGCAGAGTGTCCTGATCCTGCCTCAAGTAAAGTTTCGATCACAAGTTCCCGCGCGCGAGTTGCTTTAAGCTCGAGATCTTTTAATTTTTCGTCATGTATTTCTTCTAACATGCTATTTTCTTAGTACTATTATTAAATCAGATACATTGGAAGGAAGTCTACCCGTAGTAAGATTATCCCGAGTTTTCTTGAAGAACTCAAAACTATTGTTGGTTTCCAAATATTTTAGGGGTTCAATCTCTAATTTTTTTGCTCTCTCGATAGTTTTATAGTCGCCAATTGCGCCTGCATGTTCGGTATTGTCCCATCCGTCTGAAGCGAACGAACAAATTGTAATATCGCGGCCGACATGCTCAAGTGCTCCTAAAACTAGTTCTTGGTTTCGCCCGCCGCGACCCTCCCTCTGGGCCAGAGACTCTCTGGGCCGGAGACTCTTTTTTGCTACGTGAACGGTTGTTTCTCCCCCGCAAAGCAAGATCGAATTAAGATGAGTCTCAGAAATCAATTTTTTGCCTGCATCTCGTGCCTCTGATTCAAATCGATCGGAGAAAATCTCTGCATGGTAGCCTAGGTCTTTGGCCCCTTTTTGCATTGCAGAAAGTGCCGTATCGTTACTTAAAACGATTATATTACGAACATTCTCAAAATATTTTTTATCATGAGGATTTTCAATAAAAGCGTCACGCGTCAAATTTAATTCTTGTTCGAGGTTATATTTTTTAATGATCCCAATTGCATCTTCAATTGTTGTTGGATCGTAGGCTGTTGGGCCTGAGGCAATGGTTGATAGATCATTTCCGGGAACATCTGAATAAATCAAAGCTGCCACTTTTGCGGGGTACAAAATTTGAGCTAATCCTCCGCCTTTAACGTCCGATAAGTGCTTTCTGACTATATTCATTTCGGTAATATTTGCTCCGGATTTCAAAAGCGCTTTGCCGACCTCTATTTTTTGTTCGAGTGATATTGTATGCGGATGAACAAACATGGCAGACCCGCCGCCGCAAATAACAACCAAAACAAGATCTTTTTCGGAAAGATTCGAAAGCCTTTCGAGAACCTTTTGGGTGAATTTAAAATTCGTTTCGGACGGAAGAGGATGAGTTCCCTTAGTAAATTCAAGTTTTTCAAGGCGAGGCCTTGCATGAGCTTGCCTTTCAGGGATGCTAGTATCGATCACGTAACCCTCCGTTAATTTGTCGGAAATTAGATTTTCGAGTATCTTAGCATTCTCGGCCGAACCTTTTCCAAAGCCCAAGATAAAGACTCGTTCGAAATCATCCAGATCGAATTCCTGATCGCCGATCGTCAAAATATTCCCGTGTCTGTGAACGCTTGTTCTGAAAACCTCCTCCGGCTGAATCGAAGCAAGTGCAGCCTCAACAAGCTCTAAAATAATTTTTCTTTCAGGCGTCTTTGCAATCTCGGAGAAATTCTTAATAAACATAGGCAGTTACAGTTTATCGAGATTGAGTTTTGTTGTCCAATTTGAATGTGATATAATACTTTTGGTTGAGCCAATGGAAATGTGGATTCAAACGATTCGAATTCTTCGAATAGCCTAATTTTAGGCAGGTCTTCTTTTGGCCACAACACATTGTCATCCCCGACTTGATTGGGGAACCAGAAATAAAATAAAACTAGATTCCCGCTTTCGCGGGAATGACAAATCAACTATGGACGATAAAGCTAAATATAGAAAAAAGCTTGAGGAGGTCTCAAGGATTTCTCTTGAAGAAGCAAAGAGGCAAATTTTAGAAGAAGCAAGAGACGAGGCAAAAGAGGATATTGCCAAAATAATCCGTGAGGCAGAAGAGGAGGCAAAGGCCACAGCTAATATCAAATCCCGGGAAATTCTTGCAGATGCGCTTCGCCACGGAGCATTAGATATCATTCCCGAATATACTGTTTCAGTTATAAAAATTCCCGATGAAGACATCAAGGGAAGAATTATTGGTAAGGAAGGTCGCAATATCCGCGCTTTTGAGACCGCAACCGGCGTTGATGTAGGACTTGATGAGGAAGGGATGATTCGTTTATCTTCCTTTGATTCGGTCCGCCGCGAAATAGCAAGACGTGCCCTCGAACTACTAATTAAAGATACTCGAATTCAACCAATTCGCATAGAAGAAGTCGTCGAACAACAAAAAAAGGAAGTCTCAAGAATTCTCTTTGAAGAAGGTCAAAAAATTGCAGAAGAAATTGGGGTATTAAATATTCATCCTGATCTTCTGTCAATGTTAGGACGCTTTAAGTTCAGAACTTCTTTTGGGCAAAATTTGGTAGTCCATTCTCTTGAAGTAGCAAAAATTGCAAGTCACCTGGCAGTAGAAATTGGTGCGAATGTTGAAATTGCAAAACTCGGGGCACTTTTTCATGATATAGGTAAAGTTGTATCGGACAAAGAAGGAAGTCACGTGCAATTAGGAGTCGAATTATTACAAAAATACAAAATGCCTCGGGAGGTAATCAATGCGGTGGCAGAGCATCATGAAGATAAGCCATTCTCGTCAATCGAGTCAGTTCTTGTATATATTGCGGATGCGGCGTCCGGCGGCCGCCCCGGCGCGCGTCATGAAGACGTTGAGGGATACGTTAAGAGAATCCGCGACATGGAGGAGATTGCAAAAGGGTTCAACGGAGTAACAGATGCATTTGCTTTTGAAGCAGGGAGAGAACTACGTGTAGTCATGGATCCCGGGAAAATGGATGACATTGAAACTACAATTGCCGCCAAAAGAATAAAAGAAGAAATCGATAAAAAACTGATTGTCCCGGGCGTTGTTCGAGTAACAGCGATCCGCGAATTTCGAGTTTCCGAACCAAAAGAGTAACAATGTTCAGGTAATGCCACTTGCTTAGTCGCTCGTGTCTTCAAAAAAGTACACTTCGCGCCTTTGGATTACTAAATCAGTCTATTGACAAATGCCTTTTTAAGAGTTATTGTTATATCAATATAAACTCATTATGACTCACCCGCCTATTCTTACTTCAAGCCTTTTCATCCCGATTTAATCGGGATTCGGTACCATTCGTACACGGCTTGAAGAGCGAATTATGGCGGGCATAAGAAATTGTAAGACTCACTTCGCTCGTCAACAATTTCTAATGAGGGGTGGTGATAAATAAATGGCAAAATCTGTAACTAAAAAAGAGCTGATTGAGCTCGTAGCAAAAAAAGCAAACCTCACAAATAAGGCATCAAAAGAAGCAACTAAAGTCTTTCTTAATGGTATTCGAGACTCGTTAAAACGTGGAGAGAAGGTGGTTTTGACAGGATTTGGTACATTTTCGCTCCGAGCGAGAAAGCAAAGAAAAGGAAGAAATCCAAAGACAGGCGAAACAATTACTATCCCGGCAAGAAATGCCCCCGGATTTACACCCGGAAAAAGTCTCAAGAAAGCTGTAAGATAGCCCACGTGAAGGCAATATTTATAGTAGGTCCAACAGCCGTTGGTAAAACGGATCTAGCATTCGGTATTTCTAAGGTTATTCCATCCATTTTAATTTCTGCCGATTCTGTACAGGCTTACCGGGGCGCTGACATAATTTCGGGAAAAGATAAATCGGTTAAGACATATCTTCTTGATGTGGCACCCGCAACTCAGCCTTTTTCGGTCCGGGATTTTGTTGAAAATGTTCGACACATTGTTAAAAAAGCAAGGCTAGAAGGCAGAATCCCTATAGTTGTTGGGGGTACTGGTTTTTATATTGATGCGCTTTTTAGGAAAATCGATACTCTTTCTATTCCGCCTAATCAGGTTCTTCGAGAAAAACTTGAAAAATTGACTGTCAAAAAACTTCAGGAAAAATTAAAAAAACTATCCCTTGATCGCTTTCTTAAAATGAATAAGTCCGATGTTAGTAATAAAAGAAGGTTAATTCGTGCAATTGAGATAGCCCAGTCTAAGAAGCGAAACATAAAGAGCGATGAGTCAATTTTTAACCCCTCTGAAGTATTAATTATTGGGCTTAAAGCCTCGATGGACAATTTGAGAAAGCGAATTGCTGATCGCGTAGAGAAGAGGCTCGCGATAGGAGCAGTTGATGAAGCTAAAGAGTTATTTAAAGAGTACGAACATTTATCTCCCCAGCTAAAAACGGCCAACGGATATAGGCAATTATTTGAATATCTAAAAGGAAAATTGACGTATAATGTGGCAAAAGAAGCATGGATAAATTCTGAAGTAAAAACTGCCAGGAATCAAATGACATGGCTTAAGAAGAACAAAAATATTAAATGGTTCGATATTGGCAAGAGAGATCTTGAGAGTAGAATTTCAAAGCTTATTGAAGAAGAGTTTGTGCTAGGAAGAGAGTAAGCCAGATTCTGTTTTCTCGCCTCGATTCGAGTCGAAGCGGGTCGATTGCCATCTATCTCTGTTTCGATAAAGTGTCGAATCAGCCCCGATTTTACGGGATGCCCTAAACCTTGATGCTCCTGTAATGTAAGTAATAACGCATCAATTCGTAGGTTGCAGCGGGTAGGATTTCCCGTTTCACTTCTGCTCGTCTCTGTTGATCTCAAATCCTGTTGATTCAGAATCTGTTTCGAACCCCGTTTAGCAGAGTAAGGATCCGAAAACTAGCCATTTCTGATCGGAACTTACGTTCCATCCCCGACATTACGCCTGTCTGGACTTTCCTAGAGGTACCGTCTGGTACCCCTCGACAATCCTTCTTCCTAGCATAGTTAATTATACAACAATGGGGGATCCGATGCAAACTATAAGCTCAATTGGTCTCACATTAATTCCCGAACAATGTAGTGGGTTATGTAGAGAATTACGAAACCTATTATAAAAGAAGCAGAAAATGATAATGTAGGATTTTCAGGGAAAAGATAAATATCCATTAGTCCCCACGCTCCTCTCCAAAAAGATACAACAGCAATCCCAATCCCAATAGCCATTATTAGCTTATGGTGAATTTTATATTTTATTTTATAGCGATGTGGAGACTTGGGCATATTTTAAGCATAGCAAAATTAGTTGGCGGAACACAACATTTTATATTCGCAGTTTTTGCAGATAATGCTCCTTGAGCACTTAAAGTCGCTTGATTCGATTTGTTCAATTTTCTTAAGAATTAGTTCACGAATTTCATCTATTCTTTCTTGCGTCATATCTTCCGATTTCTTTTTTCCCTCCTCTAGATATAAAAGAGAAACTCTTATATCTTCCGGTTTTCTTTTTAAAATCTTCTCTTCAACTTCTGTTGCGGCTAGAGCATAGACTCCTAGCTGTAAAGTATAGTTAAACTGCGACATTCCAGCAGACTTTCCTGTTTTGTAGTCGACAATCTCGATCTTTCCATTTGAAAGCTTATTTATCCTATCAATTTTCCCGACAATTTTAACTGGATTTTTATGTTCGCGTTTAAGAAAAAAAGCAAAAGGCAATTCAAGAGAAACCGGTAAATTTTTGGGGTCAAACATTTTTTTATAATAATCCTTGACTATCTTCTCGCCAAGCGCAAACATCTTCCTCTCATAAGACTTATCGGAATATCCTTCCGAAATCCATTTTGCCTGCAGTAAATTCAAAAAATCTGATAACGTTTGTTTCTTTCCATGTCGAAGAGCCTCGTAAAAATAATAGAAAGCGTCATGGATCGAACTTCCAAAAGAAAGAGGAGCGGTTTGAGGTGTTGGTAAATTCAATAAATGTCTTGCCCTGAAATGCAAAGGACAAATGTCAAAACTTTGTAATTGAGAATAGGAGATTCGTTCGATAGCTATTTGGGCCAAAGGCTCATCAGCCTCTGGCTGAAGCTTTTGAGGAGATTCTTGATAATCCCTTATTGTTTCGACTAATGATAATTGTTTTTCTTTTTTTTCACTTTCAATTTTCCTTATTAGATCTGGGAGCGCTTCAAAAACGAAAGGAGAAATTTTCCTCTCTCTTTTTCCGTCCGCATAAAATCTTGAGGCAGTGAAAAACAATAAGTCGCGAGTTCTGGTCATGCCTACATAAAAAAGTCGCCTTTCTTCCTGAAGATGATGATCCCCGAGAGGCACTATCTCTTTAATTAGTTGTTCGTTCAAAGGAATTTTTTCTCTTCTTTCTCTTGTCGGAAAGCGATCAACAACAAGATTCACCATAAAAACAACCGAAAACTCAAGGCCCTTACTTCCATGCACTGTTAAAATATTGACAGCGTTCACTTCCTTAAAATCTATGTCTGAGACAAGAGGACTATCGCCTATCTCCATTTGAAGGTCAAGCCAATCAACTATAGAATATACGTTTGCTTCAGGGTTTAGAGTTTCAAAAGTTTTGATTCTGTCAAAAAACTTTGCAATATTATTTGCTTCTTTTTCGTCTTTTTCAGTTTTTATGTCTAGAAACGAATTTAAAAGCCCTGAATCAAGTAAGAAATAATAAAGAATTTGTCCAGGCGAATCTTTCTTAACTCTTTCTAAATGTCTTAAAATCATTTTTACTATTTTTTGGGCCTTTGCTTTTGTCTGATTCGGCAAGTCTGTTTCGTTCGCATGCTCGAGTGTTTCAAATAAAGTCCAATTTTTCTTTCGATTCCACGCTAAGAATTGATTAATTTCGCGCGATGTAAAGCTAAATATATCCATGTTTAAAACACGATATAGCGAAACTGAATCGTCAAGATTATATAAAACTTTAAAATAAGCAATTAGATTTTTGATCTCCTCCCGCTGGAAAAGATACCCCAGGCCTAGGAATTGGTAGGGAATTTTATTTCTTTGTAAGGAGACCATTATGGGTTGGGCGTGATTGTTTGCGCGGACAAGAATTGCGATATCTGAATACTTGTAATTTGACCCCGATTTAATCGGGGTTGAATTTCTCATAATCGATTTAATTTTTTGGGCGATTTTTTCTGCTTCTTCATCAACTCTGTCTGTTAAAATAATTTCAATAGGTTTCCCCCGAATTTTTCTTTCGGATACTAATTTTTTGTTTATGTTCTCAACAACCTCCAAACGATTTGGATTATTATTTTGAATCATAGCATAAGCGCGATCTAGAATTTCTTGAGTAGATCGATAATTTTTAATCAAGGTTATAATTTTTGCTTTTGGGAAGTTATTCCTGAATTGTATTACGTTTGATAAAGCCGCTCCTCGCCAGCGATAGATCGCCTGGTCATCATCCGCAACAACGGTAATATTTTGCTGTGCTCCGGAAAGGAGCATCGCTAGCTCATTCTGCGCATAGTTAGTATCCTGAAATTCATCAACCAGAATATACTTGAATTGATTTTGATATCGCTTAAGAATATTTTTTCTGATTCGAAGTAAAAACAGTGCTTGAGAAATTAAATCTGCAAAATCCAACATCCCTTCTTTTAATTTAAGCTGCGAATATTGTTTATAAGCATTTGCTAATTCGAGGGTTTTCTCGACCTCAAGAATCTCCTCATCTTCTTTTGACTTTTTCCGCCCGAGGCGGATCAGCCTTTGGCTAAGGCTTTGGGCGAAGCTAACATATTCATCGGGTGTTATGTCTTCATCCGCAAGCCTTGAGAAGTGTGTTAGTAATGCTTCTAAAAACTTGTTCGGACTTCCAAGCGGGCGAAAATATTCAAGATCAAGTTTAAATAGGTGTTTTTTGAGGAACAAGATACTTTCTGATTCTGTAATTAACTTAAAATTTGGGTTTAATCCTATTGAAATTCCTTCTTGGCGAAGTATATTGTCGCAGAAAGTGTGGAATGTTGAGATCCACATTTGGGTGTATCCATAGGGCATTATCCGGTCAACCCTGTCCTCCATCTCCTTTGCAGCCTTATCAGTAAACGTTAAGGCAAGAATTTCGTCCGGTTTTGCCAATTTTTGCTTGATTAGATATTTGATTCGCTCGGTAATCACGGTGGTCTTGCCAGTTCCTGCTCCTGCAATAATTAAAAGAGGTCCGATTCTATGTTCAATTGCCTTCTTCTGTTCGGAGTTTAGTTTGAGAGCCATAAGGTGGGCTCTATTTTATCACTTTTCGCCGAGTTGTTTTTTGAGGAGGGCTAGTGTGTTTCTTTTTGCCTCCTCCACTGTTTGCCCTTCGGCTTTTGCAGCTTCTTCAAACGTTTTTTCTGTTATATTTTCAGGATGCCCCATGTCGTCATCGGGCATCTCACATCCGCAGTTATAACACATAGTCTTTTTCCCCAATTGGGTCTTGCCAATTAGGGGTCCCGATTTCACTTAGGTCTATCTATTCTACAATAATAGTGCCCGTTTGTGAAGGCTTGAGATGGTTATGGTAGCCGTATATTCCTGTTTGCTCGAATGTCACTTGAACTGAGGAGCTGGAAGGAAATTCCCCACGATTCAGAAATCTATATAAGTTGTGGGTGGGATGAGGATCTGAATTTACAGTAACAGTATCTCCGCTTTGATTAATCCAAATCACAGTCTCACCCCTTTTAATCGTTAGTGACTGCGGGGAGAATCCGTCTTTGTTCACTATAACTTCACTCCTTGAAATAGGTGGCGGTCCCGGCTCGGTTTTCTTAAGAGTTTTAGAAACAAAAAAAAGTAGAAGTCCAATTCCAATGATAACTATCAAAACAATTGGAACAATAGGTTTTCGCATGATATTGAACTGAGATCCTTCGCTTGCGCTCAGGATGATAGTGGGATATATCCCACTATCAATAAGTTAGCATAAAGTATTGTATAAAATCAAGAAATAATTTATATTATTTCCATGTCAAATCCCCCGCAAAGTTTTATTTCTCGCTTAATAAGAAAAGAACAGCTCACGCAAGATACATATTCTTTATACTTTGGAAGGCCGCAAGCTTTCGAATTTATTCCCGGACAATACATAAAGATGATATTAAATATCGATAATCCTGACGAGCGCGGTACATCGCGTTTCTTTACAATCGCTGCCTCACCAACAGAGCGCGATCATTTAATGATTGTAACAAGAATTCTTCAAAGTTCTTTCAAGAAAACACTTGGGAATTTGTCCATTGGCGCAGAGATTCAGATGAGGGGTCCGCATGGAGCATTCGTACTTGATGAAAAGGATATAAGAAAGAGGGTGTACTTAGCTGGAGGGATTGGAATAACACCTGCAAGATCAATGCTTGTGTATTTGCGAGATAAAAACCTTCCTATTCCTTTCACTTTAATGGCGTCTTTTAGCAATAAAGATGAGATTATTTTTCAAGATGAATTAACTTCACTTTCTAATGATGCTCGAAGAATAATATATGTAATAACTTCTGAGGAAGGGCGAATTGATGAGGAGAAAATTAAGAAAAATATTCCAGACATTTTAAATTCGCTTTTTAATATATCAGGGCCTCCCGGATTTGTCAGCGCAATGGAGCAATTAGTCAAAAGTATTGGGGTTGCGGAAGAAAATATCAAAACTGAAGACTTCCCCGGTTACTGACAAAATGTCTAGGAAATTAAATATCTTGCCTTAGAGTGGTATAATATACCTCCATGATTCTCTATCTTGCTTTGGGATTTTTGTTAGGCACTATTATTGCCGCCTCGGTAGTCTTCTTACTCCTTAAAAGTAAGAATTCCAAAATTTCAGAAGAAATCGAAGACAAAATAAAAAGTAGTTTACCGGATTTATTCAAACCGATAACCGAGCAAGTTATAATGCTGGCGGAAGAGAAACTAAAGGCACAAAAGGACGATATAAAAACGGATTTAAATAATAAAAAAGATGCCATAGAAAAAATGGTTAAGCAAATAGGTGAAGATATGGCAAAAAATAACAAGAGATTGGAAGACAGTGATAAAGACAGAATAGGCTCATTTAGCGTATTAACTCAAGAGTTGAAAAATCAAAAAATACTTACCGAACAACTTAAAATTACTACCGAAGGCTTAAAGAACGTACTTTCAAACAATCAACTTCGAGGACAGTTTGGTGAGCAAATAGCTGAGGATTTACTGAAAATGAGTGGATTTGTAGGTGGTGTTGATTATGTTAAGAATCAGAATCAATCAACAAATACTCGTCCAGACTTTACTATTCTACTTCCTGATGGAGTAAAAATAAATGTTGACTCAAAATTTCCATATGCAAATCTTCAAAAGGTAGCTGAGTCGGAAGGCAAGGTTGCTAAAGCTCAGCATATGAAAGCATTCGAAACAGATGTCAAAAATAAAATAAGAGATATAACGTCTAAAGATTACATAAATCCAGAAGAAAACACAGTAGATTTTGTAATACTTTTTGTTCCTAATGAAATGATATTTTCATACATTTACGATAAAATGAATAATATTTGGACAGAAGGCATGAGGCGAAAGGTTATTTTCGCTGGACCGTTTAGCTTCACAGCAATATTAAGGCTAGTTAGACAATCTTACAGTAATTTTAAGTATCAAAAGGAACTCCATAATATTATTATGAATATTAAAGTTTTCGAAAACGAATTCAAGAAATATAATGAAGAATTCGAAAAAATAGGAGATAGAATTACTTCTTTAACAAAACAATACGATGAAGTCAATAATACTAGAACTAAGCAACTAAATCGGTCAATTGATAAAATCAACTTAGAGTCAGCAGTTGAAGAACTTGCTCCACTTGAAGAACAGATAAAGAATTAATTTATTTATTTCTCTCGAGGGATTTGTAAAGGACTATTGCCAGACTGACTATTACATTGAGGCTGACATTTACGCCAAACAGGGGGAGTTCGACAATTTGATCTGAGATTTCAAGAGTCTCTTTTGAGACGCCGCGGGTCTCATTTCCAACTACTAGCGCGATAGGGAATTCGTAATCTGCCTCCGTATATGGAATACTTTTCGAAGATTGCTCAATCGCAATCACTTTTAGATTTAAGATGTAAGATTTAAGATGTAAGATGGCGGATTTGGTGTCAACGACATGCTCCCAGTCGACCCATTCGGTTGTGTTAATCGAAGCCTTCTTGATTCGGGAATTTGGCGGGGTTTCAGTGTATCCGCAAAGCAAA
Source organism: Candidatus Levybacteria bacterium RIFCSPHIGHO2_02_FULL_40_18 (assembly GCA_001782235.1). Classification (GTDB taxonomy): domain Bacteria; phylum Patescibacteriota; class Microgenomatia; order Levybacterales; family GWA1-39-11; genus GWA1-39-11. The sequence goes on from MFOC01000007.1 coordinate 340,834, forward strand.
AGTTTTTTTGCAGCAACTGCATCAGCCAATCGAAAAATTGCACCGACATTATATGTATCCAAGACGTTATCAAGAACTATATAAATATCGTTTTTTTTGATTTTACCTTTTTCTTTTTCAGAGGATGAGCTCCGCCTCAATTTATATGCGTTTAACTTCATTGTTCACTTGGGGCAGGGGTAGATGGCACAGCTTGTTTCACAAGTTGGGCTTTAGTCCACACCGCAAAATCACACTTTGGATAGTTGCCGCATCCGTAAAATGTTCGGCCGCGGCGCGTCCTTTTCAGTACCATCTTACCTTGGTCGCGAGGGCATAAGTAACCCGATTCCTCAGCAAAAGATTCACGGAATTTGCAGTTCGGAAAATTAGAGCATGCCTTAAACTTACCGAATCTACCGATTCTAATAACAACGTCACCGCCGTCGAGCGGACATTTTTCGCCTGTTTTTTCAAGCTCAATCTTAATTTTTTTCTCCTCTTGCGCATCTTTTAAGTGCTTCTCGAATGGTCCGTAAAATTCTTTTATAACCGGAACCCAGTCCGTTTTACCGTCTGCTACCTCATCAAGTTTGTCTTCCATAGACGCTGTAAAAGGAATATCATCTATTGTTGAGAAGTTTTTAACCAAAAAATCATTCACCAGAGTCCCTATCTCAGTTGGCTTAAAGCGATTTTCTTCTTTTTCAACATAAAATCTTGCTTCTATTGTTGAAATAATCGGCGCATAAGTTGAGGGACGTCCGATTCCGTGTTCCTCAAGCGCACTAATCAAAGATGCTTCACTATATCTTGGAGGCGGATTGGTATTGTGAGAGGTGATATTAATTTTGCGAAGATCCAATTTTTCATCTTTTTGAAGTTCCGGTATCAACTGCTCTTCATCCTCGTAAAACCAGATTTTAAGAAATCCATCGAATTTTATCACGCGACCATTTGCTACAAAATCATAAGCTTTGCTATCTTTCACCTGGGCCTCGACTCGGGTAGAAAGGAATACTGCATCTGCCATTTGAGTTGATAGAGCTCTTTTATATATAAGACTGTAAAGCTTTGCAAAATCTCTTCCGAGTTTTGCAGTGACCGTCTCTTCATCTTCGAATAAATTAGTGGGGCGTATTGCTTCGTGTGCTTCTTGAGCAAGCTTTGATTTCGTATGGTAAATTCGGGGTGTTTGAGGTAGGTATTTTCCCCCAAAATTTTTCTCAATATAATTTCTTGCAGCGGATATAAATTCATTCGAAAGATTGTAGGAATCGGTTCTGTGATAGCTTATAAAGCCTTCTTCATATAATCTCTGTGCTAAGCCCATGGTTCGTTTACTTGTGTAACCGAAACGGCGAGAAGCCTCAATCTGAAGAAGCGATGTGGTAAAGGGAGGATAAGGCGCACGTTTTGTTTCTTTTTGAATTACGTCTGTAACAACAAAATCTTTATTTGCAAGATCGTTCTGGATTGATTCGGCATCCGTGTTCGACAATCGGGTTTCGGCATATTTGTATTCCCCATCATAAAGAGGTAGGGTAGTTGTTTTTTCAATCGGCTCATCGTTTATCTTAACCAACTCAAAAGTTATCGGCTGGTTTTCTCCCCTCCAGGCCGGAGGCCCTCCAGGGCCGGAGGCCTGTTTATTAACGACGACAAAAACTCTATAAAATTCTGTGCTTTTGAATTTTTCAATTTCGCGCTCACGCTCAACAATTAATCGAAGCGCTATAGACTGAACGCGACCGGCTGACAATCCCTTTTTGATTTTCATCCAAAGAATTGGCGAAAGCTTGTATCCTACAACTCGATCTAAAACACGTCTTCCGGTTTGCGCGGCAACAAGATTCATGTCTATCTCCTTTGGATGTTCCAAGGCTTCGTTAATTGCGGTAGGCGTGATTTCATGGAAGACAATTCGATCGAACTTAGTTTTCTTATTTTCCTCCGATAAAACCGTTTTGAGATGATATGAGATTGCTTCTCCTTCGCGGTCCGGATCTGTTGCCAAAATTATTCGATCGACATCTTTTACTTCCTCAATTAAACCCTCAACAATTTTCCTCTTATCTTTTGGGATTACATACGAGGGTGTGAAGTCATGATCAATATCCACCCCCAAAGCCCCCTTTGGCAAATCTCGAATATGCCCCATCGATGCCTCTATTTTGTACTTTTCTCCAAGAAACCTCGATAATGTTTTCGCCTTAGTGGGAGACTCGACAAGTATTAAAGATTTCATATTTTTCAGTTCTCTGTTCTCAGTTTTCGGTTTTCGGATCCCGGTTTACCGGTCGTCAGTTTATCAGTTAAATTAGTATAACAAAGAGAAGTCATGTATTGTAAAGGGCAGAAACCAGTTTTGCAAGGGGTCAGTCGAAGTAGAGGTCGGGAAGGGCGGTGATTTTGTGCCAGTCGACTGGTTTGTAATTTAGGAGGGCATAGGCGCCGATCATGGCGGCATTGTCTGTAGCGTAAGTTTTTGCAGGAGCGGAAATCTTAGCCGTTGGCAGTTGGCTTTTGGCTGTTAGCTCGAACTGTTGGCGGAGGGTTTGGTTTGCGGATACGCCGCCACCAAGAAGAATATTGTTAATTTTGTACAATTTTGCTGCTCGAATAGTTTTTTTGATCAACACAGCAAAAATTGCCTCTTGTAAAGCATGGCAAACCTCATTAATTAACCTTTCGGTTAAATGTTTTTTAACAATAAATCTTGATATTTCAGTCTTTAGTCCTGAAAACGAAAAATCAAAATCCTCGGTATTAATTAATGGACTATGAAATTTGGCTGTTGGTTGTTGGTTGTTAGCTCGGCGCTCGATTTCGGGACCGGCCGGATAAGATAGGCCAAGAATTCGGCCGACTTTGTCGAGTGCTTCTCCTGCCGCGTCGTCTCGAGTCCCGCCAAGCCATTTGAATTTAGATGCTGATTCGAACAACAACAAATCAGTATGGCCTCCGGAGACAATAAGGCCGATGAAGGGGAACATTTTTCCAGTATTCAGTATTGAGTATTCAGTATTGAGTATAAAATTAGCAAAGAGGTGTGCGAGGAGATGATGAACGGGAATTATTGGCTTGTCGAATGCAAAAGATAGGGTTTTTGCTGTTTCGACTCCAACGAGAAGTGAACCTATTAAACCGGGGCCACTGGTGACGGCAATGGCGTCGATAGACTTTTTAAGTATTTCATTTGCTCGTTCGAACTGTTTCGAATTGTTCAATTGTTTGATTGCTTCATTGTTGATCCCTTCGGAATTAAGAAGTGCGCGGACAATAACCGGAATTATTGCTTTGATTTGTTCGCGGGCTGCGAATTCCGGAATTATTCCGCCAGTTTTGGCATGGAGACTTGAAGAGGTGGCGGTAACATTTGATAAAACCCTTACGAATTGTTCGTTGTCTTTTTTTTCAACTACAGCCGCCCCCGTTTCATCACAGCTAGTCTCAAGACTTAGTATTATCATAAATTGTTTCGCCTGCCCCGTATAAGCGTCCTCGCGACGCGAGGACGAAGACCTCGGGAGTAAGTAAGCTTTGTGCGGGGTCACAAGAGGTCTCAATAGCCAAAACTCTCATTGAAATAAAGAAATTGGTTGTAAGAAATTGGAAAATGGTTATGGAAACTAGATATTGGAAATTGGTTTGTTTTAAAAAACTATTTTCTATTTTCCTATAACTATTTTCTATCTTCTCTTTGCTATATTCCCTTGAAAGTAATCTTGATGCCTTTTTTAATTCCCAATTTCTTAACCTGTCCGGCGTTTAATTCCAAAACTCGATTTACGGGTACGTCAGGAATGTAAATAGTTAAATTTGGAGTCTGGGCGCCTGGCGAGGCATTTTCGACGATATAAACGACCATATCGTCATCAATAAATATAATATCTATGGGAAACTTCATGTCTCTCATCCAAAAGCCGTATGTCCCCTTTTTTTCAAAAATAAATAACATTCCCTGGTCTTCCGGTAAATTATTCCTTCCCGAGAGCCCCTTCGTTCTATCTTTGTCAGATTTTGCAAGAATCAGGCTTATCTTTTTGTTATTGACTTGCGCCTCGGCGCCCCCTTTAAACGGAATTAAAGATGGCAGATTTCCTCCGGCTTTAAAAACTGCAAGGAGAATAACTGCAATTATAAGTGCCACATAAACTATAATTAATTTCTTCATATTTTTTCTTCCAGTCTTGTTGTAGAGTAATTTTTAATCCTTGAAATTACTTCAACAAGGTTGCCGCCGACCATCTTAGCGTATCTTTTTTTAAGATTCGAAAGCGCATCGGTTTTTGTGACTGCAATTATATCAGGTTGGAGCGTTTTTACAAGTTCTTCATAGTCTTGATCGCGTCTAAAGTAGGGAAGAAGAATAACATAATCAACCATAATAAATCTTGATAGCACAAAAGCTCTGTCTTCCTGTGTGTTGACCGGTCTATTTTTGCCTTTAATTTCCCTTGTCTTTAAATCACTCTCCAAGAGCGCAATTAAAATATCTCCCTCTTTTTTTGCTGCTTCAAGAAACTCAACATGGCCTTTATGGATTAAATCAAATATTCCACCAACCAACACAATCCTTTGTCCCTGGTGTTTTATTTTTTTTATTGTCCTCGCTGCTTGTTCGACCGTAATTATTTTCCCCATATTCTTAAAGTCCTAAATTCTAATATCTAAATCATAGTTAATAAGAAATTGGTTGTTGGAAATAAGAAAATGGTAATAGAAATTAGATATTAGAAATTGGTTTTTATTTATTTTTATTTAACTATTGTCTATTTTCTACTTTCCATTACTAATTTCCATTTTCCTATAACTATTTTCTAATATATTAATTATTCTTTGGTTCCTCGCAAGAAAATCGCCTGCCATGGTCTGTATGAAGAAACGAAAACATCGTTAATGACTACTTGTCCGTCTTTTGTGACGGTTCTTGAGAATACGGATTTTCCTCCCGGTGCCGCAAAATCCACTTGTTTCTCAACCCCTTTTGGCAAATTGGGATCGTCTTGATAAAGAGGGGGCGGAGCAGGTACAACATTTGTTACAACCGGTTGCGTTACCACGACTTTTCTTCCATCAGACTTCCCATAGATAGTAAATGTGAGACTCATATTAATAGGGTCAATTAATCCCTGAATTAGTACGTGATTTCCGGTGTCATTTTTAAATTTGAAGTCAACGCTTGGAGCATACACCGTTGCGTCAAATCCGGGCAGAGAGTCTTGTTCGTAGTATCCTACCCGGTACGCATGTGCACGTCTTTCCGTAATTGGCAGGCCCGAGTTTAAAATTGCCCGAAATAAAGTTGTGGAAACCTGGCAAACTCCGCCTCCGTCTCCAAGCACGGTTCTCCCGTTCTGGATAACATATGCCTCCTTATACCCCGTGAATTTTGAGACATCGCCAAGAGCTTTATTAAATGAGAATTCTTCACCCGGAGCAATAAGTACTCCATTGATTCGTGATGTTGCTAAGTTTATGTTATAAAATCTATTTGCAATTGACCCCACAAAAATAGATTTACCGGCACCAATATCCTCAACTATCCCTAAATTATTTGCCTCCTCTGTTGTCACATCAGGTTTTAAGATTTTAATTGGGACTTCAATCGCTATGGTTTTTATGTCTCTTTCTCTTATAATTTCTTTGATCCTTTTTCTTAGCTCTTTCTTCACAGCATCAATGTCAATAGTTTTTCCTTCACTTGATTCCTGGAATGCTACGACCCTGTTATTCTCCACTTTAAATTGAGCATCTTGGGGATCCACGTGAATTACTTTTCGGATTGGTTCAAGTTCCGCGGTAAGTTTTTCCTCATCAAGTGTATAAGTTGAGGAGAGAAAAGTGCCATTAATATAGGAAGAAAGCGTTATGTAGGTATCGCTGAAAAGATTTTTTGTTTTTCCAAGGCTAAGCGCCTGTTCTGTTATTAGGTTGATGTCATATCCGATGTCAAGTTTTTTGGCCGAGACTGTCGCGACATATGAATCTTGAGAAAAAATAAAAGTGTTCTCCCCAATTTTCTGATTCTTCGCAAGAAAGATTTTCTCAATGTCGGCGCGGGATTTTTCTCCGATATAAACATTATCGATAAAGATGCCCGGAATGACCCTGTTTTTAAAGGTATGTTGAAAATAAAAAAGAATAAGAGAAGAAAGCACCATGCTCGCCAAAATAAATCCTATCAAAAACCAATAAGACGATTTTGCGACATGGTAAATCGTTTGTTTTTTACGGGGTGAAAGTCTTAGCATTGTTGGCTTTTTGAAATCAACATATTATACTATATGAGAGTTTATGGATGACAGTCAAAACCCGCAATCCCAGGTTTTAGAACCCACTCCCGAATTGGATAGTCAAAATACGGGGTCAGGTATAAAAAAGATAATCAGCTTAATAATTGGGCTCGTTTTAATTGTCGCTCTCGTAATTGTAGCTATCATTTTTATACTCCCTCGTTTTAAAGGCGGCGAGCCACGCGAAGCAGAACTTGTTTACTGGGGTGTCTGGGAGGATTCTCAGGCATTCCGAGAGATAGCGGATGAGTTTATGAAAGCACATCCCAATATTAAAATAAAATATGAAAAACAAGATATTAAAGGTTTGGGAAAGTATGTTGACCGACTTTCAACAAGAATAGCAAATGGAACTGGCCCTGATATTTTTCGCTTTCACAACAGTTGGGCGACTCAAGTTAGGTCTCTTCTCTTACCATTCCCAAGTGACGTAGTAAATTCTCTTGAAATGGATAAGTTTTATAAGGTTATTCAAGAGGATCTTAAAATTAGCGGTGCATATTATGGCGTTCCTATTCAATTTGACACTCTTGCCCTCTTTGTAAATGTTCAAAGTTTTGCTGCGGCGGGCATTAACGAATATCCGTCAACATGGGATGATCTTCTAGATGCCGCTCGCAAACTTACCGTCAAAGACGCTTCCGGCAGACTAGTTTCTTCAGGAGTTGCTCTTGGTACATACGATAATATTGCCCATGCATCTGATATTATTTCTTTGCTTCTAATTCAGAATGGAGCAAACCTTAAGGATCTTAACGGCGAATCAAAACTGAATGCATTTGACACATTGGATTTCTATACATCTTTTGCTCGGGGAGACGCAAAAGTTTGGGATGACACACTTGAGAATTCAAAGCTTGCCTTCGCAAAAGGAAAGTTGGCTATGTATTTTGGATATTCATGGGACATATTAGACATCAAGGCATTAAATCCAAACCTTGAGTTTGCGGTTGTGCCGGTTCCTCATCTTCCATCACGTAATGCTACGATAGCAAGCTATTGGGTGGAGGGGGTGTCAAATAAAACGGAATTCGCAAGGGAAGCATTTGAATTTATAAAATTCTTGGCAAGTCGGCAGACCATGGAGAAACTTTACAGTAAAGAATCAAAAGTTAGATTATTTGGGGAGCTTTATCCAAGAACCGATATGGCAGATCTTCTAAAAGCAAATACGTTAATTTATCCCTTCGTGGAACAAGGTAAAATTGCGACCTCAACCATTTTTTCTTCCGATACCTATGATGATGCTATGGTTGATTCGCTAAATTCTTATTTTGGCAATGCTATAAGGTCTATGATTAACCAAAACGCTTCCCCTCAAAGCGCCGTTGAGACGTTGGCAAGCGGCGTGGCTCAGGTTTTGGGCAGATATGAAGAACAACAGTAGAATTTATCGTTCAATAATTAAAACGCTTTTATATTCGGATGTTTTTGATTATCCGTTGCGAAAAAGAGAGCTTTGGAAGTTTCTAAATATTCGCGGCCGAGTTAATAAAGATTTGTTCAATAAAAATCTTGATGAAATGGTGCAATCAAGGCAGATTAAAATGAAAGACGGATATTATTTTTTAACGGGTAGAGGAAATGTAATATTTACAAGGCTAGAAAGAACAAGAATAAGTAGAGACAAGATGGAAATAGCAAACAAAGCCGCAAGAATCCTGTCCTATATACCTACAATAAAATTAATTGGCATCTCGGGCAGTCTTTCTCTAAAAAACGCTTCGCTACAAGATGATATAGATTTTTTTATTATTGCAAAGCCTGATACTCTCTGGATCACAAGATTTTTAGTAAATGTTCTATTGATTATAACTTCCCATAAGAGATCAATTCGAGATTCGCAAGGAATGAACTTGATTTGTCCAAACCTATTTCTTTCAGAATCCGAACTTTCAATGTCCATAGTGCGCCGCAATTTATTTTCTGCCCGAGAAATCGCCCAGCTATATGTTTTGTTTGAGCGGGACAGAACATATAAAAAATTTCTATCAGCTAATTTTTGGATAAAGAACTTTTTGCCAAATATTAAGATCCCAAAGAAAAAATATATTCATAAAAATGACAGAAGCATTTTGGGCTTTCTGGATAAGATTTTTTATGCTCTTCAGTTTTTGTATATGAGTAATAGAATAACGGCTGAGGAGATAAGGCGGAACGCAGCGTATTTTCATCCTAAAAATAAAGGAGAAATTATTCTTAAGATCTATAAGCTGAGATATGAAAAGTATTTGAAAAATATACTCCAGGATATTGACAATAAATCACCTTTCCTGTATATATAAGCTGGTAAATTAAATTACAAATTCCCCAAGAAACTGCGTCTTGGGGTTACTTGTAAAAAGGGTCAAAAAATTATGGATGCAAAAAGTGTTTACGTGACACGCGACGGTCTTCACGAGTTGAAAACTGAACTCGAAGAATTGAACCGGGTTAAACGCCCTGAGGTTCTTGAGAGAGTATCTCAGGCAAGATCCATGGGAGATTTGGCGGAGAATTCGGAGTACACGGCGGCCCGGGAAGAACTATCTCTTATCGATGGCAGAATTGAAGAGCTAAGCGAGATAATTAAACGTGCAAGCTTAATTGAAGGAAGCCATAAAGGAGGCAAAAAAGCAATGGTTCAGCTAGGATCGGTAGTTACTCTCTCGGTAAATGGAAAGAAGGAAGAATTCAATTTGGTTGGCGAATGGGAGGCGGATCCTAAGGCCAAAAAAATCTCCCATGAATCTCCTCTTGGCAAGGCATTGATAGGTAAGTCAATCGGTGAAAAAGTTGAAGTAGAAGCCCCAGCAGGAAAAGTAGTCTATACAGTCGTCTCCATTCATTAATCTTTGTTAAAATCTTAACAAAACCCCCAAAAAATCTAAAATCTTCTTAAAAATTGACACGCTCTTTAGGGCTGCTACAATATATAAATGATCGATTACAGCATCGAGCTTGCCCATGTCTACGCAGATGAATCAATAAGGGATGAACAGATTAGGTCGCTTGTGGAAGGGGCAAGAATAATAAAGGAATTAAGCACAAGCTCTAAAAGCTTTTCAGTTTCTATTTTAATAGATGATTATAGCGTTCCCACTTTTACAGTTGATACGAATAGATTAATTGATTTGGCAAAAAGTCATGGCATCTTAATTGACTTCATTGTAAAAGAAGCAAGGTTGAGCGCGGTAGCAGACCTTTTTTTGAAAGAAATAAACCCTGGTGTATTGAGCACAGAAGAATTTCCCAAAGCAGGAAAACACAGCCTTGTTCTAACAAACAAAGGAGAGAAAATCGGCATCAGGGATTATTTCAGTGGTCATCAAAAAAACACATGCGCATCTCTTATTGCCGTATGGCAGCTTGCAAGACTTGGAGTTTATGAATTGGAAAAGGAGACCTTCATTAAACGTTCTGAAAAGCCTTTCTCGGCAGCAAGAACAATAACTGTATTACCTGAAAAGTACAGAGAAAGCGAAAATAAAGCAACTATTATCCTAAAGAACAGTAATTTTGCTCATTTAGTTGACAAAATTGAACATGTTTTCTTTTAAGGAAACGTTGCTTTTGCCAATGCTGCTATGCTACCATGACAATAGAAATGGAATCTATGGCTGGAGAGGGCGGAATGACAAATATATCAGTTGTTTCAGGTGCATCAATTTCGCCAAATGAAAGAACAAAATTTATGGATGGAGTTATGGAGGTCGAACATAATTCTTGGCCACCAGAACTCGTGGGGCCAAGATGGAAATATGAGTCTAGACTAGAAATATTTCCAGATGGGTTTTTTTCCGCAGTGGAAGATGGTAAAACGAGGGGTTTTACTATCTCAGAGATTATGAATTACGACCCTGATTCCAAAAAAAGCTGGAATGAATTAACTGACAATGGTACTTTTAAGACTACCCATAATCCCGAAGGCGATTCCTTATACGTTTCAACGGTTGTAGTTGCAAAAGATGCACAGGGTAAAGGAATAGGGGGGGAACTTGTTGATGTTCAAAAAGAACTTGTAAAAAGGTTGCGTCTCAAGCGTCTATTTTTAGGTGCAAGAGCGCCAGGGTACGATAAATATTGCAGAGAAAACGGAGAAGTAACTGTAGAGGATTATATAAAATTGAAAAATGAAAAAGATGAGCCTTTTGATCCTGAAATTAGATTTTATTCAAGACAAGGTTTACGACCAACAAAAGCGATTCCGGATTTTGAACCCGACGATGCGAGCAGAAATTACGGCGTTGTAATGGTTTGGGATAATGCTTCGATGTAAACTCCCTAGCACTCATCTTCCGGTGTAATTTTCCTCAAATTAAGCTATAATTACCTCATGTTTTGGGCGGATAAAATACTTGAAGATCAAAAGGGAAAGCAATTAATTAATGACTCATGGACTCCGTCTGGAATAGTGCATATGGGCTCCTTAAAAGGCCCTGTAATTCACGATACTTTGTTTCGAATCCTCAAGGAAAAAGGCACAGATGTAAAGTTCATGTATGGATTCGATGATTTTGATCCTATCGATGGATTACCGGCAGATCTTGCTGAATTCCACAGTAAATATCTCGGCGTTCCAATATCAATTGCTCCTTCGCCAGATGGCAATGGATCTTTTGGGGATTATTTTGGAAACAAAATGAAAAAGTTGCTTGATAAACTTGGCATTGAAGCTGAGATGTATAAAACAAGCGAGCTTTACAGTGGGGGGAAATTCAATGATGCAATAATTTATGTTCTTGACCACGCCCAGGAAATAAGAGATGTCTACGGGAAAATCTATAAAAAAGAAATTGGGAAAGACTGGCATCCTCTTCAGGTCATTTGCCCAAATTGTGGGAAATTAGGAACAACTCGCGTCACTTCTTGGGATGGAAAAGAAGTATCTTTTTCATGCGAGGAAGATCTAGTCGAATGGGCAAAAGGTTGTAGAATAAAAGGCAAACTTGATCCATTGAATGGAAATAGCAAGATGCTATGGAAAGTTGAATGGGCTGCAAAATGGTGGACCTTTGGTGTAACTATTGAGGGCGCGGGTAAAGATCATGCGTCAGCAGGCGGTTCATATGATGTAGCATTGCAGCTTGCTTCTGATGTGTTTAAAATTAAAAGACCATTACAGTTTGGCTATGAGTTTTTCCTAGTAGGCGGAAAGAAAATGTCCTCATCAAAAGGAATTGGATTGACAGGGGAAGAATTACTAGAAGTTTTAACACCTCAGGTCGCGCGTTTTTTGATGATTAAAACAAGGCCGGAACAAGCAGTCGAATTTGATCCAAGAAGTCCTGACATAATTCCAAGACTTTACGATGACTACCAAATAGCTGCTAACAGTAAGGATGACTTTCATAGAGCATTTATGTTGTCGCAAACAGGGGGAGCTGAGAAAGTTCCCGAATTAAGATTCTGGTCATTGTCTCAATGGATCCAGTTCCCAGACATGGAGAGTGAGATTAAGAGTGAAGGATTGGAAAATTGGTCCTCTTATGCCAAAACCTGGGTAGAAAAGTATGCACCAGGCGACATTAAATTTTCTATCCAGGAGAGCATTCCAGAGCAAGCCAGGAGTTTAACACAAAAACAAAAGGAGTTTTTAGGTAAAAAGTTGTTGCCGGAAATTGACAACGCAAAAGATCCAGAGGTATATCAAAGAAATATCTATGAATGGGCAAAGGAGTATGGTTTATCATCAGCTGAAGCATTTGAAGCAATATATAAATCACTAATAGGAAAAGATCATGGTCCCAAAGCTGCTTGGTTAATATTTAAGTATAAGGATATAGCTAAAAAGAGATTCCAGGAAATTGCTTCTTGATGAAAAAGCTTTGCTTTGTAACCAGCAATAAGGACAAGGTAGATGAAGCGAGAGAAATCCTTGGAATACCAATTGAAATAGTTGATATAGATATTGATGAGATCCAGAGCATGGATCTTAGGAAAATCGTAAAGCATAAGGCTCTTGCGGCATATAAAAGAGTTAAAAGACCCGTGATTGTTGATGATGTAAGTTTTGAGGTTCGCGCATGGAATGGTTTTCCCGGTCCGTTTATTAAGTATATTTGTCAGGTGAGCAATAATACATGCGACCTTATGCTTAGAATGCTATCGGCAGAAAAAGATAGAACCGTCAAAGTTATCGCAGGAATCGGTTATCATGATGGCAAGAGAGTACATGTAATTGAAGGATCATTTATTGGGACAATAGTCGAACGAAGAGGAGATAGGGGATGGGGGTTTGATCCGTATGTTATTCCACGAGGTTATACAAAGACATTTGGTGAACTTTCGGAAAGTGTAAAAAATAAGATCTCACATAGAGCACGGGCATTGCGGAAGTTCAAAAAATTACTTAATAGCCAAAAGAAATAAAACGAGATATAATTTAGTGATTAGGATTAAAGGATTAAAGTGATTAGTAATTATAAGGAGTTACTCTTTTGGCAAAGGGCTCATCAGGTCATATTGTTAGTGATAAAATTATGTAAAAATCTACCTAAGGATGGGATTTCGGTAATTTTAATTAATCAAGTAATAAGAGCAGCGGGTTCAGTGGGGGCAAATATTGCTGAAGGCTTCGGAAGATATAAGGGGAAAGAGTATAAACGTTTTATTCAAATCGCTTTAGGATCGGCGAACGAGACAGAATACTGGCTACTAGTAATTTCCGAAAGAAAATTAAACAACAAGCAATAACTAATCATTTTAGTCTTTTAGTCTTTTAATCTTAAACAATTATGCTTGATATTAAGTTTATTCGGGAGAATCCGGATAAAGTTCGTGAAGGGGCAAAAAATAAAAATATCAATGTTCCGATTGATGAAATACTTCGTCTAGACCAAGAACATCGCGAATTGTCTCGGATACTCCAAGAATTGTATACCCAAAGAAACCGCGCCGCAAAAGAAAGAGATATTGAAGGCGGTCGGGAGGTTAAAGCAGAGGTTGATTCTAGCGAAGATAAACTTGGGAAAATCAAAGAAAGATTGGATGAACTTCTTTATGCCGTACCAAATTTGCCGGCCCTTGATGTAAAAATAGGAAAAGACGAATCGGAAAATGAGATTATTCGAAAAGTTGGTTCGCCGAAAAAGTTTTCATTCAAAGTTCGTGACCATGTTGAGTTGGGAGAATTGCTTGAAATTATCGACCTTGAACGAGCAGCAAAAGTTTCCGGTACCCGATTCGCATATTTAAAAAATGAAGGAGTTCTTCTTGAATTCGCACTCGCCCAATTTGCCTTAGACAGCTTAATAAAGGAAGGATTTATTCCGATAATTCCGCCCGTGCTTATTAAGACGGAAACAATGAAAAAGGTCGGTTATATGGAACACGGTGGGGATGAGGACATGTTTCATATCGAAAAAGATGGTTTGACCCTCGTGGGAACTGCCGAGCATTCAATCGTCGCAATGCATCAAGACGAAACATTTTTGGAACGTGATCTACCTGTAAGATATGTCGGGTTTTCATCTGCCTTCAGGCGTGAAGCGGGATCTTACGGCAAAGACACTCGGGGAATTCTTCGCGTCCACCAATTTGATAAAGTAGAAATGGTTTCATATACGACTCCTGAAAAGAGCGATAGTGAACAAGACTATCTTTTGAATATTGAAGAGAAGTTTTTTCAGGCGCTCAAGATCCCTTATCAAGTTGTCAAAATGTGTACAGCCGATTTAGGATTTGTTCAGGCCAAAAAATATGATATTGAAGCATGGATTCCGTCTCAAGAGAAATATCGAGAGATGACCTCCGCATCGCATCTTACAGATTTTCAAGCAAGACGGTTGAATATTAAATTCCTGCCTGCCGGCAGGCAAGGCCAAAAAGGTTTGGAAAAAGAATTCATACACACTCTCAACGCCACAGGTTTTGCAATTGGCCGAACTTTAATTGCAATTCTTGAAAATTATCAAGAAAAGGATGGTTCAGTTGTTGTACCAGAAATTTTGCGAAATTACGTAAATATAGATAAGATTTCACCAAAGAAATTAAAATAGTTAAAATGGTTGGAATAGTTGAATGGTTTTGATAGCCATGTAACCATGTAGCTATTTTAGCCATTGGCTCTTTTGATTTTTGTTGATTTATCAGTCTAAACCTTAATTTTCGAAGCAGGCAATTTTCTTGACAAAATTTTTTATTTTTTTCACGATTAAATTGGAGCATAATAAGTTCTAGTTTGAGATACTGTTTGGTCCGCCAGACCTTACTTTAGGGCTTTTCAGTATTATTCATACACGCCCTAAAGAGCGGTCTTCGGCGGACGTAAGAAACTGTAAACTCACTTTACAGTTCGTTAACAGTTTCTAACGGAGGTGATATTTTCATGGCAAGAAAAAAAGCAAAGAGAAGGAAGAGGAGATAAAATAAATTCCAAAGAATGATCATCTTTTGGATAAAAGAGTCCCGCACCAGAATTGGTGCGGGATTTTTATACTCCTCCATTCGTATTTTAGCCTCATTTATGGTAAAATTGAAAGTCAACCGAATTTTAGGATAGTAATCTTGTTGACTTTCATCCCGAACTTGATTCGGGATCTCATATTCTAATTATGCTTGGTGTTTTGTCTAAGTTTTTTGACTCAAACGAGCGAGAGATTAAAAAATTTTTACCCATTGTTGATGAGATCAATGCTCTTTCGGAGAAAACTAAAAAACTTCGCGATTCTGATTTTCCAAAAAAAACAGAAGAACTAAAAAAAAGAATAGAAAAAGGCGAAAGTATTTTCATGGTTTTACCTGAAGCTTTCGCTCTTGTACGTGAAGCTTCTCTAAGAACCACGGGTTTACGGCCATATGATGTTCAACTAATCGCGGCCACTGTTCTTTCTCAAGGCAAAGTCGCAGAGCAAAAAACAGGAGAAGGAAAAACTCTTTCGGCAGTCCCCGCCCTATACTTGAACGCCCTTACAGGCAATACGGTTCATCTTGTTACCGTAAATGACTATCTTGCTCGTCGTGACGCAGGATGGATGGGGGCAATTTTTGACTTTTTAGGAATGAACGTTTCCTCAATAATTTCCGATGCTTCTTTTATTTACGATACCAAATACACAGATGAATCGGCACAGGACTTCAGGCTCCTTCATCTCAGGCCTATATCTCGAAAAGAAGCATATCAAGCCAATATAGTTTACGGAATCAATTCTGAATTTGGATTCGATTATCTTCGCGACAACATGGTCTTTAATAGCGAACAATTGGCTCAAACAGGACACACATATGCAATTATTGATGAGGTAGACTCGGTTTTAATCGATGAAGCAAGAACGCCCCATATAATCTCAATGCCGGACGCTACGCCTTCCCAAAAATATTATGAATATGCAAAAATTGTCGATAAACTCAACAAGGAAATAGACTATAAAGTAGATGAGAAGACAAGAACTGCACACTTAACAGATCACGGGATTGAAAAGGTTGAAAAGCTTTACGGCGTCAAAGATATATATGAAAAGGATTTTGATACGGTTTATCATATAGAAGCCGCTCTTAAGGCAAATACCCTGTTTCATAAAGACCGCGATTACATTGTCCGCGACAACCAAGTTATTCTAGTTGATGAGTTTACCGGAAGACTTCTTGAAGGAAGGCGTTTGTCAGAAGGTCTCCATCAGGCAATTGAGGCAAAGGAAGGCGTCGCGATCCAGCAAGAGTCAAAAACTCTTGCAACTGTTTCTCTTCAAAACTACTTCAGAATGTATGAAAAGATTGCGGGAATGACGGGAACAGCCGTAACTGAGGCTGAGGAGTTTCAAAAGATCTACAAACTTGATGTAGTTTCGATCCCTACTCATAAAGAGATGATTCGCGAAGATCTTGGCGATCAGATCTATAAGACTACGCGCGCAAAAGTGGCTGCAGTAGTTAGGGAGATTGAGGAAGCACATAAAAAAGGACAGCCGGTGTTAGTTGGCACTACATCAATTGATAAGAACGAAATAATTTCAGAATATCTAAAAAGAAAAGGGATCCTGCACGAGGTTTTAAATGCTAAAAATCACATTCGGGAGGCAATGATTATTCAGAATGCGGGTAAAAAAGGCGCGGTTACAGTTGCGACAAATATGGCTGGTCGAGGGGTAGATATTATTTTAGGAGGCCAGCCTCCATCACAATTTGATATTGCCCACAAGGGAAAAAGCGGTCAGAAAAAACTTCGTGAAGATATGGAGAGATGGCAGAAGGAGCATGATGAGGTGGTCTCGCTTGGCGGGCTTTATTTAATTGGTACCGAAAAACACGAATCAAGAAGAATTGATAATCAGCTAAGGGGAAGATCTGGCCGCCAAGGAGATCCCGGAAAATCTATGTTCATTGTTTCTTTGGAGGATGATCTTATGAGAGTCTTTGGGGGAGAGCAGATTTCAAACCTAATGACTCGGTTTAATTTTCCGGAGGATCAACCACTCGCCCATGGTTTAGTTTCGCGTGTTATAGAACAAGCGCAAGTCAAGGTAGAAGGGTTTAATTTTGAAGCAAGAAAACACCTTCTTGATTATGACGATGTTTTAAACAAGCAAAGAGAAATTATCTATAAAATGAGACAAGGAGTAGTAGGGAATGAAGCCGCCGGCCCAGAGGCCTCTGGCCAGAGGGATGATATAGTTGAAATAGTTTTAGGGAAAGTCGCGAGCGTAATTGCAAATAATGTTCAATTTAATCTTTCAACAGAAACCCAAGAAGACGGGCGCAAAACCATAATTTCGGAATTCGCAAGCATTGTCCCCTTTGATGAACATTCGCAAGAACATCTCTATAAACAAATTCAGCAATATCAAACCGCAGAACAAATTTCGGACTTTTTAATCGGAATAGCAAAGCAAATTTCTAAGAAATGGGAAGAGCAATTTGGCCGCGATCATTTGGCTCACGCATATAAAATCGTATTTCTATCAACAATCGATAATCTCTGGATGGACCATTTAACCTCGATGGAAGATCTTAGAACAGGAATCGGGCTACGGGGCTACGGACAGAGAGATCCTCTTATCGAATACAAAAACGAGGCATTTACCATGTTTGAGCGTTTAATTTCGCAAATTGACGACGGTATAGCTCACCGCGCTTTTCGAATTAACATCGGAGAAATTCCTCCTCCGGCAGTCAGAGTAAATATACAAGCAAACGTTCCGGAGTCAGAAGTGGGAGAAAAAGCTGAGAAGGTTAGCCGAGCTCCGCAAATCGCGAATCGAACAGAAATAGCTTCGAATAATAATTTGAATGGTACTACAGGTGTCGAAAAAAAGAAAATCGGCCGCAACGACCCCTGCCCTTGCGGTTCGGGAAAGAAGTGGAAAAAGTGCCACTATCCCAACCTCCCATAATTATATTAAAATCCTAAGAAACTTTTAAAATTTATGACTTTATGTTAAAATTACAACACTTCGACTCGTTTCACTCGCTCAGTGCGAGTAGTTCGTTTCGGATAATTATACAATGGTTACAGTGCCTGAAGCTACTAAAAAGATTGTCGAACGTTCAAGATATCTTTCAGAGGCTATCTCGAAAGGTCTTATAAACTATTCGTCTCTTGCACGCTATATAAAGCCTGAACTTGAGGAAATGCTTTTAAAAAAAGTAAGCATCGCATCTATAATTATGGCTTTAAACCGCCTCGAATCTGATTTTCAACCAAAGTTTACGCAAAGCAATATTTTTAAAACTCCTCCGGAAATCACAGTTCGCTCAAATCTGATCTTAGCAGGGCTGTCGAATATTGATGTTCAAGGGCTATCGATACTTATCTCGCGTGACACTAATTCTCGTTCGCTTTTTTTAAAAAATCAGGGGATACACGAGGCCTCGTTTATTATGAGTCAAGATTTATTCGAGAAATACAAAAATACTATAGAAAGCAAGAATCCTTTGGTGTTTCAGGATAAAGTTTCGACCATTACAATTTACCTACCCAAGGAAGCGCAGGAAACCTCTGGAATCTATTATTTTTTTCTAAAATCCCTTGCCTGGGAGGGTATAAACATACTCGAATTAGTTTCAACACCACAAGAACTTACCATTGTTGTTTCCGACCATGATGTCGAGAGAGCGTTTGGTATTATTAAGTCCCTGTTCGCTTCCTAATCTTTCGAATCATAATTGACTTTGTACAAATAAGCAGTTCCGATTTGCTTCTCAAGTCTTATTTTCCCAACCTTTTCCATATTTTTTACTCCCTCGCGAAAGTTCCGGGGGCTTTCGAGAAGCTGAATGAGAGTTTGTTGCTCGCTTAAGTTAACCATTATATATTCGGCTTCTTTTGGGAAATCAAGCCACCAGCAGAGCTTTCTTCCGCAGGGATTATTCTCAATTTCATGTTCGCGAGGATATATTAGATAGATTTGGTTTCTGTGAGAAATGTGGGGGACTATGTTTTGCGTCGAGGCAATACTCGCATCTTTCGGGATAGACGTGATTAGCTTTCCCGTGTCTTTCATCCATTGTTCGCTCTTATAATATATTGGCTTTGACAATTTATTTAGAGCAAAGTGGAATTTGTATTGCAGGAGGAGAGCTACGGATACCATTACAATAGCAATAATCTCGGGCTTTCCCGCGAAGCGGGATCCCGCCCTGCGGGAAAATTTTCGCTTCAAAATATTAATTGCGTCCAGAGTCCCCAATAGTAAAAATGGTGCAAGGATTGCCCTGTGATGCATAAATGGGCTCCACATTCGTGCAAAGGCTTCGCCCGTTACAAAATATTGCGAAAGATCAAGCGTAACCGCAAGAATTGCTCCGGGCGAGAGAAGAGGAAGAGCGGAGAACCAGGAAAATGAATAAAGCCACACCTGTTGTTTTTCTTGGCTATTGAAGAAATTGCTGATTAGATTTGCTGGCTGTAAGTCGATTTGAGGTGTATATTCGAACCCAATCGGCGAGAAATATCGAGTTAGAGTGATAGCGATAAGCGTTGCTAAAAAACCTCCAAAGATGAATCCTAGCGCAGCTTTACGATATTGTTTTTGAAACAAATAAATAAGTCCCAGAGAAGCAAGGGCGATGCCCATGTTTTCCTGTGTTAGAAGTAGTAAAATTATTGATCCGGATAACAGTTTCCAGTTTTTTGTTTCCAAAAAATAAGCGATCCAAGGAATTAAACCCACCCCTATTGCAACGGGATGAAAATCAAAAAATACCAAAAATTGTATTCCGTAGAAAAGGCTATAGACAAAGCTTAAACATAGGGCTACTAATGAAAAATAGCCTCTATTTCGCACCAAAAGAAATATGGGAAGCGCAGAAAGACTTACCCAAAACGCCTGAAAAAGCAATAAGATTCTTACATCATCCCAAATCCAAAAAAGGGGCGAAAGAAGCGGGAGAGTTAACGCAAGATGATCACCTAAGATAAACCTATTTTTAATTGTGTTGTATGGAGCCTGAAATTGAGAATATTGCCAGATGGATTGATCGTAAAGACCAAGATCAAAGGCGCCCGATTGGAAATTGTTATGTCGCACAATAGAAAGTGTCGAATAGAGCATAGTCAAAGTAACAATCCATACAAACAGAAGCTTTACGGAAGATCGTTCGATTAATGGAATAAATCCCTTAAGATTCATTAACTTGATACTAAAATTCTAATCCAAATTTCTTCTTTTTGCTATTATTAAAGTATGGATTCTTCAGGACACTATAGAAAGCTTGCGGATAAGTGGATCAAGCGGCACCGTGATTTTCAGGAACAGTTGTGGGCTTCGCACGGAGATGCAATAAATGACTTTATAAACAGCACAAAAAATTTTGCCATTGGGTCAATCTCGGGGCTAATGCTTTTATCAAGTCCAGCCGCAAATTTAATTGGGCCAGTCAGTGCGCTGACGGTCGAAGAACAAAAATTACCCGTAGATAAAAGCGCTTTTTTGGCCTCAGATGTTCTTTCTGTTTTGCCAAAGGAGGTTCGTCCATTAACGCCGGAAGAAGAAAATTCCATTTCTCAGATTTTTACTCGGGATTTTGGGTTTAAAGTCGCACATGAACTTTCAGGTATTCGATTGAATCGATCATATGGTTATATAGGGGCCGAGCAGCATCTGGCGCGATATCCCGGTGACACAATGACTACTCATTTCGAGGATAGTTCGGATAGTTCAAAATTCTATTCGTCCGGAATGGCACCGGGACTGGGTGCCTGGGGTTATTTTGCAAATTCTCGTTCGGAATTAACCCAAAAAGACATAGATCGTGAGAAATATTATATTGCCGTTCAAACATTTCTTGCTCCGGGATTCGCGGAGCACACGGGAAAATACATTACTTTTTTTAAATTTCGGAAAATGCTTGTAGTGAATCCTCATACCGGGCGTGCTATAGTAGTGGTGATAGGTGATGCCGGACCCGCTGAATGGACTGGAAAGAGTTTGGGCGGGTCGCCCGAGGTTATGAAGTATCTTGAGCGTGTTGACGGTAGCGGGAGAGGGCCGGTTCTGTATTTTTTTATAGACGATCCAGAAGACAAGGTTCCACTGGGACCAATCGAAATTAAATAGTTAAAATGGTTAAAATAGTTAGAATAGTTCAAAACCATGTAGCCATTTAACTATTTAGCTATTGATTACTCTATGATTAAACACTTTTATTCATATCATGTTGAGATTGACTCGCTAATTATTGAAATCGAGTCCCTTCCAATCGAGGAACACGAAAAGAGACATCTAGTTGAACTTGCAGAATCTCAAGTTCACAATGCCATTTTGGATTCGATTCTTTCAGAATTAATTACGGAAGATAAGAGATTATTTCTTAAGCATTTAAATTCTAAAAATCATGAAATAATTTGGAAATTTTTAAGATCAAAAGTAAAAGATATTGAAGAAAAAATTGAAGGCGTCGCGCTTTCCGTTAAAAAAGAATTATATAGAGACATAAGAGAAATTAAGGGACAATCTTAAAATGGCATACAAAAAAATAGATAAACCCAGATTGCTTGAAGGGGAGACTGTCGAAGCCCGATGGGATCCAAAGAAAATAATAATAGGAGTTGTAATCCTTGCAGCATTGGGCCTTTTGGGAGCAATAATGTTGACCGGAATCGGAAGACAAGGTTCGGTAAGTGGTCGAGAGACTTTGGGTACAACAAACGAAGCGCCATCCCTCCCATCATCTGAGAATATTGAAAGGATTATCCGTGAAACCCGTGAAACAATGTCCAATATAACTGCCGATAATCTTACCTCCTCACAGGCGGCAATCCAGAAGATGATTTCAGATCTTGAAATTCTTCAAGGGAAAAAAGATGTAAAAGACGTAATTTGCGAGTTAATCTGTAAGAAATAAATTCAAATTCCTAAATTCTAAAAAATATATCAATATATTATTAGAAAATAGTTACAGGAAAATGGAAATTAGTAATAGAAAGTAGAAAATAGAAAGTAGTTAAATAAAAATAAATAAAAACCAATTTCTAATATCTAATTTCTATTACCATTTTCTTATTTCCAACAACCAATTTCTTATTGACAGAATTTTGATATTCGAATTTAGGATTTAAAATAGTATGCTGAAGAAACTTAAAAAACTTCTATCGTTGCTGGGGCCGGGATTCATTACCGGCGCATCGGATGATGACCCATCGGGAATTGCAACATATGCCCAAACTGGCGCACAATTCGGATATTCCCAGCTTTGGACCGCACCTTTCTCTTTTCCCTTCATGACGGCAATTCAAGAGATGTGTGGAAGAATAGGGCTCGTAACAGGAAAGGGGCTTTCGGGCGTTATCAAAAAATATTATTCAAGGCCCGTTCTCTACATTGCTGTTTTAATTCTTTTTACCGCGAACACTGTGAATATAGGGGCAAATCTTGGGGCAATGGCAAGCGCGGCTGGTTTATTATTCGACATACCTTTTATTTTCTGGCTTGTGGGAATGACCGTTTTAACTTTAATTCTTGAAGTTTTTGTATCATATAAACTTTATTCAAAATACCTAAAGTATCTTGCGTTCTCACTTTTTGCATATGTGCTGGTGGTGTTTGTAGTAAGACAGAATTGGGAGCAAATAATAGCTTCAACAATTGTCCCAAGTTTCGCTCTAAGTGGTAGTTATCTACTTAATATTGTTGCAATTTTGGGAACTACAATTTCTCCATATCTTTTTTTCTGGCAAGAGACAGAGGAGGTTGAGGAGGAAGTCGAAAAAGGTAAGATCATGGGGATTGGGCGAGGTATACCAAAAGTATTAAAAAGAGACATTAGAATCATGAGAATAGACACGGTTATCGGAATGTTTTTCTCGAATCTTGTAATGTTCTTTATTATCGCGACTGTCGCATCAACCCTTTATGCTTCAGGGATCCATAATATAAACACGGCCGATCAAGTGGCCGAAGCACTCAGACCATTAGCAGGAGATTTTGCCTATCTGCTTTTTGCGGCAGGAATAATTGGGACCGGTCTTCTTTCTGTTCCAATCCTGGCAGGTTCGGCGTCATATGCGCTAGCCGAAGCTCTTGGGTGGCGCGAAGGATTGTATCGAAAGTTAAAACAGGCTCATGGATTTTATGGTGCAATAACTATTGCAACGCTGATTGGCTTACTTGTGAATTTTTTGCATATACCGCCATTTCAAATGCTTTATTACACAGCCGTACTCAACGGGATCGCCGCTCCGCCGCTTATTATTCTTATTTTATTAATCTCAAACAACAAAAAAATCATGGGCGGACGCACCAATTCGACACTTTCGAATGCATTGGGAATAACAATAACTGCAGTTATGTCTTTCGCCGCATTAGCCCTCCTCTTTGATCTCATTTTTTGATAGACTCCGTTAGAGACTTGAGAAAAATAATTTTTATAAATTATTTTTCTACTTAGTAGTTGCGCTATGCGTCTCTAACGGGGTAAAATTAGCTTTGCTATGAATGATTTCATTAAACGGGCAAAAATTTTGCTTGAAAAAATGGATGTTAAACAAAATAAGGTTCGCATTCAGGAAATTGAGACTGAATCCACATCGCCGGATTTTTGGAAGGATACTAAGTTAGCCACTCAAAAAATGAAGGAGATGGCGGCTCTTCAAAAAGAAGTCGAGAGCGCTGAGAAGCTTTCGAAATATATAGAATCGAACAACACGACAGGTTTAAGTTCATTACTTTCTGATATGGAGGTCTATTTTTATCTGTCAGGTCCATATGATAAGAATAATGCTATTCTGTCAATTCATGCAGGACAGGGAGGCGCAGATGCTATGGACTTCTCAGAGATGCTTAAGCGAATGTATGTTCGTTATTTTGAAAAAAAGGATTGGAAGTATGACATTTTAGATGAAACGCCGGGCGAAGAAGCAGGAATTAAAAGTGTTTCTTTATCAATCGAAGGGCAGTTTGCTTATGGATATTTGAAAGGCGAGCAAGGGGTCCATCGTTTGGTTCGTCTATCTCCGTTTAGCGCGAGCAAACTAAGGCACACTTCCTTTGCGCTTGTGGAAGTTTTGCCTCAGGTTGAAACCTTCGAATTTGAAATAAAAGAGGATGATCTTGAGTGGGAGTTTTATCGAGCATCAGCGCATGGTGGTCAAAATGTCCAAAAAGTCTCATCAGCTGTTCGCTTAAAACATACACCAACAGGAATTACAGTTTCATGTCAGACCGAAAGATATCAAGCGCAAAATAGAGAGAATGCATTGAAACTTTTAAAAGCAAAATTATGGGCGCGCGAGCAGGAGGAACGTTCGGAGGAAGAAAAAAAACTAAAAGGCGAATATAAACCTGCTTCTTGGGGAAATCAGATCCGTTCCTATGTTTTACACCCTTATCAAATGGTAAAAGACCTGCGGACACAAACGGAAACCAGCAACACACAGGGAGTATTAGACGGCGATATTGACATATTTATAGACGCAGAACTTAAGGCCGATTAAGTATGGAGAAAATAGTTAGGTCCGGAGTATCGGTAATAATTATAAAAAACGGCAAAGTACTGCTCGCCAAAAGATTGAGTCGTCACGGATATAGAACGTGGGGATTTCCTGGCGGTCACTTGGAGCATCTTGAGAGCTTTGAGGATTGTGCTATTCGTGAGGTTTTTGAAGAAACATCGCTTAAGGTAAAAAATATAAGATTCGGGTCGATTACAAATGACATTTTTGAAAGTGGTAAACACTACATAACGATTTTTATGGTGTGTGGCTGGAAGTCTGGTGAGGCGCGTTCGATGGAACCTGAAAAGGCGGGTGAATGGGATTGGTTCGAGTGGGAAAATTTGCCAAAACCTCTGTTTTTACCAATCGTTAATTTACTCAAGCAAAACTTCCACCCCCTAGAGCAATAGTTTCCTCATTCATAGACTCTTAACGATTGATTATTGACAACCTAATAGATTTATAAGTAATATTATTCCGTTCATCTGAATGACCGGTATTTTACTATATGATATGATGCAGGTTTCAAAGAATTATTTGTCTAAGAATTTAGAAAATAAATTGTTCGAACTGTTTTTTGATTCTTTAGCTCATATTTCGAATCGTTCTGACATTGAAAAATTCCTATTCAGTTTAATTAGTCCATTCGAGAAAACGATGTTGGCAAAAAGATTAGGAATTGCCATCCTTTTAACAAAAGGATATCGACAAGAAGAGATAAGGAAGATTTTGAGAGTCTCTAATGAAACAGTTTCGCGAGTAAGTATGGCTTTAAATTATAGAGGCGAAGGATACAAAATAGTTATAAAGAGAGCGTTGGACAAAGAGCGATTCAATGAAATCTTCGGAACGATTTTGAAAGAAACATTATCCGCATTTTCATATTCTAATTATCGAAAATGGCCAGGATTGGAACCTCATAAGGGTGACAAGAAAACTCCTCTTGGCTAGCTCACTTATTATTGCCTTGCCAAAATTGTTGAAATGTGGTTTACTAGTGGTTATGGAAAAGGATCAGCCCCGATCTGATCGGGGTGAATTGGTTCATAATTTTAGTGGATCAGACGCAAAAATGACTGCTTCCAAAAGCACACCTTCTAAAGTCCCGATAATTTTGTTTTTAATCCTTGCGGTTTTAGGTATAGGAACGGGTTTTTTACTTTCCCAAACTCAGAATGCCTCCTTGGTTGGCGGGCCTTCTTCACCGCTGTCAAAAGTCGCAGGTCCGCAAAAAGGTCAGACTTTTGGATCAAAAGATGAAAAAACTTTCAAAGACAGTGCGGAAGGAACTCTTCGTGAAGGAGGCATAGATGGCGAGGGCGCATACCATCTTGAAAGACCGGGCGGAGAATCTCAAAATGTATATCTTACGTCATCGGTGCTCGATTTGTCCCAGTTTATAAGTAAAAAAGTGAAAGTCTGGGGGGAGACACATGCAGCCGAGAAGGCTGGTTGGCTGATGGACGTAGGCCGACTCCAGGTTTTATAGCTAAATAGTTAGAATAGCTAAATGGCTACATGGTTTTATTTTTATGTTCAGCTATTTAACCATTCAACTATTTTAGCTATTTTTATTCGATGATTGAATTTAAAGATGTTACAAAAAAATTCGCCAGCGAGCCTGTCCTTGACAAAATAAATTTCCTTATTGATAAAGGCAGCTTCGTATATCTTGTGGGGCCTACAGGATCCGGTAAAACGACAATTTTCAGGCTTATTATAAGAGATATTTTGCCCTCAGAAGGTACTATAGCCCTTGGGGACTGGGACTTATTAACTCTTCCTCGTTCAAAAGTTCCACATCTTCGTCGCCGCGTTGGAGTTGTTTTTCAAGACCTCAGATTATTGATGGACAGAACTGTTTCGGAGAACGTAATGCTGCCGCTTGAGTTCTCGGGGATGAGTGAGACTGAGGCACGCGAGAAAGCGGAAAAAGTACTTTCAGAAGTTGGACTTGCGGGAAAATTTGACCAATTCCCTTTGCAGCTGTCAGGAGGAGAGAGACAAAGAGTGGCTATTGCCCGGGCGCTCGTTTTTGAACCGGAGATAATACTTGCGGATGAACCAACCGGAAACCTTGATATTGAAACTTCTTTTCAGATTCTTGATTTACTTCAGACCATAAATAAAAAAGGAACCACCGTGTTTATGGCAACACATAATGAAAAGCTCATCTCAGGCCATGATCGAGTAATTGTTCTTGAGAAAGGACGCATTGTAGAAGATAGGTCCTCAGAAAAGTCAAAGAAAAAATCCTCCTCAAAAGAAGACTCGCAAGAAAAAGTAGAGACGTCCAAAGAGACTGAGAAAAAATCCCACCCTGCGGAAGATAAAATAAAACTTGAAATACTAGCAAAAAATGATTAGTACTGTTTCAAAATATGTTAGAAGGTCGCCGTATCAGGCACTTTCTGCAGCTCTTATCATGAGCCTGACTTTCTTTGCGATTACTATCTTTTCTATTCTTACAATTCTTTCAATTCGTTTTATCTCCTATTTTGAAACACGACCTCAGCTCACCGTCTTTTTTAAAGATTCGGCAAGTCGGGATGAGATCCGAGGGCTTGAAAATAAACTTTCAGATACCGGTAGAACTTCTTCCATTACGTATGTTTCAAAAGAAGAGGCCCTTGCCATATACAAAGAGCAAAATAAAAAAGATCCGATTCTACTTGACTTGGTTACCGCAGATATTCTCCCGGCCTCAATAGAGGTTCAGGCAACACAAGCAGAATACCTTGCAGACCTTGCGGGAATCGTGCGTGGTTCCCCATTAGTTGAAGAAGTTGTCTTTCAGAAAGATATTGTCGACACGCTGATCTCTTGGACAAATGCCGCAAGAAGACTTGGAATAGCCATTATTGCTATTCTTGTCACTGTTTCAGTGTTAGTCATAATTACAATAATTGGAATAAAGATTACCGTAAGGCGTGAAGAGATAGAGACAATGAAGCTTTTGGGCGCGACAAATTGGTTTATTAGGGCACCATTTCTTTTGGAAGGGGCATTTTACGGATTTGTAGGTTCTCTTGCCGGTGGGGGTCTGGCAATAGCCTTATTTTATTACTTCTCGCCGTCTTTTGAAGCGTTCCTGCGAGGAGTTGCCATTTTTCCGATCTCGCCGGTCATGATGCTTGAGCTTCTTGCAATTGAGACGATTGTTGCCTGCCTCTTAGGAATGTTCGCAAGTTACATGGCAGTACTACGATACTTAAAATAAATACTCAATGGCTAAATGGTTACATGGTTACATAGTTAGATCATCTTTCGCAATTCTCGTTCTGTTTCTTTCTTTATTCTTAGGCAGGATTGTTTTTGCACAAACGGTAACGCCATCCCCAACGCTTTCACCTACGCCAACTCCGGAATCGAATTCTTCGTCAAATGTCTGTACTGGCGTTCAGGAATGTGCCGATCAAAAATTAGATTGCTCAAAGTGTATAGAATATTTAACAAACAAGAAGAATGAGGCTTCGGGCAAAGCAAAAACTCTCTCGTCGGAAATCGCCGTAACAAATAACCAAATTAAATTAACTGAGGCAAGAATAAGAGCAACCGAACAGAAAATAAAAGAGCTTCAGAAAGACATAGGCATTGCAAAAGGAAAGATAGAGGAGCTTGAAAGCACGATAGATAGGGCAACAAGACTCTTGATTGAAAGAATTGCCGCCGTATATCAGGTGGGAAGAATTGAGCCTTGGCAAATATTCTTGACCGCAAGGAATATTGATGATGTTTTTTCAAGACTTAAGTATCTTCGTTTAGTTCAAATTTATGATAAGAGACAAGTTTATGCAGCGGAACAGGCAAAAACTGACTATGCAAACCAAAAAGAAATTTTTGAGGACAAAGAAGGCGAGGCAAAAAGCCTAAGTGCAAAACTCGAAGGTTATAATCAACAACTTGAAACAGAAAAAGCCGGAAAGCAAGAATTGCTGAATATAACCCGGAATGATGAGGCAAGATATCAAAGATTCTTAGCCCAAGCAAGAGCTGAGCGAGCAATAATCCAGGGTGGGGGGACGGAGGTATTTTTGCGGAATGTTAATGTAGGCGATTCGGTCGGAACAATAATTTCAGGTAGATCCGGTTGTTCCACGGGTACACATGTTCACTTCAGTGTTTATCAAGGAACTTCTCCGCGCGATCCAAGCGATTTCCTCTCATCAAAGGGGGTTTCCTACTCGTATCCCGAGTCGCAGTATGGATATTATGGCACTGTAAATCCGCATGGAAGTTATCCATGGCCTCTTGACGACCCAATTCAAGTTAATCAGGGATATGGTTCGCATGGGTTTGCTCAGCAGTTTTATCCAAGTGGGTTTCATGACGGGATTGATATGGAGGGCGGAAGTCTTAATGTTAAGGCAGTCCGCGCTGGCAAGCTTTATGAAGGAAGTTACGGCGGCTGTAGTTATGGTCCCCTGACTTACGCAAAAGTTGAGCACGATGATGGATTGATAACTTGGTATCTTCACATAACTCCCCACTAGAAATAGTATCTAGATATTAGATACTAGATAT
The DNA here is from genome assembly GCA_001782235.1 of Candidatus Levybacteria bacterium RIFCSPHIGHO2_02_FULL_40_18. Taxonomy (GTDB): domain Bacteria; phylum Patescibacteriota; class Microgenomatia; order Levybacterales; family GWA1-39-11; genus GWA1-39-11. The sequence goes on from MFOC01000007.1 coordinate 369,484, forward strand.
TAGATAATAGGTGCGAAATGATGAGACGATTCTTGTTGGTTTTATTCTTGATTTCGGTGACCTTTTTTATTTTACCCAGCGAAATATATGCTTCTATTACAATTAACGAATTCAGTTCTAGTACGTCTAGCGATGACTGGGTAGAAATATATTTTGAGAGCGAAGACACTGCATTATATCAGCTAGTAGATGCTTCGGATAATACAAAAAACTTATCAGATGGAAGTTGTTCTGGTAATTTTTGTACAGTTGATTGGTCGAACAGATTAAATAATAATGGCGACACAATAAAACTTCGGCTGATATCCTCTAGTTCAGTCGTGGATGAAATAACTTACGGGAATGATTCACTATCGGCTCCATCTGATGGGCAAACGGTCGGTCGACTTCCGGATGGAACAGGTTCGTTTGTGATGTTGTCTTCTTCATCGAAAGGGAGTTCGAATAATTCTTCGAATGCTGTAGTCTCGCCGACGGCGACGCCAACTAATACACCCACGCCTACGGATTCGCCGGATCCAACAAACACGCCTACACCTACAAAAACTCCCACCCCAAAAAAGACGCCAACCCCGACTAAAAGACCAACCCCAACCCCTACAAAACTACAAGAGAAAGAGGCGGGGACGGATGATTTATTTGTTGCTGGCGAGACCAAAATTGCGCTTGATAAGTCTCCTACGCCTTCTGGAGTCACTGAGATTTTGGGAGAAAGCACATCAAAACAGCCCCTTATTTTTATCGGCCTTGGGGCAATAGTTCTTGCAGTGTGCGGAATTCTTGCATATTTCCAGTTTGGAAACAAAATCCTTGTATGGAAGAAACAGAATTTATAACTCGCTCGGCGAGAGAAACAGAAGATTTAGGTTCAAAACTTGCTCATAACTTTCGAATCGGTAATATTATTGTGTTGACGGGCGAACTAGGGGCAGGAAAAACTACCTTTGTTCAGGGGGTAGGCAAAGCATTTAATATTAAAAGCCGAATCATTTCGCCTACATTTATTTTGGTTAGAAGACACAAAGTGAAACTCAAAACTCAAAACTCAAAACTCAAAACTACAACTCCCCTCGATGAAACTCGGGGCAAGCAAAACTTAAAAACTCTCTATCATATTGATTTATATCGGCTGGAGGATTCGGAGGAAATTAAAAATTTGGGGCTCGAGGAGATTTTTGAAGATCCGAACGCCATTTTTTTCGTCGAGTGGGGAGAAAAACACGAGGAGTTGAAAGCCTCTTGGGAAATAAACTTCGAGATCCTTGAGAAAGACAAGAGACGTATAACGCTCAAACATGAATAAAAATTTATTAAAAGCGCTCGAAACTGTTAAGAAAGGAGGAATCATTATTTTTCCAACGGATACGGCATTCGGGATTGGATGTCGAGTTGATGATGAAAAAACCGTTGAACGATTATTTCAAATTCGAAAACGACCAAAAGAAAAGGCTGTTCCTGTTCTTGCAAGTTCAATCAATATGGTTGAAGACTATGTCGAATATATCAAACCTGATGTTCGAAAGCTTATGGGGAAATATTGGCCGGGCGCTTTAACTTTGGTCTTGCCAGCGAAAGTAGAAAGAGTGTCGAATTTGATTCGCGGTGGTGGGAAAACAATAGGGATTCGGATTCCGGATCATGATTCAATTCTTAGGGTTATTAGGGCGGTTGGGGTGCCGATTTTGGGGCCATCCGCGAACCTTGCGGGAGAGAAAACGCCTTTTAAAATGTCTGATTTAGATCCGAATTTGGTACGATTGGTTGATTTTGTTTTGCACGGCCGTTGTAAAATTAAGAAGCCCTCCACAGTTCTTGACGTTTCGAAAAAGCCATGGAAGGTGATTCGGCAGGGAGCCGTCCGTCTAACAAAGTAACAAATTGACCAATTAACAAATTAACCGTGAATAAATTATATATTGATACAAGAGATAATAACCGGATTGTCGTTCGGTTAAATAAAAATGGAGAGGTATTCCAAGAAATATCGGTAGCAAGCAAAAATAAAGCTCAGATAACACTTCCTTTGATCGAGGAAGTTTTAAACAAGGCGAAACTTACGATTAGCGATATTGACAAAATTGATGTGGAAACAGGGCCGGGGTCTTTTACCGGGCTGCGGGTAGGAATCTCGATTGCCAACGCACTGTCCTTCACAGGATTAGTCCGAATCAACGGCAAAAAACTCGGCGAGGTTGAAATACCCCAATACTAAAAGTTTGGGTTTTGGTTTGTGTTTGGGCTGCTAGTATAGTCATGGTTTGGGTCTTGGGTTAAATTACCAAAAACCAAACCCTCTTACCATACGAGCTGCTCCACCCATACCCTTAAACTATAACTTTTGATATGATAAAACTATGTTCGGATTTCTAAAACATCTATTAATTCCTCATGAGAAAAATAATCACAGAGCAAAGCTCCTTCATAATTCAAGCCTCGCTACAATTCTTTCGCTGTTTCTTATCTTAAATTTTGCTTGGTACTTAATCAGCGCATTAAGGCCGGATGTTTTAGGTGTTTCCTACTCAATTTCGGAGAGCGAACTGCTTGAATTAGTAAATAAGGAGAGAGGCCAAAATGGGCGTGCCCCGCTGACATTAAACCCTCAGTTGTCGGATGCCGCAAGAAGAAAAGCAGCAGATATGCTTGAGAAAAATTATTGGGCCCATTTTTCTCCGGACGGATCAACTTCTCCCTGGGGATTCATACGTGCGGCAGGATACAATTATGTTCATGCCGGAGAGAATTTGGCACGCGGCTTTACGGATTCGTCAGCAGTAGTCACTGCCTGGATGGCCTCCCAATCTCACCGCGACAACATCTTGGCAGACAAATATCGCGATGTTGGATTTGCTATAGTGCCGGGGACATTAAACGGGGAAGAAACGGTCTTGATTGTGGAGATGTTTGGATCATCCGTGTCGCCATTTATAGCTACTGTTTCATCAAATGAAGAAGTAAAGCAAGTATCCACCGAATCCGCTCCTCTATCTTCTTCCCCATCGGGCACTGCCATTGAAAACCCCACAAAACTTCTCGCAGCGCCCAAGATAGACTCAAGAATTACATCAAGAGCTATCTCAACAGTTGGCTTGACATTCCTGGCTTTTGCGTTTATTACGGATCTTGTTATTGTTGAAAGAAAAAAGATTCCAAGAATTGTAGGTCATAATCTTGATCATATAATATTAATAGTTGGGTTTCTATTATTTGTTATATTACAGAGAAGTGGAAGCATTTTATGATTTTGGAAAGAATCCCACACCAATTATACTATTTACTCGAGCTTTTAGCCTTAACTTTAGGTTTTTTCTTAGTTTTTTTACTTTCTACAAACTTTATACTTCAATTATTGACAATTGGCATAATGTTGTCTTTGTACACACTTATTGGAATAGTGCACCATAAGATTCATCACACTCTCAAACTTAAAGTTGTGGTAGAATATATACTTGTAAGTGCAGTCCTATTTGCTGCATTTTTGTTTCTAAACATAAGCAAATTCTAATAAGTTAGTTTGTCATCCTGAGCCTACAGGCGAAGGATCTTTGTATTAAAAGCGCTCTAGGGCAAGATTCTTCACTACGTTCAGAATGACATTATAATGAAAATATGAAGGGAGTGATACTTGCAGGAGGACTTGCTACACGCTTAAGACCACTTACTTGGGTTACTAACAAACATCTTCTGCCCGTATACAACAAGCCGATGATCTATTATCCGCTTGAGGCGATGGCCCGCGCAGAAGTAAAAGAGGTTCTGCTCACAAGTTCGTCAGATCATTCGGGAGATTTTGAAACACTTCTTAAAAGCGGTGAAGAATTCGGACTCCAATTATTTTATGCAGTCCAGGAAAATCCCAAAGGTGGAATTGCGGAGGCTATAATGCTTGCTGAGGAGTTTGCCCAAGGTGAGAGAATCGTTGTAATCCTTGGGGATAATATTTTTAACTTTGACCTTAGAAGCGCAAGAGAAAAGTTCGAGAAAAGAGGCGAAGGGGCAATGGTATTTGGAGTTCGCATGCCAACAGAGTCAAAGCAATATGGAGTAATTGAAATTGATTCTAGTGGAAAGGTTATTTCAATAGAAGAGAAACCTGAAAAGCCAAAATCTGACATTGCGCAAACTGGAATATATATGTATGACGAGACTGTTTTTGACAAGATTAAAAACCTCTCTCCCTCTGCACGTGGAGAGATTGAAGTTACGGATCTAAATAACATTTTTGTTAAAGAGGGAACAGCCATATGTGAATTAATAGACTGGTGGATTGACGCAGGAACATCTCATGATGAGCTGCTTAGGGCAAATAACCTGGTTTACGAGAAGGTAAAGGCAGGCGAGCTATGATCGAATGTGAGTTTGAAAATGGCAACAAAGCAAATCTTCGACATGTTACAGTAAAGGCACTGACAATTAATGATAGACACGAAGTTCTTCTAACCAAGAGGGCTCCACATTTGTTGAGAGGCGGAAAATACGATATTCCCGGAGGCTTTATGGATCGTGATGAAGATACAAGGGAATGTGCGCTAAGAGAGTTGTTTGAAGAAACAGGTATTAAAGGGGAGGTCGAATTTCTTTTGAGGATAAATGACAATCCAGAAAGACCAAAAGAAGATAGGCAAAATGTGGATTTTATATATGTTGTGAAAGCAGTGGAGGGAGAGCTAAGGCTTGATCATGAGGGTATAGAGGTCGGGTGGTTTTCCGAAAAGGATTTACCCTCAGAAGATAAATTTGCTTTTGATCATCGTGATTCCATCCTCAAATACTTTCAATATTTGAAAGCGCCGTTTGAACTCCCTATAATTGGATAGGTATGAGATTGTTAGTCACCGGTGGAGCTGGATTTATCGGTTCGAATTTTATTCTTTATTGGTTAAAAAACCATCCAGAAGATGAAATTGTAAACTTTGATAAGCTAACTTATGCAGGAAACCTTGAGAACTTAAAAAGTATCGAGGGCACTCCGAATTATAAGTTTGTAAAAGGTGATATTGCAAATGCGGATGATGTCGCGGCAGTAATTCTCGGGATTGATATTGTTGTTCATTTTGCCGCAGAAAGTCATGTTGACCGTTCAATTCATGATTCTGCCCCATTCATCATGACAAACGTCGCCGGGACTCAAATTCTCCTTGACGCTGCGCTTAAAAATAATGTTAAAAGGTTCCACCATGTCAGTACGGATGAGGTTTTTGGATCACTAGAATTGAACGATCCGAACAAATTTAATGAACGAACAAATTATAACCCCAGAAGTCCTTATTCGGCAAGTAAAGCCGGTTCGGATCATTTGGTTAGTGCTTATTATTATACATACAATCTTCCGATTACAATTACAAACTGCTCAAACAATTTCGGTCCGTATCAGTTCCCTGAAAAAATTATTCCTCTTGCAATCACTAATCTTCTTGAAGGAAAAAAAGTTCCAATATACGGAGATGGTTTGTATGTTCGCGATTGGCTTTATGTGGAGGATCATGTAAAGGCAATCGAAGCGGTTCTTGACAAAGGAAAAATCGGCGAAACTTATCTTATAGGTGGCATGACAGAAGATATTCCTAACATTGAAGTTGCCAAAAAAATTGTTCGCATTTTAGGAAAATCGGAAGGTGATATTGAATTTGTTAAGGATCGTCCCGGACATGACAGGCGTTATGCTATTGATTGGTCAAAAATTAAAAACGAGTTAGGCTGGAAGCCACTCCATGATTTTGACACGTGGCTTAAGAAAACAGTAGAGTGGTATAAAGAGAATGAAGATTGGTGGAGAGAGGTAAAGAGCGGTGAATATCAGAAGTACTATGAAAAACAGTACAATAATAAATAGCTATATAGCTTAAATGGTTAAAATAGTTTTAAAACTATTTAGCTATTCAACTATTTAGCTATTTTTATATTATGAAGATAGCATTGACTGGGGCGAGTGGACTTATTGGCTCGCGTTTTTTTGACTTACTCAAAAGTAAATATGAAATTATACCCCTCTCTTCCTCGTATGGCGTGGATATAACCGATAAGACTAAGCTAGAGAGATTTTTATCTAACAAAAATCCGGCACTTATTGCTCACATGGCAGCAAAGACAGGCGTTGATAGCTGTGAGCAAGATCGGGAAACCGATATCAAAAAGCTAAAAAAAGCTCGAGTCTATATAGAAGATAAAAAATTAGACGTTTTAGCAATAGATCCAACCGAATGGAAGAATGAAGTTTCCGCCTTTGCAATCAACGTAGTTGGAACCAAAAACCTCTCGGATTATGCTCAAAAAAATGAAATTCCACTAATTTACATCTCTACAGATTTTGTTTTTGACGGAGAAAAAAACGGCGAGTATACGGAAGAAGACGAGACGAATCCTATTAATTGGTATGGACAAACTAAACTTTGGGGAGAGAAGGTTCTGCCCCAAGAACATTTAATAACGAGAACGTCTTACCCTTATGGATATAAATCACAGATAAAGAAAGATTTTATATGGAGCCTTGTGGATCTTATTCAAAGTCAAGATATTGCAAGACTTGTTTCAGACCAGATTATTACACCGACTTTTATTGACAACATAGTTTACGCACTTGATTTTTTGATAGAGAAAAAAGCGCGAGGTTTATTAAATGTCGTGGGCAATAACTTTCTCTCGCCATACGAAATAGGCATTGCGATTTCTCGTGAATTTGGCATTCCCGAGATAAAAATTGAGACTGTAACGCGAGAAAAACTATATAAAGGTCGAGCGCACCGACCCTTTAAAGTAATGCTTAAAAATGATAAACTTAGGGATCTCGGTTTTGAAATGACCGATTTTTTTGAAACTCTAAAGTTAATTAAGAAAGGAATATAGGCTTGTAGGCCCTCTCCTAAAATCCTCTCCCTTGAGGGAAAGGAAAGAAGAAGAAAGGCGGAATGCATATTATGAAAATCGCTTTTGTTGGTCACGGATATGTCGGACTTGTCACGGCCGCTGTTTTTGCCGATTTTGGAAATGAAGTTTTTGTCATCGGGCATACAAAAAAGAAGGTTGAAGACTTAAAACGGGGAATAATTCCTTTTTATGAGCCGGGACTTTCAGAATTAGTTAAAAAAAACATAGAGGCAAAAAGATTGAATTTTACACTTGATTACACGCCTTCTGTGCCAGAGTCTGATGCCGTATTCATAGCTGTTGGGACTCCTGCAACTCTGACAGGGGACGCAGATTTATCAACGGTTCTTGAGGTTGCGCAAGAGATAGGAAAAAATCTTGAAGGCTATACTGTGGTTGCAACAAAGAGTACGGTTCCAACGGGGACAAATAAAAAAGTTCAGAAGATTCTTGAGGAGGCAAAGCCTCGCGGAGCAGAAGTTGACTACGCATCAGTTCCTGAGTTTTTACGCGAGGGAAGCGCGATTTCGGACACCATGAACCCAGATAGAGTTGTCATAGGGACTGAGTCTGCCCGCGCTCAAGAAGTTTTAATTAAATTACATGAACCAATTGGCGCGCCAATTCTTTTAACCAATTTCGAAACGGCAGAACTTATAAAATATGCCTCTAACTCTTTTTTGGCGCTAAAGATTTCCTATGCCAATGCTATAGCAAAACTCTCAGAACTCGTGGGAGCAGATGCTTTAAAAGTTCTCGAGGGATTAGGTATGGATAAAAGAATTGGTAACATGTTTTTAGCTCCAGGACCGGGGTACGGAGGAAGTTGTTTCCCAAAAGATGTAAAAGCACTTATATCAATTGCAAAGGATAATGATTATGCCTTTTCATTACTCGAAGAGGTGGAAAACATAAATCATCAGGCAAGGCGCGACATCGTTCGAAAAGCTCGAAAAATTTTAGGGGATGTTAGGGGCAAAAAGATTGGGATTTTTGGACTTGCTTTTAAGCCGAACACTGATGATATGAGATATGCTCCAAGCATAGATATAATCACAATGCTTACGAATGATGGAGCAAAGATAACCGCGTTTGACCCAAAAGCCCACAATAACGCAAAAGACGTTCTATCTAATATAGCTTATGCAGATGATATGTATTCTGTTTCAGACGATGCGGATCTATTAATCTTGTTAACCGAGTGGAATGAATTTCGCGAGATAAATTTTAATGAAATAAAGAAGCGTATGAAAGCACTTAACATTATTGATGGCCGCAATATTTATGACCCTGAGCAACTTCGCGCGCTTGGTTTCAATTATGTGGGAGTTGGTAGATGAAAAAGGCATTTATTACAGGGATTACTGGCTTTGCGGGAAGTTTTTTGGCCGAACACCTTGTTGGGGAAGGGGAGTATGAAATTTCAGGTACTTACTTGACAGATGGGAGCCTTAAAAATGTATCAAACATTCAGTCCAAGGTTAAATTAAATAAAGTAGATCTTCAGGACGCAAGCGCTGTCAAAGCAATAATCACAGAAGTAAAACCAGATTTAATATTTCATCTGGCTGCTCTAACGGCTCCCGGAGAAAGTTTTGAAAATCCGGGCGAATTCATCACTAATAATATTTTAGCTCAGGTTAACGTGTTTGAGGCAGTAAGAAGTTCCAAGCTTAAATCAAAAATTCTTATTGTTTCTTCCGCAGAGGTGTATGGAAATGTTAGTCCGCAAGATCTCCCGGTTGATGAGGAGACACGCCTTTTGCCTGTCAACCCATACGCAGTATCAAAAGTTGCCTGCGATTTTTTGGGCCTGCAATATTTCCTGGCATATAAAATACCGATAATTCGTGTTCGGCCATTTAATCACATTGGACCAAGGCAATCTCCGTCTTTTGTTGTTGCTTCTTTTGCCAAGAAAATCGCTGAGATTGAGACAGAAAAGATCGAACCGGTTTTAAAGGTTGGAAATCTCTTGGCAAAACGCGATTTAACCGATGTTCGTGATACTGTTCGTTCTTATCAACTATTGATTGAGAAAGGAGAGCCAGGCGAGGTTTACAATATAGGATCGGGTCGATCTTATGAAATTAAATACCTGTTAGATACGCTTTTATCATTCTCGAGTAAAAAAATAAATGTGGAATCTGATCCGGCGCTTATGCGGCCGGTTGATGTTCCGGAACTTGTTTGCGACAACTCAAAGATCAGAAAGCAAACAGGTTGGGAGCCAAAAATTCCAATAGAACAGACAATTCGTGAGACTCTAGACTATTGGAGAAGCATAGTTTAAAATAATTGCATGGCAAAAAAGGCTTTAATTACGGGAATTACTGGGCAAGATGGTTCATATCTTGCAGAATTTCTGCTTAAAAAGGGGTATAAAGTTTATGGTTTAACTCGTCGTACGAGTACGGTAAATTTTGAAAGAATAAAGCATATTGAGGATCAAATAGAACTTATCCAAGGTGACCTTTTAGATCAAGGCTCATTGCACGATGCTTTATATACCACACAACCTGAGGAGGTATATAATCTTGGCGCGCAGTCTTTTGTTAAGACTTCCTGGAATCAACCAGTCTTAACAGGCGAGGTAACTGCAATAGGTGTTACTAGAATGCTTGAGGCAATACGGGCGGTTAATCTTAAGATTAAATTTTATCAAGCTTCATCCTCTGAAATGTTTGGAAAAGTTACCGAAACCCCACAAAAGGAAACAACCCGTTTCCATCCAAGAAGCCCTTATGGCGTTGCAAAAGTCTACGGGCATTATATAACCGTAAATTACAGAGAAAGTTATGGTATCTTTGCTTGTTCCGGTATTTGTTTCAATCATGAATCTCCCCGCCGCGGACTTGAATTTGTTACGAGGAAAATTAGTCACGGAGTTGCTCGTATTAGTCTTGGTAAGCAAAAGAAAATTGAACTAGGAGATTTAAAACCAAAACGAGATTGGGGATTTGCAGGCGATTATGTTGAAGCAATGTGGCATATGCTGCAGCAAGACGAGCCCGATGACTATGTGATCGCAACCGGTGAGAATCACAGTGTCGAAGAGTTTGTAAAACTTGCTTTTGATGTGATTGGAATTAAAAATTGGCAGGATCATGTTGAGCCAAATAAAGAAGCACATATGAGACCGGCAGAAGTAGATTATCTTGTTGGTGATTATTCAAAGGCAAAAAAGGTATTAGGATGGGAGCCAAAAACGAGCTTCAAAGAACTTGTTCGAATGATGGTTGAGGCAGATATTGAGATGGAGAAAAAGAACCATTCATAATTTTCCCCAATTTAAACTACTAGTTGCTCAAATGCTTCAAAAGACGATAGAATAGTTATAAAGCTTTATGAAGGCTGTTGTTATAATTCCCACTTACAACGAGAGGGGCAATATAGAAAGAATTGTTCCTATTACCGAAGAGGTATTTAAGAAAATAAAGAATTACGAGATGGCAATTCTTGTTGCAGATGACAACTCGCCTGATGGAACCGCAGAGTTAGTCAAAGATCTCTCCAAAAAATACAACAATATAGAATTATCGCAGGGTGAACGGCAAGGTTTAGGAGCCGCTTACGTAAGAGGAATGACCCATGCAATAGAAAAAATGGGAGCAGATGTTGTATTTGAAATGGACGCAGATCTTCAACATGACCCTGAAAAAATCCCTGAATTTCTTGCAAAGATAGATGAGGGATATGATATGGCTATCGGAACAAGATATAGTGGTGGAGGATCTATCCCGGGAGCCTGGCCTATACATCGTAAAATTTTTTCTATATTTGGAAACCTGCTTATTAGGATAATTATGATGCGATTTTGGCTCCATGACTGGACCGGCGGATTCCGTGCCCTAAAAAAGGAGGTTTTTCTCAAAGAGAAGGAAGAACTGACAGAATTTAAAGGATATACATTTCAGGTTTCATTTTTGCATAAGGCAATCCGAGATGGTTTTAAAATCGCCGAAGTGCCTTTTCATTTTGGCGAGAGAAACATTGGTGACTCCAAAATAGCACCCATGTCATACATAGCTAATCTTTTACGGTATGTAATAACCGCAAGAATTAAGGAACTTATTTTTGGGAAATTTGGGAAGTTTTTGGTGGTTGGAGGATTTGGTTTTGTAATTAACGCGCTTGTTCTTAGAGCATTAGTTGAATGGTTCAACTGGGCCCCGGCACCAGCAAATTTAGTTGGAGCAGCCTGCGCAATCTTTTCAAATTTCAATTTTAATAACCTCTGGACATTTGGGGAAAGAAGAGCAAATACAGTTGCTTCATATTCCTCAAAGTTAATACAATTTTATGCAACTTCGGCTTTTGGGGTAATCTTTATTCAGACAGGGACGATATTTCTAGGAGATACCTTTATTGGTCGGCAATACTACTTTATTTATTTCCTAATTGGGACAGGATTTTTGCTGATATGGAATTTTACAATGTACTCCGTAGTTATATGGAGAAAATCCCGGCGGTAGTTTCCGTTCGGGATCCCGTACGAATGAAATTCGTCGGGAAAAAAATCTTATAATATGACCTCTAAAAAAGTTACTCTTGTAATTCTTGTCGCCGTAATTTTATTGGCAGCATTTTTAAGACTTTATAGAATTGCCGACTATCTAAATTTTTTAGGAGATGAAGGTCGCGATGTTATGGTGGTTAGAAACATCTTGCATGGAGATTTGACTTTCCTTGGCCCTCGTTCCTCAGCCGGAGATTTTTATCTTGGCCCTATCTATTATTACCTAATGGCACCGTTTTTGTTTTTGTCAAACTATCATCCGGTTGGTCCCGCCATTATGGTGGCATTATTTAGTATAGCGACGGTTTATTTAATCTATCGAATTGGGAAAGAATTTTTTAGTCAAAAAGCAGGATTAATCGCGGCGCTTCTTTATTCTATATCCCCTCTTGTAATTATTCAATCTCGATCCTCTTGGAATCCTAATATTATGCCGTTTTTTTCGATTGCATCCCTTTATGCCGCCCATAAGGGAATGGAAAAGAAGAACTCTTACCTTTTAGGGCTTTCAGGAATCCTGTTGGGAATTGCCATGCAGTCGCACTACTTGACCATCTTTTTGGGCGGCATATTATTCGTTTATATTTTACTCGTCGAAATTTTGACTTCGGAAAAATCTAACAAGCTGTTCGAACTTTTTAAAAAATACATAGCTGTTTTCGCAGGATTTATTCTAGGCTTTTCTCCGTTCTTATTGTTTGAGATAAAACATGGATTTCCAAATACAAAAACCATCGCGAATTTTATTTTGTCGTCGGGAGACGTTAGCGCCGGGGGGAATTTTGGCGAGATCATTAGAGATGTTTTCTTCAGAACTTTCGGGAGGCTCGTTACAGCTTATCCGCCACCTGAAACAGTTTCGATTATCGAACAACCTCCGATTGCAATTTGGTATTACTTAACGCTTATTTTGGCATTTTCTTCCCTTGCGCTGATTTTTTACCAATTAATTCGAAAGCTTCGCGAAAAAGCTGAGTTTCGCGGTGTACTTTTGATTCTTTTATGGTTTGGTCTTGGAGTGCTGTTTTTTGGACTTTATAAAAAACCGATCTACGATTATTTGTTTACATTTATGTTCCCGGCACCATTTTTATTGACAGGTAATTTATTAGCATTCTTTAAAGAGAAAAACAAGCTTCTTATGATTATTTCGATCGCTTCGATAATTTCTTTAGTTGCGGTTAACCTTGTTTATAGTCCACTGCGAAAGTTTCCGAATTACCAATACGAACAAGTGAAAACAATCTCGGAGTTCATTCTTGAAAAAGCAGGTGATAAGCCATTCAATTTCGCTTTGATAACAGGCGGCAACTCGGATCATGCTTATCGATATATATTCGAAATCCGCGACAAAAAACCGGTGACAATACAAATTCCAGAGGTGGATCCTGAAAGGAAAACCGTGACGGATCAGCTTCTTATTGTATGCGAGGAGATTCCATGTAATCCATTAGGACATCCGCTTTGGGAAGTTTCAGGCTTTGGTCGGGGAGAAATCGCCGGTGAATGGCAAGTCTCCGTCCTCAAAGTATATAAGTTAGTGCATTATGACGGTAAGTAATCTTCCACTTTCACCCTCTCCCCCTGTGGGAGAGGGGCGGAGTGAGGGGAAATTAATCCAGAAGAGCTTCGCGAAAAAACTTCGTTCAAATCAGACAAAGGTCGAAAAGATATTATGGACTAAATTGAGAAATAGGCAAGTCTATCGGATTAAATTTAGAAGACAACAGCCAATTGGACCATACATTGTTGATTTTGTAACTTTCGAAGAAAAAATAATAATCGAACTCGATGGAGGTTATCATAATAAAGAATCCAATAGGAGGAATGACTATGAACGAACGAAATGGCTAGAGCAACAAGGATATACAGTATTGAGGTTCTGGAATAAAGATATTATAAAAGATCCTGGAGGAGTCTTCTATGCGATTCATAAAGCAATTAAACACCCTCACTCTAGCTCTCTCCCATCGATGGAGAGAGAAAATGAGGTTTAGCTATAAATATGACAAAAACCCGATTCGGTACCGAAAGAACTTTCAAATACTAAATCGGGTTTTGTTAAAACTTGCAAAGGATTAAGCCGCTCCAATTCTGAACATTGCCGTTCCACAAACCGGACACTTTCCTTTTAATGCTGGTTTTCCATTCTTCATGGTAACTCTCTGAGCGTTTGGATCGTCTCTTTTTGCTCGACATTTTACACAATACATGCTCGCCATGTTATTCTATCACCTCCCTCTGGGCCAGAGGCCCTCCGGGTCGGAAACCAGGAGCGGCCGGCGGCCTCGTTAAAATACTAATCCAAAAAGATTAATAACTTTTAATTTCAATATAAGGAAGAGAATAATATTTAGCGCGGCAATAATGCTTATGACCAGAAATGTTTTTCGTGCATCTTGGAGAACATATGCATAGGTTTTTGCATAGGTTTTGGGTTCGATCGCGTGATTAGCTTGCGCAGGATACTCGATTGATAAAGAGGGAAGAATTTCTGTAATATTCGAAAGATTGTTTCGGCGAGTTGCCGCTATTATTTTTTGGCTTCTCGTTTTGCGCTTTTTGGACATGCAAGAAAAGTACCACATTCGCACGTAGCGTGTCAAGAGGGAATCGAGGCTAACCCTATTAGATAAGCTATCTAACGGGGTAAATCTTTTTAAAGGTGCTATTGACAATCCTCGTGAAACCCCGATAAAATGGTCATTACATTATGTCAACGAGCCCCGAATTTTTCATTTTTATTGTATTTTTCCTGTGGTTCTTAATACTCACTTTTTTGTTTATCAGATTTTATTTTTACTATATGAAACTAATCAGGAAAGGGAAAAAAGAATCAGTCTTGGAACTTCTCGATGATGTAATTCGCGCGGAAGAAAACAACAGAAAGTCTCTTGACCAACTTAGGCTTTCTCATGATAAACTTGAGAAGAGCTCTCTTTCCCATATACAAAAAGTGGGCTTGATCCGTTTTAATCCTTTTAAAGATACGGGCGGCGATCAAAGCTTTATCTTAGCGCTTGTGGATGCCGAGAATACTGGAGTTGTAATCTCAAGTTTACATACCAGAACAGGGACTCGGTGGTACGCTAAAGGAATTGTGCGTGGAAAAGGCGTTGAGCACGAATTGTCTCGTGAAGAAGAAAAGGCCCTTGCGGGCGCAAAGTTCTTATCAAGTAATGAATGACAATAGCTGAATAGTTAAATAGCTAAATAGTTTAAAACTATTCGAACCATTTTAGCCATTTTAACTATTTAAAACATATGGACAACAAAAAAAGGAATTTAATCATAGCAGTAGTAATATACATAGTAACCACACTTGTTTCATATATATTATTTTCAAACCTTGCTGTTCCTGGCGGGATCCTTGTCCCAACACCCCCTCCTGAAAAGGGAAAAGATGAACGGGTAGCATTCGATGAATCTCTTCCAAAAACTGAGGAATGCCCCCTTAACGGCGTAAAATATTCAAAACAACAAAGACAGTGGTGGGAAAAACACAGGCCTCTGGGAATTATGATCGAAAACCATCAGGAAGCTCGTCCACAATCTGGACTTTCATATGCGGACGTCGTTTATGAGGCGGTCGCAGAAGGCGGAATTACCCGCGTTCTTGCAGTTTATTACTGCCAAGACGCAGGAATTGTAGGGCCTGTCAGGTCTGCACGAACATACTTTTTGGATTTCATATCTGAATACGGAGATTATCCCCTGTATACACATGTAGGAGGCGCAAACACCCCCGGCCCGGCTGACGCATTGTCACAAATCAAAGATTACGGATGGAATTTGTATAATGACCTTAATGAATTTTCGATCAGCTACCCCACTTTTAAACGTGATTATGACAGGCTTGGGCGGGCTGTTGCTACCGAGCACACAATGTATTCTTCAACGGACAAACTTTGGACTTACGCGAAAGAAAAAAGGAAATTGACAAATAAAGATAACGACGGAAACTCTTGGGACGAAAATTTTACTAAATACTCATTTAAGAATGATGCAAAAGAATCTGAAAGGCCGGCCTCTCAGTCCGCAAGTTTTGACTTTTGGGAGAGCTATAATGACTATTCAGTAGTTTGGGCCTATGATAAGGCGACAAACTCATATGTGAGAATAAATGGAGGAGCACCGCATAAAGACTTAGATAACGGTAAACAGCTTTCGGCAAAAAATGTCGTAATACTTTTTATGAATGAACGCCGCGCAAATGATGGATACGAGGGGAATCTTCACATGCTTTACGGAACAAAAGGTACGGGACGAGCCACTATTTTTATGGACGGTCAAGAGATTAAAGGCACTTGGTCAAAAAAGGATCGGGAATCAAGACTTGTTCTTCGCGATAATCGCGGTCAGGAAATAGAATTCAATAGGGGCCCCATTTGGTTTGAGATTTTGGCAATCGGAAATTCGGTTATTGTCAAATAGCCCGAAGAGGTATATAATTGAACAAGAGATATACTCTATATGCTTCTCTCGGACTTAATTACAAGCAAAACCCGCGTTAAGATCCTTTCTTTGTTTCTTGATAATCCCAATGATATGCTTCACGTTCGTGAAGTAGTAAGACGAGTAGAGGAAGAGATAAATGCGGTAAGAAGAGAGCTGATACATCTTGAAGAAAATGGCATATTCAAGCGAGAACCTAGAGTGAACAGAGTTTATTATTACCTGGACAAAAATTATCCTCACTACTTTGACCTACTTGCGATACAGGCAAAAAGCAAAGGTTTAGGAGCCGATATAATCAAGAACAAAGTTAAGCTCGGAAAGATTAGATTTGCTATGCTTTCTGGAAAATTCGCAAGAGGAATTCGTGATAACCCTGAAGAGGTAGATCTTCTGGTTGTTGGGACAGTTGTGATACCTGAACTTTCATTGTTAATCAAAGAGGAAGAGGCAAGAAGAAAACATGAAATTAATTACACTGTTATGACTGAAGAGGAATTTAATTTTAGGAAAAAGAGGCGTGATCCGTTTATAACCTCTGTAATCTACGGCTCCCGTGTTATGCTTATAGGGGATGAGGAACAACTCTTAGCTTAAGCCCTTTTATGAAGCCTAGGATCTTTCTTCTTATTTTATTTGTTTTATCTTCTATTTTATTATTCATCGACGCCCCTTTTCCAATAAGAATTTTTAATCTAAATTTTGACCCCACGAGATTAAATATTAATCTTGCCCCAATAAATCTGAACAGAGACCTTAATTACAAACTTGGTTTAGATCTTCAGGGAGGGACAAGGCTAATTTACCAGGTTGATATGGAAGAGGTACCCGAAAACGAGCAAAATACTGCTTTTGAATCCGCAAGGGCCGTAATTGAGAGACGAATTAATTTTTTTGGTGTCACCGAGCCCTCAATCCAGGCTCTAAAAGCTGCCTCTGATTATAGAATTATAGTTGAGCTTCCCGGGACAACGGATGTCGATCAGGCGCTTAGCCTCATTGGAAAGACAGCACAGCTTTCTTTTTGGGAAGAAGGAAGTGAAAAGTTAGCGACAGAAGAAGCCTCACTATACCCTTTGGGTCTTGC
The DNA here is from genome assembly GCA_001782235.1 of Candidatus Levybacteria bacterium RIFCSPHIGHO2_02_FULL_40_18. Lineage (GTDB taxonomy): Bacteria > Patescibacteriota > Microgenomatia > Levybacterales > GWA1-39-11 > GWA1-39-11. The sequence continues at coordinate 386,409 of MFOC01000007.1, forward strand.
CGATGTTTATAAAAGTAAACCTGCAAAGACTAAATTATCAGGCAAGGATTTAAAGGCGGCGAGAGTAGTTTATGGGTCAGTAGATGGAACGCCACAAGTACAGTTAAATTTTACGGCAGAGGGAGCAAAAATTTTTGCTGAAATAACAACCAGGAATATAGGAAAACCTGTAGCAATTGTTCTTGATGAGATCACGATTTCTGCTCCGATTGTACAGCAACAAATTCTCACCGGGGACGCAGTGATCTCCGGAAGCTTTACTCAAGAGCAAGCTAAAAACTTAGCAATTCAGCTCAATGCGGGAGCACTGCCGGCGCCCCTTAAATTGATCGGACAGTCGACAGTCGGTCCTTCTTTAGGCATAGAATCGCTCAGGAAAAGCTTAGCAGGAGGGCTTATTGGACTTATATCTTTAATTGTTTTTATGATTGTTCTTTATAGGAGAGAGGGTGTTCTTGCATCAATTGCTCTTGTTGTCTACTCAATAATTGTTCTTTTCATCTTTAAGATTATTCCGGTAACCCTGACACTTGCCGGAATTGCAGGATTCATACTCTCAATTGGAATGGCTGTTGATGCGAATATTTTAATTTTCGAACGAATGCGCGAGGAGCTACGAAACAATAAACCTAGAAATATAGCCATTAAGCTTGGCTTTAATAGGGCATGGCCTTCAATTCGAGACTCCAATATCTCAAGTCTTATTACAACATTTATCCTTTTCTACTTTGGATCAGGCTTAATCCGTGGATTTGCTCTTGCCTTGGCAATCGGAATATTAGTATCAATGTTCTCGGCCATAACTGTAACACGAAATCTGCTTAGATTTACTGAAGGGGCGGACTGAGCGGAGCCGGTCACCGTCTGGAGACCGGCGAAGCGAAGACAAGTGTGGGTCCAAAAAATTATGAATATTGTCAAAAATAAAAAGTGGTTTTTTCTAATATCGGCAATTGTAATAATTCCCGGGATAATTTCACTTATTTTATTTGGATTAAAATTCTCAATCGATTTCACGGGCGGCTCCAAGTTGGAATTTCAAATCTCAAATTTCAAATCTCAAATTTCCAATAGGAATATTTCTGATACTTTCGAATCGAATAAGGCGAAAGTCCACAAAATTGAAAAAATTTCAGAGGATACTTTTAGAGTCCAAACGGATCCAATAGAGCAAAGTAAGAAGAATGACATAGTTCGTGATTTTGGAAAGTATGGAAAAGTAACTGAAAAAAGTTTTGAAACTGTTGGGCCAACAATTGGTCGGGAAACGGAGACGAATGCGATAAAAGCTGTGATTATTGCTTCAATCGCCATAACTTTGTATATAGCTTTTGCTTTCCGAAAAGTCTCAAACCCCTCCGGGCCAGAGGCCCTCCGGGCCGGCGGCCTTGTTTCTTCCTGGAAATATGGCGTGTGCGCAATTGCCGCATTGCTTCATGACGTATTAATAGTAGTTGGAATTTTTTCGATTTTAGGAAAATTATTTAGTGTCGAAGTAGATTCACTATTTATAACCGCCCTCCTCACGGTAATGGGTTTTTCAGTTCACGATACAATCGTAGTTTTCGATAGAATTCGCGAAAATCTCAGAAAGAATTTCGATCTCAAATTTGATGAGGTTGTCAACAACTCTTTGCTCGAAACTTTAAATCGGTCACTTAATACTTCATTGACTGTTGTTATAGTTTTATTCGCGCTTCTTTTATTCGGCGGCGAATCAGTCCGCTGGTTTATTGTCGCGCTTCTCGTCGGAATAATTTCCGGAACCTACTCCTCCATATTTAATGCCTCACAGCTTCTAGTCGCCTGGTACGAAAGGGACAAAAAAAGACGTAAGACTTAAGAAGAGAGGGCTTCGCGGACTATGTTTGAGACTAGGGTTCCGTCGGCTTTACCTTTGACTTTTGGCATTAATGCTCCCATAACTTTCCCCATATCCTGTATTCCCGACGCACCGATCGAAGAAATTGCTTCTTCGACAAGCTTTCGAACCTCGTCTTCTGACATTTGTTCGGGCAGATAACTTTTTAGAATTTCAAGCTCTTTTTGTTCTTTTTCAGCAAGCTCATTTCGACCACCTTGTTTATATAACTCTATGGCTTCATTTCGTTTCTTAATCTCGCGACCTATTACTTCGATAACGTCTTCATCAGTTGCCCCATATCCTGCCCCGCCCTTCTGAATTTCATGATATTGAATGGCAGACTTGAGCAATCGAATAGTCGAAAGCCTCAATTCGTCTTTTGCCACCATCGCCTGCTTCAAATCCTCCTGAATTTTATCTTTTAACATAAATTTATTTTAATTCATGGACTCTTTTAAGTAAATATTCAGGGGTGTTGCGGGATAAATCTTCGTCTGCTTCTTCGAAGAGCTTTTGAAGGATTTCGCCGACCTTTGGTCCCGGTTCCATCCCTAGTTCGCGCATTACATCGTTTCCGTCAATTGCAAGATCATTGATCGAGAAGGGTGGATGTAATTCTTTGGCGACTCTCTCTTTAAACTTTTTAAGTCTCCATGATTCGGCTACTTGTGTGCCGCCGCCCAACCTATCACCAATGCGCAGGTCCATCATGTCAGCAACATTATCAACCCCAACTCTTCGAATAAATCTTCGGACGGCTGAGTCCGTAATCTTCTCATCCACCGTAAACATATGCCACCTAATCAAGGTAACAATTTTGTCTCTCTGTTTCTTTGAGAGTCTTAAGCGGTCGCAAATTTCATATGCAATTTGAGCACCCTTGACTTCATGGTTGTAAAAAATTACATGACCCTGTTCGTCTTCACTTCTAACATAGGGTTTTCCTACATCATGTAAAAGTGTTGCGAGACGAACAATTGGGTCGCGCGAGGGACAATGCTTCAGAGACTCTATGTTGTGAGTGAATACGTCGCTTACATGGTGTCTTCCCGGGCGGACTTGGGATATGCCCTTGCCCTTGCCTAATTCGGGGATTATTTGATCCAGCAGGCCGGATTTGTCCAGTAGTGCTATACCTTCAAAGGCGCGATCGGCCGAAAGAATTTTGAGAAGCTCATCTCTAATTCTCTCACCGGATATTTTTCCTATATTTTGCGCATTTTTTTGAATTGCATTCCATGTTTCTTTTTCAATTTCAAACTCAAGTTGTGTAGCAAATCGGATCGCGCGCAAAAGTCTTAGGGCATCTTCATTAAATCTATCATTTGGAATACCAACTGTCCTAATAAGTTTTTTCTCGATATCTAAAAGTCCCTTGAAAGGGTCAACGTATGTGGCTGTTAGCTGTTGGCTGTTAGCTGTTGGCTCAAGAGCGGCAGCTATTGCGTTCATTGTAAAGTCGCGGCGAGAAAGGTCTTCTTCAATTGTATTCCCCCACTCAACCTTCTCAGGACGTCTTAAATCACGGTATTTACCTTCGGTTCTAAAAGTTGTTATCTCAACAACTCCCTCATGTTCTTGTTCGGGAACTTTTGGAAGTGGTATGCCAACCGTTCCAAACATGTTGTCATAAAAAGAGTGGGAGAAAACATTTTGGATTTGCTCCGGCGTTGCATCTGTTGCAAAATCCCAGTCATCGATAGGTTTTCCCATTAAGAAATCCCGTACGCAGCCGCCTACAAAATACGCTTGAAAACCGGCCTTTTTTAGTTTTTTATAAATCGATAAAACAGGAGGAGGAACTACTTTTTCCATGATATTGTGAGTATATCATGAAATAAAACAGGAGAAACTACCTTAGATGGTAAACTTGCCCTTCTCGCATCCTTTTGCTTCTTTTTCCTTGAAGATATTTTTCTCCAATTACGAATGTAGCATGGTCATCGTTCGCAAATAAGCGAACTCTTTGCCTCGTGCTTTCTGAAATTGCCACCGCCGAATCAAACAATTCTTGCGCACGCTCTTCAGGAAATGCAATTGGTTCTAGGCGTTGATCTATTTCTATTGTTGCCATATGCCAAAAAAAAATCCCCACAAGTATTGCGAGGAATCACTACTTTCTGCCGCAAGTATGACCCCCGCACTTTAGCGGAAGATCGATTTCTTAAAAAGGCAAAAAGTATACATAACTATATAAAAGCATAGCAGAGTTAAAAGTTCTTGTCAAGAGAGGACAATCAGGATACAATATGTGGTATGGTTCACGTAGCTCGAAATCTTGCGAAAGACTGTAATGATTTAATCGGTAAAGAAGTATTGCTTAGGGGATGGGTCGAGAGGACTCGTACTCACGGGAAGGTTGCTTTTTTTGATCTTCGCGATAGGAGCGGAATAATTCAGATAACTGCGCACGGAGAGCTTGCGCCAAAAGTTGCCGAACTTTCATCTCAGGATGTTGTTGAGGTCAAGGGCGTAGCTCGCGCGCGCGATGAAAAATATATAAACCCAGAGCTTGAAACAGGCAAGGTTGAAGTTCATCTTGAAAGACAAAATGTCATCTCAAAGGCCGCTGAAATGCCTTTTGACATGGGGGGCAAAGAATTAAACCTCGAGCTCCCAACGCTTTTAGACTTTAGATCCTTGACGCTAAGGCATTCAAAAATCGCTCCAATTTTTAAAATCCAAGAAGCAATTGTCGAAGGATTTAGAAAGGCTTCGAAAGAATTAGGATGCACAGAAGTCTTTACCCCTACTATTTCATATTCGTCAACTGAGGGAGGAGCAGATGTATTCCGCGTTGATTATTATGGTCATAAAGCCTTTCTAATTCAAAGCCCCCAGCTCTATAAGCAAATACTTATGCCAGTATTTGAGCGTGTGTCGTTAATCTCACACGCTTACCGAGCAGAACCTTCAGTTACAACCCGTCATCTTTCAGAATCAATACAGTTAGATTGCGAATTGGGCTTTATGGAATTCGAAGAACTGTTGGACTCCCTGGAATTTGTAGGAACAGAAACTATAAACCACGCTGCAAAAGCACATCCTGACATATTAAAAAATTATGGAGTGGAAAAACCCGCGATTCCTAAAAAAATCCCCCGCCTTAAAATGCGCGAAGCTCAGGAAATTATTTTCGAAATAACAAATCGAGATGTTCGGAATGAACTTGATCTGGGGCCGGAAGACGAGAAAGACATATGTAAATGGGCACTTAAGGAACATAATTCCGATTTTGTCACAATTACACATTTTCCACTCGCAAAAAGAGCGTTTTATACTCACCCGGACCCTGATAACCCGGAGTTTTCTCTTAGTTACGATTTATTATTCAGAGGAGTAGAGATATTAAGCGGAAGTAAGCGGGTAGATAATTATGAAAAACTTTCGGAAATTATAAAAGAGCGAGGTATGAATCCGGCGGATTTTGAGATGTACCTGCAAGCATTCAAGTATGGTATCCCGCCTCATGGAGGTTTTTCTTTTGGCCTTGAAAGAATGACCATGAAGCTTTTGAATCTGTCAAACATTAGGGAGGCGAGTCTTTTTCCTCGAGATATGGAGAGGATTGACCAGAGATTTTCCGTCAAAGAAAAATAGGCTTCATGAAAATTTTCTTTCGGCCAAAACACATAATAGGTTTGCTTCTTATTCTCAATTTTTTAATATTTTCAGTGGTTGTTTTTTTACTGCTCGAAATCAAAAGAAACGAGGTTTTCAATATCAAAATAGATACAACGCAGCCTGCATTGCCTGAATTATCAGAGGGTATCAAGAAAATTGATGTTTCTTCTCGTGCATATATTATCTACGATCCCGGCAGTAGATCTATCATCTCGGGGAAAAATGAAAAGCTCCGTTTTTCCCCTGCCTCAAGTACAAAAATAATGACAGCAATAATAGCTCTTGAGGAATATAAATTGGAAGATGTCGTGACGGCAGTCGGCCTTGAGGATATTGATGGGTCAAAGATGGAGCTTATAGAAGGAGAAAAGATAACCGTAGAAAATTTGCTGTATGGACTCATGTTGCCTTCGGGTAATGACGCAGCGCACATTCTTGCTTCTCACTATAAAGGCGGCGAATTTTCCTTTGTTGCTCGGATGAATGAAAAAGCAAAAGAGCTTAGTTTATTAAATACAAGATTTGTTGATCCATCCGGCTATTCTGACGATAATTATACAACCGCCTATGATCTGGCAAGGCTTGCATCTTATGCCTTAAATCTTCGAAAATTTGCGAATATAGTTTCAACTAAAGATAAGACGGTTGCAGATGTCACTGGTCAAATTACCCATAATCTTTCAAATCTAAATGAGCTTTTAGGTGCGGACGGAGTAAATGGTGTAAAAACAGGATTTTCAGAAGAGGCTTTGGGAGTTTTAGTGTCCTCGGTTGAGCGCGACGGAAGGACTTATATAATAGTTGTTTTGGGAAGTGACGATAGATTTTTTGATACAAAGAACATTATAGAGCGAGCAGTTGAGAAAATAACCTTAATTTCTTATTGACCCCGTTCGATAATTTCATATCTAATGGGGCTAAGGTATTGCCTGGACATAAGCGGTAAATCCTTTTCCTTTAAATATAACAATCGGTAAAAAATATTGCTGGCTCTCGTCTCCAATATAATATCCAAGCGATACATCCGTAATATCAATCAACTTCTCACCTTTATTATCCGCAAACACTAGAGCATTCCCCTGCTTTAGATCTTCAAAAGCGACTTCTGCTGTTTTTATGGGGTAGGTTGAAGAATTTGCTTCATCGGGAGTAAAATGAGAAAAAGACGCATTTACTATTGGCAAACTACTGTCGCCTTTTATCAAAAAATGCATAATAGATTCTGTAAGTCCGGGATAATAAATTTTATGATCGTCAAGATTTTTTTGAAATAAGTCAAGCCGCGCGAAATTTGCCTCATTAAGACTTTGGGCTTTTGTGAGCGCACCATTCTCTAATTTGAAATAGGTTAAGGTAGAAATATCTTTGTCTAAATCTTCTATTTCCAAATCAAGATTTGTGAGGAGCCTTGTAACTACCTCGTATGCCCCCTCTTTTCTTGCTACTTCCCCGGTTAATGGCTGTAGTGGTTCGCTCAAGAAATTTGAGAGAATTTTAAAATTACCTGTTAATATATTCATTCTAATCGCTTGTCCGGAGGAATTACTCCATTGATACTCCTCTTCCGATAGTCTAGCTTCATTTTCGGTAAATCCAAGCAATTTCAGTTTGTCTCTTGCGGATTTTAATGCCACCAGACTTGGTTCCTTCTTCTTTACCCTATAAACCTTCATTTGGCAATGGTACTCTTTATCAAAGAAGATGCAAGCGTCAGTAAATATTGGGAGCTTGCCGGTTAGAGTATTGATTCTGTACTCGAAATTTTGCGGATTCTGAGCAGGGAATGTTACCTGCGGAAGTTTTCCAAACTTTTGCTCTGGAGGAGGCGGAGGGGTGGGGAAAAAGATGTTTTTAACTATCTGTCCACCTGTGAAAAAAATAAACAGAATAGCGATCACTGCAAATGAAGCTGCGAGGAGTTTTAAGCCAATGCGAAATTCCCTTGCGACTTGGGCAAGATGAGCCATTAATTGAGTATAAGAAAGTTTGTGTGATAAAATCAAGCGTATGGTTCGATATAGCTCACCACAAGTGAGTCATGTTCGCGTTCGATTTCCACCTAGTCCAACAGGAATACCGCATCTTGGCAATACAAGAACCGCACTTTTTAATTTTTTGTTTGCAAGACACAATAATGGAAAATTCATCCTAAGAATTGAGGATACCGATAGATCTAGACTTGTTAAGGGAGCCGAGGATAAAATAAAGGAAATTCTCAATTGGCTAGACTTGTCTTGGGATGAATTTTATAGGCAATCCGAAAGACTTCCGCTTTACAAGGAGAAAGCGAATGAACTTATAAAAAAAGGTGTAGCACGAAAAGATGAAGGTGCTGTGCGATTTATTATTCCAAAAGGCAAAAAAATTTCTTGGGAGGACGCAATAGGAAACAAAAAAATTTCATTTAAATCCGACGATATCGAAGATTTTATAATTCTTAAATCTGACGGCTATCCTACTTATCATTTGGCAAGTGTTGTAGATGATTCTGACATGAAAATATCGCATGTAATTCGAGGCGATGAGTGGATTTCATCAACTCCAAAACATATCCTTCTTTACGAAGCATTAGGTTGGCAGCATCCAATTTTTGCCCACTTGCCCGTTATTTTGGGTCCTGACCACACAAAACTTTCAAAAAGACACGGAGCAGAATCAGTTCTTGACCTTCGGGATAAAGGATTTTTAAAGGAGGCAATTATCAATTTCATGGCGCTTCTTGGTTGGAATCCCGGGGGAGACCGCGAGATCATGGGTATTTCGGAAATGATAAAGCTGTTCGACCTTCAAGATATTAATACAGGAAGTCCTATCTTTGACATTAAAAAATTAGAATGGATGAACGGAGAATACATAAGAAAAACTCAAAACTCAAAACTCAAATCTCAAATTTTGGAGTTTGATCCGAAAATCGCACAAATAGAAAAATTCGAACAATATATCCCCCTCGCCAAGACCCGAATGAAAACACTCGCAGATTTCAGGGTTCTTGTCGAAAACCAAAAAGACGCGAGCCTAAATGAGAGGCAGAAGAAATTAGCACAGGAACTAGTTAATGCATATCGCAAGCTACCCGAATGGAAATCCGCATTAATTTCCACTGCAACTATTGGGGTACGCGACCAAATTGGAGCTTCAACGCAGGACGTATATGCTGTTTTAACCGGGAGGCCGCAAGGCCTGCCTTTTGAACAAAAGCTTGAGATTCAAGGCCAAGCAGGAACTATTTCCTGGCTTGAAGGGGTTCTTAAAAGATAATTATGAATTTATTGGCAAATCTTATCTCAGCACTGTCAAATCCTCTTGTGGTTTCAATCCCTTTGTCTTATTCGCTTGTTTTAAAAACAACAGGAGAAGTTTTATACGCAATTCAATGGACACTGATTTCGTTGTTTTTTGCAACATTGGTTGGGGCGTTCGTTTTTTATGGAGTTAAAAAGGGATTTTTTTCGGACATCGATGTATCAAAAAGAGAGGAGAGAACTCGATTATTTATTTTTTCTGCCATAATATCCATATTATATTTCGTAACAGTTTTGACAATTAACGGGCCTCGGGTTTTGCTTTTTGGCATTGCTTCACTGTTACTCGGAATAATTTTAGCGGATATAATTAATCATAGGATAAAAGCAAGCATTCATCTGGCTGTTTTTTCTTCCTTTTCCGTAGTTATGGGAATTTTATATGGGGGAATATTTTGGGTATTGTTGTTAGTTGTACCACTTGTTGCGTGGTCAAGGATAAAACTTAGGAAACATGAACCGCTTGAGACAATAGTTGGGGGCTTGGTAGGAATAATAATTGTTCTAATGCTATACTTCATAGTAGAATACTTCATCGGCCTTTATGCAAAATAATAATAAAATACATCATTCTTTTGGGTTCGCTTTTAGTGGAATTTATTACGCATTTCGTGACAACAGAAATCTAAAAATACACTTATTCTTAGCAATTTTAATAATCGCTGCAAGTTTTTTATTGGGTCTTTCAAATATAGAGAAAATAATCGCTCTCGTTATGATTGTACTTGTATTTTCCGCTGAAATGGTTAATACAGCGCTTGAGGAGATGACGGATTTGATCACAAACGAACATAGAGAAGAAGCAAAAAGAGCAAAAGATGTTGCCGCCGGGATGGTCTTGGTTACAGCAATTGGAGCAATAATAGTAGGAATCGTGATCTTCGCTCCATATATTATCGAATTACTCGAATAGTAATCGAAGAAAAAGTAACAGTTAATTCTACTTTCGCAAATTCCTCAAAACAAATCACCTTCAATAATTATATCTTAGGAATTTAATATACCCAAAAGTTCGATATGTAGCTCTTTTCTGAAAGAACCCAGTACGTTGTTCGAGTTCAATGTCCAGGGGGAGCCGTCTAATTCAGTTACTATTCCCCCTGCTTGTAGAATCAAGAAATTTGCCGCCGCTACATCCCAAACTTTACTAAAACCGTTGCCATAAGCGTCAATTCTACCAAGTGCAACGTATACGAAGGGGAGCGAAGTGCAAAAAGATGAAAGATAATAATTTTCCTTATGGAGAAGATAAGAGATCAATTTAATATGTTTCTCAATTACATTTGAATCCATTCCGGTGAGCGCTGATAGATCAACCTCGACCATAGTTCCTTTCGTCCTTTTTTCCGGTGAGATACGTTTGTCGTTTATGTTTATTTGCGAATTCCCTATGCTCCAAATATACCGTCCCATAGAATGATCAACTACACAAGAAGCCATTAGTTGTCCATTAGTTGCTAGGGCAATATTTGTAGAAAAGAATTTGATCCCATTTCTAAAATTTGCAGACCCACATATAGGATCTATTATCCAGGATCGTCCTTGATTAATATTGTCGACTTCATTAAAAGTTTCTTCGGCGATAATTTGGTCATTAGGAAACCGGGCTTTTAGCTCATTAGTTATGAGTCTCTCATTGTCTAAATCTGCTTCAGTTGCAATATCCAACGAATTCTTTTCATCTTTATATTTAACTTCTTTCGTGTTTTCAAATCGTTCATTGGTTAGGGATATGATTTTAGGAGAAATAAAGTGAAAAAATTCTTCTACTTTGTCCATTTATGAAATTATAGCACAGTAAGATTGTCTCGCCCTGATCACAATAACATTTGTATCGTCGTCTAGTCGACTAGTCAACGGAACGAATCTAGTCTAATAATCTGAATCATTAGACTAGGCACGATTTAATGATATGAATTATTCGGATAAATTCGTACTAATTAAATTCGCATGCATTCGCATGCTATTCCCATTCGATGGTGGCGGGAGGTTTGGTTGTAATGTCGTAAACAACACGCGATACTCCGGGGACTTCGTTTGTTATTCGAGATACCATCTTCTGCAGGGTACCGTATGGTACCCTGGTCCAATCAGCAGTCATTCTGTCTTTCGACGATACTATTCGAATCGCCATCACTTCGCCATAAACTCGTCCGTCGCCTTTTACTGAAGTGCTGGATGTTCCGGTAAGAATAGCAAACGAATGTAAAACTTTTTTGTACCATCCTGCCTTCTTCATCTCTTCCATAACTATTTCATCTGCTTTTCGAACTCTTTCTAATCGTTCTGAAGTTACTTCGCCAATAATCCGGATGGCGTATCCTGGCCCCGGATGAGGCTGTTCGAAAATGAATTCATTGGGTATTTTTAGTTCTTTCGCCAAAGATCGAACTTGATCTGTATACAATTCACGAATCGGTTCGATTAATTCTAGCTTTAGATCTTTTGGAAGTCCTCCTACGTTGTGATGCGATTTTATGTTAGCCGAATGCTTTGATCCTTTTGATTCAATTACATCCGAATAAATTGTTCCCTGGACCAAAAAGCCGACACTTTTATATCTTTTACATTCTTTTTCGAACAAATCTATGTAAAGTTTTCCAATGATCTTTCGTTTTTGTTCGGGATCTATTACGCCTTTTAGCGCTTTCAAAAATTCGGTTTGTTTATTTAAGATTATCGGCGTAATTCCCAAGTATCTTTTGAAAAAAGATTCTACTCTTTCGGTTGTTCCGGTTCTCATTAGGCCACTATGGACGTGAATAGGAATTAGTCTTTTACCAATCGCTTTTGCAACAAGGGTTGCCGCAACTGTTGAATCAAGACCTCCTGAAACCGCAGCGATTGCATGCTTTTCGCCAACTTTGTTTCGAATAGCACTGATTATCGAGGTCTTGTCTAATTTTTGTTTGGATAATTTTACTCTGCATATTAATTCGACAAAGTTGCGAAGAATCAATTGCCCATGTTCGGTATGTTCAACCTCAGGATGAAACTGGACCCCATAGATTTTCTTTGCGTCATTTTTCATTGCTGCGGATGAGATGGTTTCAGAATGCGCTACCAGTTCAAATCCGCGGGGCGGTTTGATAACCGTATCGCCGTGAGACATCCATATGCGTGAATGAGGGGAGACTCCGCGTAGTATAATACATTCGCGGTCAATAACGAGTGTCGCTGGGCCGTCTTCTCTTACGCGATCCTTGACTGTCTTTCCGCCTGAAAGAAGATGAGCAGTTAACTGCTGGCCGTAACAAATTCCTAAAATTGGGATTCCAAGATCGAATATCCTTCTATCAAGAGTAGGCGCGTTTTTTTCATAAACTGATGCCGGGCCGCCGGAGAGAATAATACCTCTTACTTTTTGTTTTTTAATTTCTGAAAGTACGTTTTCAGGGTGAATAAGCTCGGCAGGAGCACCAAGCTCTCTTATTCTCCTTGCAATTAGATGAGCAGTCTGAGATCCAAAATCAACAACAACAATCATACTAATGTAATGCGAATCTAAATATTGCTAATCTATGCGAATAATTATTAGCATAAATTCGCACTAATTAAATTCGTATACCATTCGTATTAAAGGTAGCTTTTTCCGGGATTTGTTACCAAAATATCGTGGGGGTGGCTTTCCTGAAGAGATGCCTGGGTTAGTCGAATGAATCTTGCCTTCTTGTGCATTTCTGAAATACTACGAGTTCCGCAGTAGTAAAAGCCTGATTTTATCCCGCCCAGCGCTATCTCAACTACTTCGCGAACCGTTCCTCTTATGGGCACAAGTCCCTCAACGCCTTCGGCAATTAATGTCCGATCAGTATAATTCTTGCCATGGAATTCATCTTCCGACTTTACTTTTGCGCCTTTCTTCATCGCGCTTTCAGATCCCATTCCTCGGTATTCCTTAAAAAGATATTTTCTTCCTCGGTTAAATATACTCTTAAACCTATGGGGAACCTCCTCAGTTTTAAGTCTTACTTTTTTCCCGGGAGATTCGCGAGTGGAAGCAAAAAAACTTCCCATCATAATACTACTCGCGCCGGATGCAAGCGCTTTAACCATGTCTCCCGAATGATTTATCCCGCCATCTGCGATAATTGGGATATTTGCTCTTTTTGCGGCACGGACAGTTTCTCTGATTGCCGTTATTTGCGGGACTCCCATACCGGAGATTATTCGAGTTGTGCATATTGCACCCGGACCCATACCTACCCTGAGTCCGTCTGCACCTTTGGCAATTAATACTCTCGCCGCTTCATACGTTGCGATATTTCCGGCTATAACTTGGCTACTAGAATAGGTTCTTTTAATGTATGCAAGCGCCTCGATTAGAAATTTCGTATGTCCGTGCGCTGAGTCTAAAACAATTACATCGGTTCCCGCCTCAACCAGTGATTTTACTCTTTCGCGAAAACCGGAAGATACTCCAATCCCGGCGCCAACCAGATGTTTTCTTCTTTTTACTTTTTTAATTTCTAGAACTTGCCTTTCAATGGTAAGATTCCTATGAATTATTCCAATTCCGCCCATCTTGGCAAGAGCTATTGCCAGAGACGATTCCGTAACGGTATCCATGGGTGCGGAAACCAACGGAATTTTAAGTTTTATGTTCCGGGTTAATTTGGTTGATAAATCAATTTCAGAACGATTAAAGTCTGAATATCCCGGAAGAAGTAAGACATCGCTGAAAGTAAGTCCAAGGGGAAAATTGGGTGGAAACTTTTGGGGCTCCATGATTTAATGTAGCAAAAGGGGTGAGTATTGTCAACCCCAGTGGATAGCTCCGCATTCAACCTGCCTAGGACACAAAGTACCCCTTCAGAAAGTAGATGAATAAAATAATATGAAACGTGGAGAAAATAATGACTATAGAAAGCTTAATCCATAAATTTTTAATTTTTGAGAGCGCAAAGAAAAATCCGTATGAAACGAGTGCGTATCTTGGAATAGAGCTCAAAGTTCCGGTTAAAGTAGGCAGAATTAAAACCGCAATTGAATATAGATTTAATGATAAATAATTAAAGTTTTCCGTTCGATTTTTTGTAATTTTATAAAGATCAAAGACAAGCACTCCAAAGACAACTAAAAATATTAATAACTCAAAAGAAGCAATGAAGTATTGGAAATTAACCTGTGCAGTTGTCAAAATCTTGAGATAACGAAAAATGACCTGCGGCAATAAAATCACTCCCTGACTTGTACGTTCGGCTCCAAACTTCTCCTGTACATGATAGAAGGCAAGGGGATCACCAAAGTTTCTCGCAAGATAGAAAGAGTAAATCAAGAGTCCATAAATTGGAGAGAGCGCAAAAAATAAATTTTTATAATTTTTTTTAATTTGCGATAAGACACTTTCAATCGAAAACGTGTTTAATTCGAGCGAGGACAAAATGAATGGAATAATCAAAAATACGCCCTGAATTTTTGTTAGAGAGGAGAGTATGGCAAAAATTGCCGCCGCAAGATATTTTTTCTTGAATATAAAGTATAAACAGGCGCAAGACAAGAATAAGAATAGGCTTTCAGGATAAACCGCCACATAAAAAAACGAGGAAGGAAAAGAAAGCAAAAATATAATGGGCCAGGCAGATTTCAAAATCTTTTTAAAGAAAATGATTCCCAATAGCAAGCCAGTCCATGAAATTGTGAGCCCTGATAAAAGAACGCTCGCGCTCGTTAATTTCGACAATATATTAATTAGTAATGGGTAAAATGGGAAGAATGCTTGTTGGAATTGTCCGTATCCGGACTTTGAAATCAAAATATAATGAGCGCCGTCAAACCCTGCAAGCGGGTAGAAAATAAAAGGGTAATAATCTTTGGGGTTTTCTTTTAGAGGGAAATTTAGTTGTTCAATCGGTATATTGTTAATATTTAGAACTACGAGTAAATGAAGGATAATAAAAATAACAACATAAAATAATATCTTTCTCACGCCAGGTTCAGTATATCAAATTTTTTTTATGATCCTTTTCACATCCTCCTTCTTTTCTTCTGTTACCTCAACCACTATTCCCCCAATGCCGCGGATTCCATATAAAACAATTGATCCGAGTGGCGCAAGTAATATTGCAGGAATCGCCAAAAGATCCTCCTCTCCCTCTATTTCGATGGTATAGTTCTTATTAGAAGTTGTGCTTTTTCGTAAAATCGAATTTAGTACCCTGACCGCACCTCTTTCTATTGTTGAAGGCTCGTTTTCGGTCTTTATGTCTGTCATTGGTAGTGATTCCAGAATAGTCCGATCCATAATTGGTTGTCTATTTGTTTTTAGATCTATGATCGAAATATTCGCCTGAAATCCTACCTTAATAAAATTTGAAACTACAATATCGCCTACAGCTATGACCATTCGATCGGCGGCTCGAATTTTCTTATAATCGGTGAGGCTTATTATAACTTTGCCAAAGGGCTTTCTTAGTTCAGGTTTTAGATTTTCTGGGACGTGAAGGGTGTTTGTAAAAAGTTTTAAATAAGCTTTCCCATTCCTGTCTATTTCCCCGTTTCTTATCCGTTTCGAAGAAATAAATCCGCCGTCATCAGCTTTTATCATCGGGACAACTACAATTTCGAGTTCAGCAAGTCCTCTTTTTTCCCGTCCTCGGTTTATTAATTTTGCATTTGCAACGCTTTCATCAATTGCCAAAACCATATTGATATTTGGATCTTTTAATGCGGGTCCGAATATATCATTCAAAGGATGAATTTCTGTTTTAGCGTCGTATTTTTTCGATATTAAATATTGTTTTAATTCTTGTACTCGGACTCCGTATGGTTCGATGATGTCTTTATGAAGACGATCTCCTAAAAATTTATCTGTGACAAGACCAATAGTAACGTGCTCGGAAACTTTTTCGGCAGCCTCTATAAAATGCTTGTGGCCTACATGTAATCTATCGAAGGTCCCGCCTAGGATTGCGTGTTTATATTTGAAGTTCATGGAGAGAGTATATCAAATCACCCCGTTAGATAAGAAGTTATCTAATGGGGTCGATGCTTAAAAAATTCAACTTGACGGAGTCTTTTTACAGCCTCATCACGGGTTTTATACGGCCCACCAAGGTTTCTTCTGGTCTTCTCCGATAAAATATAATATCCGTCCCTCTTCTTAACTATCACCGTGCCTGAATTATATCACAGCAAAGCTGCAAGGTACACCAATTAGATATAAAATTGATATGATTTGTTATCTTGCAAATCGTTAGTTATTGATAGTATATTAAGATTTCAATGTTGACAAAAAAAGATTTAAAAGAAGCCATAAGACCATTAGAAAAGAAAATCGACACTTTGACTGAGAAAGTAGACGATCTAGCACTTGAAACAAAAGCTATTCATGAAATTATAGAGACTCAGGGAGCGGAACTTGAGAAGAGAATCGAAAACCTCGAAGACCAAGTAGGAATCAATTAAACCCCCACAACAGACATCTTGCCTTTATCTCAACATTGTGAAGTTTCATTTGTGGCTGATTCTTACTTTTTCAGTTGGCCGTCCGCCACTTCTTCTTATAAATAAAACATGCGATTCTCTTCTGATAGGACTTTTTTAACTTCGAAGTTTCCTTTGTCAAGAACATGTGCATTTCTGTTCTGTCCTCGAAGTAATGAATATCTTTGAGGGGATCTGTAGATTACAGAAGTACGACCGGCGCATTCAATTCGATAAATTCTCTTAGTCCCATCGGGGTAGACATCAGTTAAGTAATAATCTGCCCCCCGGGAGGATAAAAGTTTCAAGCTCAAACCATTTCCTGCCCGGCTGAAAGTTTTTTCAATATTTGTCGGCATAGACTTGGCTGAGAGTCTCGGTCTAGAACCTTTCAGTCCTTATAGCACTGTCTCACGCTTCAGGCTAAATCCTCCTTCGTTAAAACTACGGCGGGACAGGTGAGACAAATGAGACAGTAAAAAAGAGTATTTGCATTTTGACTTAGTTGGTTTGGTTGCTTCTTTTTATTGTCTGGGATAATATTTATCTATGTCTGAAGAGTCATTATCTTTTGAATTTAGTTTAAATTCATTAATTCAAAAAATAAAAAAATATAAATACTTAGTTTTTGTACTGTTAATTTATTTCACATTGTATGTGACTAATCTTACAAAATTACCAATCTTTAATGATGAAGCTATTTATTTAGATTGGGGTTGGACGGCTGCTCATTGGCCTGGATATCTTTATCAATCGATGACGGATGGAAAACAACCTCTAATGATGTGGTTATTTGGAATTGCATCAAATTTTGCAAATGACCCATTACTCACTGGAAGGTTTGTTTCTGTACTGCTTGGGGGTTTTAGTTTAATTGGTTTGTATTTAACAGCAAAAGCTTTATTTAATGAAAGGGTTGCAATATTTAGTTCATTGCTTTTTTCTACTATTCCAATTTTTGTATTCTACAATAGGCAAGCACTGCTTGAAGCAGGATTAATATTTTCGATAATCTGGAGTTTTTATTATTTCTTAAAATTCATACAAAAGCCAGATTATAAAAACGCTTCCCTGCTAGGAATATTTTTTGGAGTAGGACTTTTTATAAAAACTACCATTTTAATTTTTGCTTTTCCAATGACTTTAATATTGCTGTGGCAAATAGTTATAAAGAAAAGATCAGAATTAACTACTCCAGCGATTATTTCTATTGGAGCATTTCTTGCAGTAGACACATTAATATTAATTAATCCTGTCTTCTGGGAGGCACTTTCATCAAATAGTAGATATTCATATACGTTTGGTGAAATATTACATTTTCCTATCAACTCCTGGGTTAATAATTCAATTGGATTTTTTGAAATAGGATTATTTTTTATTACTCCATTAGTTTTTATAATTTCTCTAACAGGGATTTTTCTTATTGCAAAATTAAAAGAGCGTGATAAAGCAATATTTATTTTTGTATTTTGTATAAGTTTATTAATGGAAATTATTTTAACTAGAAGTCAGTCTCAAAGATATCTTGTGCCATTTCTTCCGTTTCTTACTATATGCTCAGCTTATGTTCTGGATAAGTTTTGGAATATAAAAAAGTATGATCTAGCTTCAAAGATAATAGTAGTTTTTATCGTTTTAACTCCATTGATTTCTTCTCTGTATCTTATTGTTAATCCTTATCAATATATTAAAAAAATATCAGATTATACTAGTTATTCTGAAACTGGATATATTTATGGTCAAACATCAGGTTATGGAATAAATGAATTAGTCTCATATATTACAGAAGAAGCAGGTGAAGATTATGGATATGTATTTTTTGCTCTCACTGCTGGTAATCCAGAAAACGCAATAGATGTTTATTCCCAAATGACCAATAATCTTCTTACATTTAGAATGGATTCTGCATTGTTTCCTGGAATTGAACAATATAGCTGTATAACATCAAGCAAACCCGTATTTTATGTTGCCAGAAACAATCATAGATCTGGCATGCATCAATTTTTAGAACTTAAAAAGTCAATAAAGACAAAATCTGATAATTACAGTATTAATGTATATGGACTTAAAAAGTGTGAAGATAAAGGAATCGCAATTGAAAGTTTATACGGGCCTAGTATAAATGAATTAATAAGAAGAAAGAATTTGTAATAAAATTTATATTTATTTAAGTATAAATTTGACAAAATATTTAATAAGTAGTAAAGTCCTAGAAATGCTAGCTTACATAAAAAGAATAATCACATTTTCATTAATAGCTAGCTTCCTGTTGCTTACTGTAGGTTTATTAAAAACAGCTGAAGCACAAGTCCACAATAGACCATCTAGTAATATAGATTTAGCTCCAGCTCCAACATCACCTGGTGATAACTTTGAGTATTACTCTGATCCTACAACTATAACAATTTCAGCAACTGCAGATACAGGTTATACAGTAGATGCTATTTATTATAAA